>JAEEMQ010000036.1 GCA_016283295.1 Alphaproteobacteria bacterium
ACAAAGCTGTAGTCACTTTTTATAAACGCCCGAGTAACTTTCGGGCGTTTATTCTTATATCTTTCCGGCTTATACGGATCAGCTTTGGCCGCGACAGTTGTAATCCTCCCCCGGATGCCCGCCGGCGGAATGTGCTTATGTCAAATTTAAAATAAGAAAAATATAAGATAAAGCCGTTTATAAAATGAAAAATCTTATTTTGGACGCAAAAAAACTCCTAGAATCTTTGAGTTTTTCGGCTCAACGGCTTATTTTTCTTCGTCTTTTTGCTCGGCTTCCAGCGGCCATTCCTGTTTTTTGAAAAACTGCTTACGCTCTTTGCGACTCATCGACCAGATATTACCCAGTCCGTTAATCGGCTGCACCGTATACAGCGAGGCAAAATCAAAATCGCGCGAAAAGAAAATCGAGGTGGTTTTGGTATAGTTGTTCATCGGGCAAAAGCCGTAAAAATCAACCTGCAACAAATTGGCCTCCCGCAGATTTTTGACCGCTCCGGCATATTCCAAACTGGTGTTGATGCGGTCGCTGTCGTCCAAAATTATCATTCCGCCGGCGGCCAAAGCCTTTACGGCACAGGCTGCGCATTCGGCGCGACGTTTACCGTCAATCACTATCACGTCATACTTCTCGCCGTCGGCAAAAATCGTATCTTCATAGCCCTGTTTTTCATCGCAATAACGCATTTGCCAGTTAGGTGCGGAAAATTCTTTTTGAAACTTCTCGAACCACTCCGGCTTATCTTCAATACTGATAACTTTTTGCGCGCGTTTAGCCCAATACATCGACGAATATCCGGTGCCGTATTCAAACACCTTTTTGGCACTGTAATCAAATTGCGAAATATATTCTATGGCGGGATATGTATACCACGGAATCGGGTTGCCGTCGCGGTCGACGCAGACTTTTTCGTTCATACTGCGTTCAATGGCAAAATCTTTGCGCCACATTTCGATAAACTGCTGAAACCGCTCGCTATACATATTTTTGTTCCTCCAAACCCGATTTTGCGTTGATTATAACCGGCAAATCTTAAAAGTTATATAACTTCGGCAAAATAGATTTTGCTTGCCTTTTGCCGCATATTTTGCTAATTGTGATAATAACAAAATAAACGGGAGATATTTTTATGGTCAAGAAATTACTTATTGCGGTAGTTATCACACTTTTTTCAATTAATACGGCGACGGCGAAAGACGAACATTTTGCGGAAAATAATAAATACTCTGGAAACATAGTCAAAATTTCTCCGGTTACAGACGATGCCATAAACCATTTCGATATTGCCGATTGCAACAAGTATGGCCTTGATTACGATTGTTTACTGCAAAAGGCCGAATTGTACCGGTTAGCCGGTGCGGAGAGTTGCTTAAAAATAAACAGGTCACTGCACGAAAAATTTATTAAAAAAAAGCCGCCATTCTATAAACCTACGGAATATGATGACGGAATTAATCAATGCCTTTTTATAATGATTCTCAACATTTCCGAGGATAATTTTATATACGACTCTGACGGATATGTCGTTGGTTTTATTGACGACAGTGAAGGTCGAAAAATACTTTGGAAATTCACTTACAATTATCAAGCTGACGAAATCGGAGAAATCATTGACGGGGAAATTAAAGGTTGTGCGCACTTGGATTCTAACGGCAAAGTTATTTTGGATAACGATTGCAAAATTCCTTCCGGCAGGGGATGTGGTGCAGTACCTCCCTGGGGCCAGATAATTTAAGATAGGAGATTTTTATGATTAAGAAGCTATTTATTGCAACGATTATCGCACTTTTTTCAATAGGCACGGCGACGGCGCAAAACGAGCATAAAGGCAGTCTTATTACCGCCAAATCGAATGAGGTTAGCGATGCTGGCAAGTATAAAGGTCCTACTAGAAGAGAACTTAATCATCCTGTTCCTCCTGTGGACTGCAAAGGTGTAATCTGTGATGACGATGGTGTTTTACTTTGCGATATTACCGCTGAATGGTGTCGAGAATACCATACAAACCTGACAAATAGAACAATTACTAATTTTATTGATGAAAATGGTAATATCATAGATAATTTTAATTTATCCAATAGAGATACCATTAAAGATACCATCATCTGCGGTGCAATTGACGGATATGGGACAAGTGCGTATGTAACAAACAGCGAAGGAAAAGTTATTGGTGAAACTTTCGGTGACGGAATAGTGTATCATTATCTTGGTTTGCCCGGCTTGAAAAGAATCTATTACCAAGGTAATCAAGGCGATGCCATCGGGCAACTGAACGATGAAGGTGTGGCCTTTGATAAAGACGGCAATATCATCGGCAAAATTTCAGAAAACGTATTTGTAGATAATCGAGGCGAGTCGCGATGTGATACCAATAATAAGTGGTGCCGTGAATATTGTGAAAAGAACTGCCCCAAAAAACAAGCGCAATATAAAAAAGAGCGCCCGATTGCGAGCGCTCTGCATAAGCTTGTTAAAAAGCTTAAAAGTTATACGATACACCGAAAGCAAATGCCTGAATCGAGTTATGATATTCGGCCTTGACGTTATAACCGTCGTTGCCGGTCAAGCTCGTATCCAGCTGCGCCTTGCGGGCATTAATGTAAGTATAAGCCAAATTAAAGCTTAAGTGTTCGTTATACTGATATCCCAAACCGGCGGTCATCCAAAAACGGTCGGAATCCGGAATACGCGGAGTACGATGTTCCAACTTAACGGCACTCTGGTCATAAGCCAAGCCCAAACGCAACTTCCATTGTTCATCGAGTTTAATGCTGGTACCGATGGCATAAAAATTGGTATCACGCCAGCTCTCGTTAACCCGGGCAATATAGCCTTGCGGCTGATTCATGGTGCGACCGGTAAAGGTCAAATCTTTAAACGAGCTCCAGAAAACGCGCTGATATTCGGCCATAATCGCCCAACGCTCGGTAATATCGTGATAAGCACCTAAAGACAGCATGGCCGGAGTATTCAAGTTAACCTTAATGCTCTGGTTGAGCAGTTGGTCAACATATTGTCCGGTGCCTGCCGCATACGGGTTCTCCGATTGGCTGAGTTCGCTGCCCGAAGACTTCATCTTGCCCTTAATTTTGTGCTTTATTTCGCTGCGATAGCCGACGCCCACGCGAGTTCTGTCGGTAAATTCATACAACGCACCCAATTCGTAACCGTATGCCCAGCTGTGACCGTCTTCGGAAACAATACCGGTTCTGCTGGCAGAATGGCTGCTGGTTAAGTGCGCCCATAAATATTGAAATTGCACGCCTGCACCGAGAGATAATTTATCGGTGGCTTTATAGGCCGTCATCGGCGTAAAGGTTGCGGTTTTAACATCGGAAGTAATACCGTGGTCACCGCCTACCCACTCATAGTCATATTTGGTAATCATACCGTACGGGCTGTTGCCGGCAAAACCGACAAACCACTTATCGTTAAGCTGATGCGAAATCGTAAAGTTCGGCGAAATTGCGGCATGCACCACGTTTTCAACGTCGGCACCGCGCTCGCCGTTTTGGCCCTGCACTCTCTTGGCGGTTGCCTTCGGGGCAATATAAGTGCCGCCCGCCGTAAACTGTGTACCCTTTTGACGGGTAAGACCGGCAACGTTGTAATATGTATAAGAGTTATCTTCCGCACCCGCCGTTGCACCGGCAAACGCATTACCTTGAGCCGCAGCAGACTGCTCTCTCAAGTGAAAACCGGCGGCCATGGCATTTGCAGAAAACAAAATTGCGCTCAATGCCGTCGTTAAAGTCAAAACTTTTTTCATTATAGTCCTATTATGTTGTTGAAACGACGGAAACTTTTTATGTAGTTTCTTCAAGGAAACCATAAACCATACTTTTTTTGTTTTGGCAAGTTTTTTTTGTAATCTTATAAACAGGAAGCGCCGATTTTCGCTTAAGAGTTTGAAAAAACTGTACTTATTTGTATATTCTTCGCTTGTTGATTATTGCAGTCTTTTGCTTTACAAAAACGCGGACTGTGCTATAAACAATAGTATCTTTGAAGTAACTACGGAAAGGGACTACCCGTGAAAGAATTTGTCAGATTAAGCCTGAAGTTTATATTAAAGTTGATGAAGACCAAGTGTATTTTCAACTTTGATGTGCGCAAATTGCCGACTAAAGGCGTTTATGTGGTTAATCACGTTTCTTATTTAGACCCTATTATGTTATTCGCTTTTTTGCCGGGAAATCCGGTATTTGCACTCAACGGACATCTGTATCGCCGCCATTGGATACGCTTTTTGATGGGCAAGGCCGATATTATTCCGTTTAATCCGATTGAGCCGAGCGATATCAAAAAATTAATTGCCAAGGTTGACGAAGGTCGTCTGGTGGTGATTTTTGCCGAAGGACGCATTACCGAAGACGGCGGCTTGATGAAAATTTACGAAGCGCCGGGCCTGGTGGCGGATAAGTCAAAAGCGCCGTTGATTCCGGTATGGATTGACGGCCCGCAATACGGCTATTTTTCTAAAACAAAGGGACACTTACCGCACCGTCCGTTGCCGAAAATGCGGATTTATGTCGGTAAGCCGCGCAGCTTCAAACTCAAAGACGAATTGCGCCGTCAACGCGACCACATCAGTAACGAAGTTTATATGATTTTGCGCGAAATGTGCTTTGAGATTAATTATAATAAAGACATTTCGTTGTTTGCGCAACTGATGAAAACCGCCAAAGTATATTCCAAAACCGGTTGGTTTTCCAAGCGTCCGCGCATTATTGAAGATATCAATCGCAAACAAAAGTCTTTTAAAGATATTATCGTAGCATCGTTTGCTCTCGGTCGTACCTTCAGAAAATTCACCGGACATGATGAAAATGTCGGTGTATTGCTGCCGAATGCCATCGCCACGGTTTGCACCTTCTTCGGTTTGTCGGCATTTGAACGCACCCCGGTAATGATTAACTTCTCGGTCGGTGCCAAAAATATGGTATCGATGTGCAAAACCGCACTGGTTAAATCGGTCATTACTTCCAAAACCTTTATTATAAAAGGTAAGTTGGAGCCGGCGATTGAAGAATTGGAAAAGGCCGGAGTTAAAATCGTTTACCTTGAAGATTTGGCCAAGAAAATGTCACTTCTGACCAAAATCAGCGCCTTTTTAAGCTATAAAATCAAACGTGTTCCGCACAAAAAAGGCGGCAACAAAAAAGCGGTCATCGTGTTTACTTCCGGCTCGGAAGGTGCACCGAAGGCGGTTATTTTGAGCCACGCCAATTTGATTGCCAACGTTAATCAGTTAGCGGCCATTCAGACCGTTACTTATAAAGATTTGTTGTTCAATGCTTTACCGATGTTCCACAGCTTCGGTTTGATGGTGGGTATGCTGTTCCCGTTGTTCAACGGTGCCAAATTGTTCCTTTATCCGTCGCCGTTGCATTATCGTGTTGTGGCCGAGCTGGTGTATGAACTCGGGGCAACACTGATGATCGGTACCGATACGTTCTTGCGCGGCTATGCTAAAATTGCACACCCGTATGATTTCCACACCGTGCGCTTGATGTATTCGGGCGGCGAAGCAGCCAAGCCGGATACGCGCAGTATGTGGATGGAGCATTCCGGTATTCGCATGATGGAAGCTTACGGCTCAACCGAGTGCTCGCCGGTTATGACCGCCAACAACGGTATTTTCAACAAATTCGGCTCTATCGGCAAGCTGTTGCCGGGTATGCAATATAAAATCGAACCGGTTGACGGTATTGCCACCGGCGGCGAGTTGTGCGTAAAAGGCCCGAACGTGATGCTCGGTTATTATATGCCGAGTGAACCGGGTGTGTTGGTGCCGCCGCAAAATGGTTGGTATCATACCGGCGATGTGGTGGATATTGATGAAATCGGCTTCTTTACCATTAAAGACCGCATTAAACGCTTTGCTAAAATCGGCGGCGAAATGGTATCTTTGAACGCTGTTCAGGATATGGTAATCGATGCTACCAAGGAAATGCTCGGCGAATATAATTACGGCGTGGTTGCCATTCCGCACGAAAGCAAGGGCGAGCAAATCGTATTGGTTACCAACAACAAGTCGGTAACTTCGGCGATGTTGCACGAATACGTAAAAGCTAACGGAATGTCCGAGCTGTATTTGCCGCGGGTAATTTTGTATCACGAAAAACTGCCGGTATTTGCAACCGGAAAGTCTGATAACGTTACCTTGAAGAAAGAAGTTATGGAAGAGCTGTGTTCGCCGACGGCAAACGCCGCATAAAAAATGTGGAGCATACTTTTTTGCTGTTGCACTTTTGCAAAAACACGCTATTTTAGGATAAGTTTTGATATTAGAGGGAAAAAACAATGGCTATGAGCATAAATAAAGTAATTTTGGTCGGTAATTTGGGGGCTGATCCGACTGTCAGCACCATGACTTCCGGCGATAAAGTGGTAAATTTGCGCGTTGCAACTTCCGATACCTGGAACGATAAAGCAACCGGCGAGCGCAAGGAGCGCACCGAATGGCACCGCGTGGTTATTTTTAATAAGCAGTTGGCGGATACGGCCGAAAGATATCTGCGCAAGGGCTCCAAAGTTTATTTGGAAGGACAGTTGCAAACCAGAACATGGAAGGATAATAACGGTCAAGACAGATACACCACCGAAGTTGTTTTGCAACGTTTCGGCGGCACCATGATTATGCTTGATGCACGCGGTAACGGCGACGGTATGCCTGCGGGTGATGCCGGAGATGTGTTTGCGGCTCCGGCCGGTAATTCCGGTTGGGATAACAGCAGTGCCACCACTCCGTCGGATTTGGACGACGATATTCCGTTTTAGTGTTTAAGGCATATTGCAATTTTCAAAAACTTCGGTTAAACTGGCCGAAGTTTTTTTAATAGCGAGAACGAAAAATGAAAATATTAATCGGAATGAGCGGCGGGGTGGATTCTTCAACCGTGGCTCGTATGCTGAAGGAACAAGGGCACGAAATTATCGGCGCCACCATGTCGATATGGGATAAAAGCACCAAATTCAACGGCGATATTAAGGCGGACTCCTGCTTTTCGCCGCACGAGGCCGAAGATGTGGAAACCGCACGCCAAATCTGTGCCGAACTCGATATTCCGTATTATGTCATTGATTGCTCGGCCCGCTATAAACAGATGGTGCTCGATAATTTCAAACAGGAATATAAAGCGGGGCGCACTCCGAATCCTTGTGTAATGTGCAATTCGTATATCAAATTCAGCGCGCTGCCGGAAGAAGCACGGGCGCAGGGCATAGAATTTGATAAGTTTGCCACCGGTCACTACGCGCAAATCGTTTTCAATCCGCAAAGCGGCCGTTACGAAATCCGCCGCGGTGTCGACCACACAAAAGACCAATCGTATTTTTTGTATCGGCTTAATCAGGAGCAGCTGGCGCGCGTCATTATGCCGCTCGGGGCTTATACCAAAGCCGAGGTACGGAAAATCGCGCAGGGTTACGGTTTGGCCGTGGCCGACAAGCCGGACAGCCAGGATTTTTATTCCGGCGATATTAACGATATTTTGCAAAACGAGCCGCAAATCGGTAACTTTGTGACCACCGACGGCCGGGTTTTAGGGCAACATACCGGTATTTGGAATTATACCATCGGGCAACGCCGCGGAATGGGAATTGCTGCCGAGCGTCCGCTGTATGTTTTGGGCTTTAATAAAGATAAAAACGAAGTAATCGTCGGGTTTGAAGAAGAATGCGAGCGCTCCGGTCTGGTCGCCGAAAACTGGTGCTGGTCGGCGCTCGAAGGTTTGGATGAGCCGCTGGAATGCGAAGCCAAAATCCGCTCATCGCAACAACCGACGGCGGTTAAGGTTACTCCGCTGGCTGACGGCAAAATCGAAGTTAAGTTTTATAATCGGCAAAAAGCTGTTGCACCGGGACAATCGGTGGTATTGTATCGCGACGATACGGTGCTCGGCGGCGGAATTATCAGCAGTTCCTTATAAAAACAAAAAAAGCCGCATCATTAAGATACGGCCTTTCCAAAATAAAATCGCCTACTCGGCTGTTGCCGGTTCCGCAAACGGAGTTTCTTCCTGCGGTTTTGGCATTCCGTGATGTTTATGGTGCGGTTTTGCGCCGTTGTGGTGCTTGTGGCAACCGCATTTGTCACCGTGCCGAACATCGGTACTGCCGTCGGCATTGATAATAATGACCGTTCCGGCACCATCGGTGAAGTGCGGCATTTTATGATGCGCCGCCGCCATCATCGGAGCCGGTTGCATTCTCTTGGCCGGGCAACGGCCGAAACAGCCGTGCAACAGTTCATTAAAGCCCATACCGGCTAAAAATATAATCAGCAAGCCGACTAACTTACCGCCGCAACTCTTGCAGCGACAACCTTTATCGCCATGACAGCCGCAACCGCAGCCGCAACGGCATTCTTTTCCTTCGTTGCAACCGCAATCACATTCCGGACCGCAGTTACATGTTTTCTTTATTTCCGGCTTGATTTCCGGCTTTTCATGTGGTTTCATTGATTTCCCTTTCATTTATTGTATACGCTATAAAAATAGGCGCTGTTTTTGCAAAAGTAAAGAGAAAACATTATTGATTGAGTAAAATCAGTATGATAATCGACAACAGCAACAACAATGCCTTACTGCGTTTGAGGCCGGTTTGCGGACATTTTATGCCGATACGGTTCACCAAAGGAGTAAAGAGCATAATCCAGATTATGTAAAGATACAGCACGGCCGCAACATACGACGGGTTGGCGGTATTAAACATGGCAAAGTTTTTCATCAGCATCGAGCCGATTAACATTACCATTATCGGAGTAACGCCCAGATTATTTTTTGCAAACAACGGAGCTATTTTTCGGTTTTGCCGATAAAAGAACAGCAAATTGAACAGCGCCACCACCATACCGGTAATCAAAATATAAAAATAACTGCCGTAAATCAGCTGTTCCGGCGCCACATAACCCATACATACCTTATTGAGAACATCGCAGGCCGCCGCACCGAAAAGATACGGCACGGTATAATAAAACGCCTGCCGACTGCGACGGGTGTTGCGATAAGACGAAGCGGCATAAATCACTCCGCACAACGCCGCCACGGTCCCGCCCAGCCAATACATATTTTGCGCCGAAGTCAGCAGATATTGCGGATTAAGCACAAACCACAGCAAAAACACCAAACCGATACTGAGCGGATGCAACGAAGAAATAATCTCCGCACCCCAAACCCGCATGGCGCGATAGTTGCGATAATCAATAAAAACAATGATGCAACCCTGGAGCACACAGGCAACATAAAACTGCCAAACCGGAATAAACGGCACAAAAAAGATGAGCGGCAACAACACGACGGAAGGCACAAACCCGCGATAAAACATAAACGCGTGCGGATTTACTTTAACGCTTTGATTTCCGAAATAATAAGCGGCGCTGAACAAACTTGCTATAACTGTATATATTGCCCACATGGCACAACCGTTTTCTTCAAAAAAAAGCCCTTGAAAAATCAGGGCTTGGAGTGATTTTGGCTGCTTCACCTGGACTCGAACCAAGATTGACGGAGTCAGAATCCGCTGTCCTACCATTAGACGATGAAGCAATTCATCCGTACTCGGCGACACCTCAAGTCTTAAGATTTATCGGGTGGCTCCGAGTACTTATGTAAAAGAGAGGAAACACATTCCTCTCTCATTTTCGTTATTGGAGCGGGCAATGGGATTCGGACCCACGACATCAACCTTGGCAAGGTTGCGCTCTACCCCTGAGCTATACCCGCATCATCTGCAACGAATTATTTAATAGCACATAAAAAATAAAATGCAAGCACTTTTTTTATATTTTTGCATTTTTTGTTGACGAGCCGCAAAATAAACCCGCCTTTTCTTGTTATTAACACTATTCTTTGCTTGTATTAAAGCGTAACACCCAATATAATTTGCAACAGAAAAAGCGCGGGAGATGGTATATGTCGCAACAAAAATCACAACAGCAGATTCGTTTTGAAAAAGAGGCCAAGGCATTGCAAAAAAATATTGCCAAGCGCAAAAAACAACAACAGGAACTCGAAAAAAAGAAAGCATTAAAGGAGAAACAACGTGGACAAGATTAAAATTATCGGCGGCAAACCGCTGTTCGGAAAAGTGTATATCAGCGGCGCCAAAAATACCGCATTACCGATTATTTGCGCCAGTTTATTGACCGATGAGCCGGTGACGATTCAAAACATCCCGTTTCTTTCCGATATTAAGTCGCTCAATGCTTTGTTGCTGCAAATCGGCACAAATATTGAGGAAAAGGCCGAAGAACGCAACGGACACCTGACGCAGACGATTACTTATCACACGCCGCAACCGACCAGTTTGGTGGCGCCTTACGATTACGTGCGCAAAATGCGCGCCTCCTACTATGTTTTGGGCCCGCTGTTGACCAAATACGGCCATGTTGAACTTTCGTTGCCGGGAGGTTGCGCCATCGGGGCGCGGCCGATGGATATTCACCTGTCTTCGTTGGAGCAAATGGGCGCCAAAATCGAGATTAAAAACGGTTATGTGGTGGCTGATATTGACGGTCGCTTAAAAGGCGCACATGTAGCGTTCCACTCGGCCTCGGTCGGCGCCACCTGTAATATTTTGATGGCCGCTGCTTTAGCCGAGGGCACAACCGTTATCGAAAATGCCGCCAAAGAGCCGGAAATCGCCGATTTGATTGATGTTTTGAACAAGATGGGCGCGCAGATTGAAGGTGCCAATACTTCCACTTTAACCATTCACGGGGTGGAAAAACTGCACGGCGTTACGCACGAAATCATCAATGACCGTATCGAGGCCGGTTCGTATGCCGTGGCTGCCGCCATTACGCACGGGCGGGTAGAGTTGGTTAACGCGCCGGCGCAATATTTGCAAACGCCGCTCGATATTTTGCGCAAAACCGGGGCCAAAGTTGAAATGACCGACACCGGATTTATTGTTGACGCGCAAAACGTCAAGTTGGTGGGACAAGACGTGTTTACCGACTATTATCCGGGCTTTCCTACCGATTTGCAGGCGCAATTTATGGCGCTGATGTGCGTTTCCGAAGGTGCGGCCATGATTACCGAAAGCATTTGGGAAAATCGCTTTATGCACGTGCCGGAGCTGATGCGTATGGGTGCCAACATCAACGTTCACGGCCATGCCTCGGCGATTGTGCGCGGGGTGGAAAAACTCTCGGCGGCACCGGTGATGTCTACCGATTTACGTGCCTCGTTTGCCCTGATTTTGGCCGGTCTGGTGGCAGAAGGCGAAACCATCGTCAACCGCGTTTATCACTTAGACCGCGGTTATGAGCATTTGGAAGAAAAATTTAAAGCAATAGGAGCTGACATTGAACGCATTAAAATACCTGATTAGTCTGGCAATTACGGCCGGTGCGGCTTATCTGTCGAACCCGGCGAACGCGCAGATACTTTCGATTGATGTTTATGTTGACAAGCTGGTGTTGCCGAAGGGTTTTACCGAAAGCTTGGAAAAGTGCGAACCCTACCACGCCGAGCGTCCTTTGCGGCGCAAAGACGTTGCCGTCAACAACATCTACACGATTGACGGCATAAAAGACGACATGTGCGGCTTGCACATTACCGGCATTACCAATTCTTCGGTGGAAATTCATCAGGATTGTAACCTGCCGGCCGATGTGGCCAAAACTTATGCTCACGTGTTGCAACGTTTTGAAAACAAAAAATATTCGCAGCGTTGGGATGAATATTATATTGAAAAAGATGAGGACTATCAGGCCGCGGTGAAAATTATGTCTGACCCGAAATATTGCAGTTTTTATCGCGAAGAAATCGATAATACCCAGGACATTCGCCGCAATTTGGCGGCCTGCACCCCGACGGAACAAACAGAAACCGCTTCGGGGCTGGAACTTTCCCGGCAAATTATCGGGCTCAAAAAAGACTCTTGCGTGTATAAATTTACGGTGCAGAAAACCGATAAAATCGACCACATTTTGCTCAAAAACGTGCCGCCGGCGGATTCCAGCTATTTTACCGACACCATGTTTTTGGAATATACCTGTGCTTTTTCGGAAAAACAGGCCGAGCAATATTTGCATATTTTGGAATCGGAAGTAATCCCGGCGGAAGAAGATTTTGATTATGCTGCAATCTGGCATATTTCGCCGGTGGAAGAACTGGAATTTTTGCGCAATAACTGCTCGGCGGAAATCCGCAAATAAAACTCATAAAAATTTTGCTTTGCCTCTTGCGAACGCAAAAAAATACTCCCATATAAATAACAGTTGATATATGGGAGATTTTTTTATGAGCAAACAAAAATTCAAAACCGAAGTAACCAAACTTCTTGATATTGTTATTAATTCGCTGTATTCGGAAAAATACATTTTTTTGCGCGAGCTTATTTCCAACGCCAGCGATGCTTGCGACAAGCTGCGTTATTATTCCCTCACCAATCCGGGAATCGTTAAGAATAACGGCGAATTCAAGATTGTAATTACGCCGAATGCCGAAGAAAACACACTGATGGTCAGCGATAACGGTATCGGTATGAATAAGGACGATTTGGTGCATCATCTGGGTACAATCGCCAAATCCGGCACCGCGGAATTTGTGAACAATGCCAAAGATAACGGCTCGATTGTTGATTTAATCGGCAAGTTCGGCGTCGGTTTTTATTCGGCCTTTATGGTTGCCGCCAAAGTTGAAGTAACCACGCGCCGCGCCGGCGAAGAACAGGCTTGGCTGTGGACTTCCAACGGTGTCGACGGCTTTGAAATTACCGAAGCAAAGCGCGATAAAGTGGGTACCGACATCAAACTGTATTTGAAAGACGATGCCAAAGATTATGTTGATACGATTTATCTGCGTCACATTATCCGCACTTATTCCGACCATATCAATTATCCGATTGTTTTGGATTTGGGTAAGGCCGGTGAAGAAACCGTGAACACCGGTTCGGCTTTGTGGACCAAGAACAAGGCGGAAATTACCGACGAACAATATAACGAGTTCTATCACCATATTTCGCGTAATTTTGACACGCCGTGGCTCAGATTACACTTCAAGGCCGAAGGCAACATCGAGTATACCGGACTGTTGTATATTCCGTCGGAAGCACCGTATGATTTGTTTCAGCCGGACCGCCAGCAGAGCCTGAAACTCTATGTAAACCGCGTGTTTATTTCCGATAAGGTAGAAGGGTTGATGCCGGCATATTTGCGCTTTGTTAAAGGCATTATCGACAGCGCCGACTTACCGCTCAACATTTCGCGTGAGATGTTGCAGCAAAATGCGCTGATTGCCAAGATTAAAAACGGCACGGTCGGCCGCATTTTGAAAGAGTTGAAAACCCGCGCCGAAGATTATGATGATTATATGAAATTCTGGAAAGTTTTCGGTATTGCCTTTAAGGAAGGTATTTACGAAGACGTGGCGAATCGCGATATCGTCGCCTCGCTGTCGCGCTTTTATTCTACTAATGACAACGAGCGTCTGACCTCGCTTGATGAATATATTTCGCGCGTAAATGAGGGACAAACCAACATTTATTACATTACCGGCGACGATGTGCCGACGCTCCGCAACAATCCGCAGCTTGAGGCTTTCAAAGCCAAGGGAGTTGAGGTGTTGTTGTTGACCGACCCGATTGACGAGTTCTGGGTTCAGGTGCTGACCAACTATAAGGGCTACCCGATTAAGCACGTTTCGCAGGCCGACATTGATTTGAAAATGGAACGTGATACACCGCGCGCCGACGAAGGCAGCTTGAAGAAACTGACCGACTTTATGGCCGAATTGTTCAAAGATGAGGTCGGTAAAGTCGTTGCCACCGAAAAGCTGACTTCAAGTCCGGTCAGCCTGACGGTGGAAAACGGCCAAATGAGCATTCACCTCGAGCGCCTGATGCGTAATCATCAGCAGCAGACGGCTTTTGCCAGCTCGCGAATTTTGGAAGTCAATCCGTACCATCCGCTGATTATTAAACTGGCGGACAGTATGTTTGACAAGAGCCAGAAACAAACGGTAGAAGAAGTATCGCGCCTGCTGCTGGACCAGGCCAAAATAGCAGAAGGCGAAGCCATCAGCGACAGTTCGTTCTTTAGCGAAAAACTGAGCGATTACATTTTGCGCGGATGGCAAAAAAGCGCTTAATCTTTGATTTGTTTTCCTTTTAAAAAGCAGATTACCCTGAAACGATTAGGTTTCAGGGTAATTTTTTAGCGTTTGCGCATCGCCTCGTGGATGGCACCGATGGTCTTGCCGACGTCGTTCTTGCCGACGAGGATCAGGTTGGGGGCCTTCAGGCGGCTCAGGTACTTCTTCGAGCAACCGGCATCGAGTATGACATTGATGAAAGAGCTCCAATCGTCAACGGCCTGCTCGGCTTCCTTGATGTTACCGGTCGTCAGCACCAACAGTTTCCTGTGCATGTCGACTTGCGAACGAGGAATTGTGGTCATTTCATCGACATCGATGTCGTTGTTCTCATTGAGAACCGAGTACCAAATGCCGTCGGCATCCAATACTTGCTTAATCTGTTTGATGTTCATAATATAGCTATAATTGTAAAACGTTACTACTGTTTTACACTATATGATATATTTTGTCAATATTTATTATAAAAAACTTTTGCCACGGATTAATCCGATGTTTATCTCACGCCTTTATCAAGCGGGTCAAAGTAAAGGCGCAACGTGCTCCAAACGTCGTATTTGTCGGCATATTTTTGGCCGAACACCTGCTTAAAGGCATTGCCGGTCATAATGATGGCGCGGCGTGCACTTTCCGCCACCGAGCGATAGTTCGGGTCGGTGTTATAGCGAGCCTTATCCACAAATTCTATTTCCTTAATCGAGCCGTCGCGCTCCAGGAACACGCGAATCTCCACCACCATACCGTCAATACCCATGGCACCCGGATCCAGATTCCAGTTTTGGCGCAACAGGCTGGCGATGGCATCGGTTTCGGAAATCGTCAAATCGCTGAAGTATGAGCCCTTGCTGTTGCCGCCCTCAATACCCATATTGTTGACCGGTGTCCCCTCTTTAATCATCGCCTTTTGATTTTTGGCGCCGATGTCGATATTGCGGTCGTTATCAATCTCCTGCATCAGGCTCTTTAAGGCGTTGCTGCGAACTTTGCTCTGTTCTTCCGGCTTTTTCTTGTCGGCCGGTTTTTCCGGTTTAGGCTGCGGCTTCGGTTTAGGCTTGGCACTCGGTACCGGCGGCCGTTTCGGTGTCGGCTTTTTCTCCGGTTTTTTATCCGGCACCGGCTTTTTTTCCGGCTCCGGCGGCGCCACATAATCTTCCTTCGGTTCCTCTATCGGCTCTTCCTGCGGTGTTTCTTTTTCCGCCTGATTATCGGTCTTTTGCGGTTCCGGCTCCGGCGCAGTGTCTTGCGTATATTGCTCTTTATGCTCGGTTACGGTGGCTTTCTGATCTTCCGGCCCGAACTCCGCTTTGGTCGGCAAATTGGTAAATTCATCGATTTTTACCTGCGAGAGGTCAACAATAATCGGATTTTGCCCGAGCGTCATGTCATGATGCCAAAAACTCGGCATATCAATCCACATTGCGAGAAACACCGCAACGTGCAAAATGATTGATTGTTTCAAGTATTTGTTCATCAGCCTGCGCTTTTCTTAAAAAGTTATTTTTTGCCCAAAGGTTTGGATTCCGTTTTGAGGCCGACCTTTTCGTATCCGGCTTCTTTCAAAATCGCCATTAGGCCGATAACGCGGCCGTAATGTGCATCGGTATCGCCGGAAATCGTAACCGTCAATTCATCGTTTTCGCCCTTAATGGCTTGCAGTTTGGCGAGGATTTTATCATCTTCCACCACACTTTTGCCGATGTAATAATAGCCGTCTTGGTCGACACTGATGTTAACCGAGGTGGAATCGCCGGTCATTGCCTTGCCGCCGACTTTCGGCAAGTTCAGCGGAATGCCGGAAGTCATCAGCGGTGCGGCCACCATAAACACCACCAACAGCACCATCATCACGTCCATCAGGTTGGTAATGTTGATGTCGGCTTTGCGGCGCAGTTGGCGATGGCGATAAGAATTGTTGTACATAAATGCCATATTTATTCTCCGGCCATATCGGCTTTCAGGGTTGTTGCATCAATTTCACGCGATAAAATCGTCGAAAATTCAGTAATGAAGTTATCGAGCGAGCGGGAATAACGGTCAATGTTAGAAGAAATCGCGTTGTAGGCCACCACCGCCGGAATTGCGGCAATCAAACCAAAGGCAGTGGTAAACAGCGCTTCGGCAATACCCGGAGCCATCGCGGAAAGCGAGTTGCTTTGGGTTACGGCAATCGCGTTAAAGCTGTTGATGATACCCCAAACCGTACCGAACAAACCGACGAGCGGCGCCACCGATGCGGTAGTCGCCAAAAAGCCGAGGTGCGTATCCAGGCTGTCCATTTCTTTTTCCATTGAAACAGACATGGCTTTTTCAATACGTTGTTGCAACGATACACCGCGCAAGCTGCGGTCGGTTTTGCCGATCATCAGCGTGTTGCGTTTCCATTCGCGCATGGCGGCCACGAAAATTGCACTCATCGGGTCGCGCGGACGATTGCCGATAGCCTCATAAAGGCGATCCAAAGAGCCGCCGGACCAAAAGGCTTCTTCAAACTTTTTGGATTGACGACGCACCTGACGCAATAAGGCAAATTTTTCCAAAATAATCGCCCACGACCATACCGACGCGGCGATTAAACCAATCATAACCAGTTTGGTAATGGTGTCCGAAGACCAAACCATATCCCATAAAGACATTTGTTGTGTTGCGACTTCCGCAACCTCAGAAAGAGCTTGTGATTCCATTTTTGTAACCTTTATAAATTGCAATTCATATTAAGTTGGCCTCAACTTAACACAAATTGTTTAACAGGCAATTAAAATTATGATTTTTCACAAGTTTTTTTGTTGCTTTTGTGCGTTTTTTTATCTTTTCAGCGGCATATTTTCAACCAGGCTTTCGCGCCAATCTTTGCCGTTGATAAGCAGCTGTTTTGCCAACGGCTCACTGCCTTTGTGATAAGAATAAACAACCTCAAAAACCATATCCGTATCGTTGCGCCGCCAAAACAGTCTATCCAGTTCCTGCGCATTTTTTTCGGGAACATAAAAACGACATTGTCTGCCCCAATGATGCTCCTTGCAAAATTCCTCTTTCGGACATTTCCCGTCAGCAAACTGGGTGCAATCGGTCTTTTCCCAATCAATCGTGTATTGAATGTAGTGTCCCGATAACAAATCACGCGGGTCATAACCGGTAACCGCAACTCTGATTTCTTGTCCGGTGGCCTGTTGAACATACAGCCACATGGCCCAAACCGCCAATGCCGCAAACGGAATAAAAAACAGTAATGCCAAAAATTTCTTATCCATGGAACACCTCCATTGTTTTGATATATTTCGATGTTTTTCTGAGCGAATAGATAAGAGCCAAAACCGCAATGCCGGCTACGATAAAGCCGAAACCGGACAGTAACAAATTCTCAAAGCGGCTGACAAAAATCAGGAATATATAAACTTCAACGGCTATCGCGTTGCGCTTAAATGAAATCATATCCTGCGCTTTGACGGCCATAAACATTCGTACCCCGAAAAACAGAAAGGCAATAATATATGCCGCTACCGAGATAATACCGGTATTATACCAAAAACAGGTACTGAATACCAATATGTATGCGGTAAACATGGAAAAATTCTGAAACGCCTTCGGCAACAACGTGTATTTATTGGCACTTTCATCCAATTTTTTGCCGGCATAGCTCAACAAAGATAAAACCGCAAGCGCCAATATCAGACCGTCCAGATGTTGATTTATGTAGTTCAGCACTCTTTCGATAAAGTTGAAGTCAAATGAGGTAAAGAACAAAACATTCCAACAAAAATTAAACGACAACAGGCGGCTGAAAAACACATAAGGCAACCCCAATAAAGACCATGCCATGGCAAACGATTGCCATCCGCCGTTCAAATTGAAAATCTGCCCGATTAACCCGATGGTTGCTCCGACAAACAAAAACGACACAACCAGTAATATTTCGCTGATTTTGCTTTTTTTGTTAATAACACTTTGGCAGGTGTGGTATAAAACCGCCGCCCATATTGCAAAATTCCCGAACAATTTGAGCCAAGCCGGAATATAATCCCAATTTGCGCTGATTATCAAAATTATTCCCAAACCGATGAAAAGCCCGGCAATTCCGTACATCCATTTCCAAACCATATTGGAGTGGTCGGATTGTTCGGAAAGCAAAATTTGTTCGGCCTGAGTCGGTGAAATCAGCCCTTGTTTCACCCAGTTTTGCAGTTTATTGGCAAGTTTCATCAAAAATTCCTTTTAGTTAAGACACGCCTTTGTTTTTATATTAATTATCGACGTTAGTCAACCCCCTTTGAAGCATTCGGGAAAAAGATTGATTATTGTTCAAGAGATAAAAAACTCAGAGAATGAGCCTGATAGAAAAAGGGTTTTCCGTGGTGTATTCCCACCCCAAAAAATCCGGAGAATGAGGCAGATACGAAGTTACCCTTTGCGCGCGGTGTACAATAAAAGGTACATAAGCGCAAAGGGCAACAAGTAGATGACCATTATACGGATTTTTTACACAGCGACTTGCGCGCGGATAGTATCATAACTCTGATAATTTACAAGTTCAAAATCCTCATACTTAAAGTCGTCGATATTTTTCACATTCGGATTTATTTTCATTTGCGGCAACGGGTACGGAGTATGCGAGAGCTGCTCGCGCACCTGTTCAAAGTGGTTATGATAAATATGCGTATCGCCGAGAGTATGGATAAATTCGCCCGGTTCAAGGCCGCAAACCTGAGCCACCATCATGGTCAGCAGCGCATAAGAAGCGATATTGAACGGCACACCCAAAAACATATCGCAACTGCGCTGATAAAGCATACAGCTCAGCTTGTTGTTTGCCACATAAAACTGAAACATCATGTGGCACGGCGGCAGATGCATTTCCGGAATTTTGCCGACATTCCACGCCGAAACAATCATCCGGCGGTCGTTCGGTTTTTTCTTTAAGGTTTCGATAACTTCGGCGATTTGGTCAATTCCCTCGCCGTTCCAGTTGCGCCATTGTGAACCGTAAACCGGCCCCAATTCGCCGTTTTCATCGGCCCACTCGTTCCAAATACGCACGCCGTTTTCCTGCAAATATTTGACGTTTGTTTCGCCTTTTAAGAACCACAAAAGTTCGTGAATAATGCTTTTTAAGTGAACCTTTTTGGTGGTTACGAGCGGAAATCCCTTGCTCAAATCAAAACGCATCTGCCGCCCGAAAACCGAACGGGTACCGACGCCGGTTCTATCCATTTTATCGACGCCGTTTTCCATAATATCGCGTAACAAATCCAAATATTGCTGCATTCTATTTTCCTTCCGTTTCTAAATATTGCATAATTTTTTTAACCAAAGATTGCTCCACAAAATCGCCTTTTTTCAGCCATACGGTGGTAACAACGCCGTCGAGTTCATACGTTTGCGGCAGGGCAAAATATTTTTGTTCCAACACCTCAACGCTGCGATTAACATCGATTAAATCGGTCGCGCCTTCGTTTATCGGGCCGGCATACACGCAATCCACCACAATATCCGGCATAATGCCCGGAGTGGTAAAAAATATGGCATAAATCGTCGCACCGCCGGAAATATATAAGTCTTCCGGATAGTCCTTGAGTTTTTTTGCGTCATCAACCACAATGTGATTATCTTTATCAAACACCTCGGTTTTGCCGCTCATATCAAGCACAATTACTTTGCGGCCGAGCAAAACCTTTTGCGGCATACCGCCGTAGGTGCGGCCGCCCATCACCATAATCTGCCCCTCGGTCAGATTGCGAAAACGCCGCGTATCCGACGGAATTTTCCACGGCAGACCGACACCGGCGCCGATGATGTTGTCGCCTTTGTGTCTGCACCAGATTGATACAATCGTCATTTCTTTCTCCTCGTTTTGATTATAAAACACACTTATTTTTGAATAAAGCGATATGTTTAAAGACTCACAGCTTTTGTGTTTGACATAAAAAAATATCTTTGTTATAAAAGGGCAAAATTACATTATTTATTTTTTATATTTCTGCCTATGATTTTAGAAAAAGAGAGTTTTCGTATCAAGAAAATTACGAAAGCTGACGGAGTGTGGAATTTGTATCCGAAAGGAAAAGAAGTTCCGATTAAGTTGCCGGTTGATTCGGTTTACGGTGAGTTGCCGCCGGTGCGCAAATGGCCGTGGCAATGCCATGATTTAACCATCAAGCGGGTTGCCGGCGAATACATCGTTTATGCCGAAATGGACGGCTTGGTTTTGTTTGATCTTCCGGAGGATAAATACCCCGAGGAAGTTAAGGAGGCGGTGCATCGCATCGAAAAAATCGAGTCCGATTATGCGGCCTATCAGAAGCAACACGCCGATTCCATCAGAGAACAGCTGCAAAAACTGTTGCCGCAGCTGCCGAAAATCGACGAGTTGGAAGACGAAATCAACAAGTTGCCCGTATGTTGGCGGGCCTACCTCAAGATGCGTCTGCCGATGCAGTACGAATCAAACGAGGCCCGGCAGCGTTTGGTACTGACTTTATTGCTGGTACAGATTGCCAACAGAATCTACACTCGCCACGTTGATGCGGATGAGCCGCTGACGGTTGCTTTCAGCTCGTTGGAGTTTTCGGTGTGCGATCGGTTATCCGACTTACTGGATTGCGGACTTGCCGATGAATTCGACAACAATCCGGAGCAGCGCAACAAGCGGGTGTTTATGTTCTACAACGAAACCAAACAGGAGTTGGAGCGTGTTCTGCCAACGTTAGAGCGTACTCTGTGTTTGTATCTTGTTCAGCAAATACACCGGATGCTGTCGGCCTATTCTTCCGATTACGCCACGTTGGTGCTCCATCGTCCGCGCGATTTGTGGGGAGATACCATCAACACCGACAGCCAGGCCTACCGCTATCTTTGCAAAGAGATGAAGTTGCCGCTGTTGTCGTCGCTGATTATCGAAAAGCAATTCAGCCCCGAAGATGTTGAGCATTTCAACTTTGTGTTTTAACTTATTAAACCCGTTCCTCAGCCGGAGCGGGTTTAATGTTTATTTTGCTTTCGGCGAGCTGGTTTTCTGCCATCTTTGAAAATCATTATAAATAACCAAAGCGGAGATAATTGCCGCCAATAAAGCGAAAAAGATTATCAGTTCGTCAATGTAATAATCCTTAAAATCCTGATATTCGGTTTCATCTTCGTTATAAATAAAAGCCCTGAAACGGTTGAGAGTTTCCCGTGCTTCATCATAGTCATTGTGCGCAATCGGATAATTATAATAATCATTATAATCGTCGTATACCCGAATTTCGTAATAAGTTTTATAGTACGAAGAGGGTAATCGGCGGCTATGTTGTTTTTTCTTATAGGTCTTTAACTTGGCCGACATTATTTCAGATATCGGAAACGTGTCGCGTTCTTTAAATTCGTTATTACCGTAATTGGCTACGCTGTATGTGCAGGTATCGGTCGCTTTGTTGCAAAGTAATTTTTCTTTATTTATTTGAAATTTGCTGTCAAGGTGTATTAAATACAAAATACCGCAAACCAAAGCCACCCCGAGGCATATCTTAACGCAATAACCTATGGCGCTGCGCTCCAAAAAACCACACACCTTCGAGAGCAGAAAAGGTATCAGATAACTGCATCCTACTAAAGCGGCAGATATGGCAATTATGAGAAGATACACCGACATTATCAAACTTCCTATATATATTTCATAACTTTGCGTTATGATAAACACAAATTCACAAAAATTCAAATGTTATCGGATTTCATCACATAATAAAAAACAGCCCCGCCGCTCAAGGGTGGGGTTGTTTTTTTAATGGCGGAGAGAGTAGGATTATTCCGCGACGACACTAAAGTGTCTGCTTCATTCTCCGCGCTCATCGCTTTGCGACCGGCGCGCTCCCGCTCGCCTTTCGCTTGTCGTCGAACCACGGTCCCCGTGGGTTCTTATCCTCTAACTGTACGCATATAAAAAAACACCCCACCGCTCAAGGGTGGGGTTGTTTTTTTAATGGCGGAGAGAGTAGGATTCGAACCCACGGTGGAATGTTTCATCCACGTCTGATTTCAAGTCAGGTGCATTAGACCAACTCTGCCATCTCTCCGTTTTGCCTCT
This sequence comes from Alphaproteobacteria bacterium, assembly GCA_016283295.1. GTDB lineage: Bacteria > Pseudomonadota > Alphaproteobacteria > RF32 > CAG-239 > RUG410. The sequence goes on from JAEEMQ010000036.1 coordinate 22,162, forward strand.
TAAGACAAACAATCATTTTGTTTATACCCCTGATATGCCGTTGCGCAACATAGCCGAAATATAAACGACAGCTTTTGCAAATACATAGGCTTTTTTACACGATAAAATTTAAATGTCAAGGATTATTTGGGAAAAACGAAAAATTGTAAGCAACCTTTGGCAACGTCTTAAAAAAGCGAAAACGTCAGCCCTGTTTCAAGCCGACGTTTTATACTTTATTCCCTTTCTTTCGGAAGTATACCGTATTTCTCGTATTTTTCGCGAGTAACGATAACCCTTTCCTCTCCGGTCCACACATTTACCTGCAGATATTCGCAGTTGCGATAAGCAATAAACGAATCCGGCAGAATATAGTCGCAGACAAAATCATAATTAGACTCCATGGTGCTGACCAAAAGGTGCAACCAAAACAGCGAGTCCAAAGTAGCTTTTACTGCTTCGGTAGAGGATTTTTCCAAAATGTTGATACTGTCCTTACGGACTTCCTGTGCTGCAATCTGCCCGCAGAAAAACAGCACCGCAAGTAATAATAAAACTTTTTTCATAATGATAAGTGTTTGAAAAGTATTATATGATTTTTTTGTACAGAATCAAGCTGTTTTTTTACTGATAGCCCATTTTTTCGCACAAAAAAAGCCGCAAACCGCGGCCTTAAAAATTTATCGCAAATTAGGCGTCTTTATGACGGAAAGTGATGCGCCCCTTAGTCAAGTCATACGGCGTCATTTCAATATCCACCTTATCGCCGACCATCACGCGAATGCGAAACTTGCGCATTTTACCGGCGGTGTGTGCTAAAATTTCCACACCGTTTTCCAGCTTTACTCTGAACATGGCATTCGGCAGTTTTTCTACTACCTCTCCGGTCAGTTCAATCAATTCTTCTTTACTCATAAACAACCTCAAATGTTATTAACTTGCCTTTGGTATAAACGTATAAAATTTAATTTGCAAGCAATTTGTTAAAAATACATACTATTTTTTGGCCGTGACGATTTTGATTGCTTCCGCTTCGGTCAGCTCGCTCGGGGCATATCCTTTCGGAATGGCGTAGTTGTTGCGCCCGCATTTAAGATACATTCCGTAGCGTCCCTTGCTCAAAACAATATCTTCTTTGGTTTGCGGATGTTTGCCCAAAACTTTCGGCTCCGGTTTAGCCACCGCATGCTCCAACAGCTCGGCGGCACGCTCGGCGGTTATGTTGAAAATATTATCCCCGCCGGCCAAAGATTTTGACTTGGTGCCCTGTTTAACGTATTGCCCGAATTTGCCGATATTGGCCTCGATACCGTTACCCAAATCACGCGGCAGAGAAATCAAAATTTCCGCCTGTTCCGACGTCAGTTCTTCCGGCTTTACAAACTTCGGCAAGGCAACACGCTTCGGCTTTTCGGTGGTGGCGGTAGCATCTTCGCCGAGTTGAACATAAAATCCGTACGGACCTTTTTTGAGATAAACATTCATACCGCCGTGTTGACACATCAGCTTATTTTCGCTTTGCACCGGACGAATTGCCGTATCGTTGGCATCTTTCTGTTCTTCTTCCTTGGTGTCGGTCAGCGGCTTGGTATAATCGCATTCCGGATAATGCGAACAACCCAAAAAGGCGCCGTATTTACCGAACTTAATACTCAAACGCCCGTCATGACATTGCGGGCAACTGCGCGGGTCCGAACCGTCTTCGCGCGGCGGAAACAAGTGCGCCGACAATGCTTCGTCTATGCGGTTAATCACTTCGGTCAGCTGCAACGGCTGTACACTGTCCACGGTTTTGATAAACTTGGCCCAAAAACCGCCGAGCAGCTTTTTCCATTCCATATTACCGGAGGAAACATCATCAAGATATTCTTCCAACTGTGCCGTAAAATCGTATTCCACGTATTTTTTGAAGAAGTTTTCCAAAAATACGGTAACGATGCGGCCGCGGTCTTCCGGAATAAAGCGCAATTTTTCAACCTTAACATACTTACGCTCCTGCAACACCGCAATAATATTGGCATACGTTGACGGTCGGCCGATACCGAGTTCTTCCAGTTTTTTCACCAAACTGGCTTCGGTAAAGCGCGGCGGCGGCGTGGTAAAATGCTGTGTCGGCTTGATTTCGCCCTTGCTGACTTTTTCGCCAGCCTCGACATTCGGCAGAATCACATTATCTTCATCCTCATCCGAATCGTCCTTGCTTTCCTGATACAGCTTCAAAAAGCCGTCAAACTGAATAACCTGACCGGTGGCACGCAACAAAATCTTATCGTCGGCCGATTTGGCATCAACCACCACTTTATCCAAAATCGCCGGATTCATCTGGCAGGCAACGGTGCGTTTCCAAATCAACTCATAAAGCTTATGCGCGTCGCTGTCGAGTTTTGCCTCCATCTTTTTCGGCGTATTCATAACATCAGACGGACGAATCGCCTCGTGTGCTTCCTGCGCGTTTTTGGTCTTATTTTTATATTCCTTGGCGGTTTTCGGTAAATATGGTCCGCCGAAATACTTTTCAATGGCCGCACGGCAAGCATTTATTGCATCTTGGGAAAGATTTACCGCATCGGTACGCATATAAGTAATAAAGCCGTCTTCATAGAGTTTTTGCGCCACCTGCATGGTTTTTTTGGCCGAAAAGCGCAGTTTGCGCGCCGCTTCCTGTTGCAAGGTGGAAGTGGTAAACGGCGGCGCCGGATAGCGGCTGGCTTTTTTGCGCTCCACGTTGTCGATATGGAAATCCTGCGCCTCTATTTTTGCTTTGGCTTCGGCGGCTTTTTCGGCGGTATTAAGCGTAAACTTCGCCAGTTTCTTGCCGTCGAGATTAATCAGATGGGTCAACATCTGCGCGTTGCTTTGCGTCAAAAGATTGACATCGACCGTCCAATATTCTTCCGGTTTGAATTTTTCAATTTCATTTTCGCGTTCGCAAATCAGGCGCAACGCCACCGATTGCACGCGTCCGGCCGACTTTGAACCCGGCAGTTTGCGCCACAATACCGGCGAAAGCGTAAATCCCACCAAATAATCGAGCGCACGACGAGCCATATAGGCGCTGACCAAATCCTGATCGATTTCACGCGGGTTTTCAATACCTTCCTTAACCGCCGATTTAGTGATTTCGTGAAACACCACGCGCTGAATTTTTTTGCCGTCGAGTTTCTTTTTTTCTTTAAGTTCTTCCAAAATATGCCAAGCGATTGCCTCTCCTTCTCTATCCGGGTCGGATGCGAGAATGAGGGTATCGCAATCTTTAAGCGCGGTGATAATATCGTTGAGGTGTTTGCGTCCGGCGGCGCTGAATTCCCATTGCATGGCAAAATCTTTATCCGGGTCGACCGAACCGTCTTTGCTCGGCAAATCGCGAATATGGCCGTAGCTGGCGAGAACCTTATAATCAGAGCCCAAATACTTGTTAATGGTTTTGGCTTTTGCCGGAGATTCCACAACGACTAATTTCATTTTTTCATCCTTTAATTTTTGCTATTTTGTTACCGGCGTGTCGCTCGATCTTACCGGCAAATTCCAAATCAAGAATCTGCGCAAAAAAATCTGCCTGCGACAGCCCGCTGGTCCGCAATAATTCGTCGATATCAACCCCTTCGTACGAAATCAAATCAAGCAATTTGACATCGGCATCGGCCGTTTCCGTGAGCGGAATCGATACTTCTTTATGTGCAGAAATATTTACTTGATTTCTCGGTTTGTCAAGAGGTAACCGTAAAGTTTTTTGCTCTTTAATAAGTTGATTTTGCCGCATACTTAATACATTAAGTATATCATCGGCATTCTCTGTTAATAACGCGCCCTCTTTAATTAATTGATTAGGTCCGGCCGAACGAATCTCCAGCGGAGAACCGGGAACGGCAAACACCTCTTTGCCTTGTTCCAGAGCCAGTTTTGCCGTAATCAGCGAGCCGGAATGAACCCCGGCTTCTACCACCAAAGTGCCCTCGGTTAAAGCGGCAATAATCCGATTGCGGCGCGGAAAATTAGAAATTTGCGCGGCCGTGCCGAGCGGCAACTCCGAAAGCAGCAGGCCGTTATCGCGAATATTATTGTATAATTCGGTATTTTCGGTCGGGTACGGTACGTCAACCCCGGTACCGAGCACGGCCACGGTGGCTCCTTTTTGCGACTTGGCATACAATGCTCCCTTATGTGCCGCCCCATCAATGCCGCGAGCCATACCGGAAACCGCCAACACGTCGGCCTCGGTTAAATCATAAGCGATTCGTGAAGCTATTTTGCGCCCGCCGATGGTAGCGTTGCGCGCCCCGACAATCGCCACCGACAGCGGATAATTAAGCAATTCGGTGCGGCCGAGCGCATACAAAACCGGCGGTGCGTCGTTTAACTCAAGCAGGTTTTGCGGGTAGCGCTTATCATTATAAGTGATGATTTGCACTCCGAGTTTTTCGGCTTTTTCCAACTCAATTTCCGCCATTTCCCGCGGGTAGAGCGCGCGTTTTTGTGCCGCCAGTTCCAATGCATCGCCGAGGTTTCCGACCTTTTTGAGATAATTGTAAAACGTCACCGGCCCCACGCCGTCGGTGTTGATAAGCTGTACAATATCCAATAAATCAGAGTTTTCCACTATTGTTTCTTCTTAAAACTGATTTTGCTCTCTTCGCCTTTGAGCAGGCGGGATATATTGGCATGATGGCGGATAATTACCAAAAGCGCCAACGCGCTGTAAAACACGGCATATATCGGCGGGCACAGAAAATAAGCGATTACCGGCATAGCCGCTGCGGCGGTGAGAGCCGCCAATGAAGAATAGCGGAACAAAATTGCCATAAAAAGCCAAATCCCGAAAGCAATCAGGGCAATATACGGCTTTGTCATCAAAATAAAGCCGAAAGCCGAAGCAACGCCCTTGCCGCCCTTGAACTTAAGCCAAATCGGGAAATTGTGTCCCAAAACCCCGAAAGTACCGGCAATCAGCGAACCGAGCACATTAAGCGGCACATTCAGCCCCCACAAATGCAAAATCGGCGTTTCCGGCAAAACTTTATAGGCAATCAGCGCGACCAAACCGGCTTTAAGTGCATCGCAAATCACGGTTAAGAGCGCCAGCCACTTGTTGCCGGTGCGCAAAACATTGGTGGCCCCGATATTGTGCGAACCGATTTTGCGAATATCGCCGTAGCCGGCCAGATAGCATAACACCAGCCCGAACGGTATCGAACCGGCCAAATAACCGCAAATTGCGCATAAAATAAGCATCATCATCTTTTATCTCCGGATATGTTTTTAATAGCTTTGTAGCCGAAAAAATTTTGTTTTGCAACTATATTTTTTTTATTGTTTCGGATGCTTCTGCAACATTTGCCAATACTCATATTCCCACATCAGCGGATTTTCCGGATTATGCTCCAGCGCGGATTGGTGTCGCCAATTCAAATGACCGATTAAATTGCGTGCATGCGATTCATCTTCAACTTTAACCGCCTTCCAATTGGCCCAACCGACAATCTGCGCCGCCATATCCAGCGCCGCATGGTGCGGAATTTCCAACATTCGCTTAAGCTTGCGGGCTTTTTGTTTGAGCATTTCCATATATATTACGGTTGCGCCCTTCTGGAACTCCGGCAACCGCCGATAAATCTCCGAAAAATAAAAATCCGGAATCTGTTCTATCTTAAATTCATAATCGGGATAGGCTTGGTGCATTTGTTCCATAAAAAGGCTGTCTTCGCCGAAGCTTTTGCGGCTTTGAGCAATAAGCAACTTACCGTCATTAAACAGTGCATACTTTCCCTCCTCCGGTGACAACATACCTTTGATTTCCGGCCGGAGCACCGAAACACACTTGCGATTTGCAAACAAATCGGTGATATATTGCTGCATTTTTTGCAAAGATGCGGTATCTTTTGTTAGTTTTTGTGCCGCAGCTTCAGGCGTTTCGTACCATTCAAATTCTTTGGCTTTTTCATACAGTGCATCAATATAATCTTGCGGCACATATTCTAATTGCATACGCAAATAACTGTTATTTTCCAGCTCAAACTTGAGGATTTTACTAAAGTTGGCGACGGATTTTTCGTATATTTCCGCAGTAAAATAGCGGCCATCGGCAAACAAAGCCAAATAATTGCGGCATTCCGGCTTAACTTTCTCGGTTTTGCACGCCGTTAACAGAACATTACCCTTATAAAAGCATTCTTTTACAAATTCTTCCTTATTCGGAAACGGCACAGCCGACAAATCATCCGATAACGGATATTTTTTTAACGCTTGTTCGGAAATATAACGCAGCATTTTATCATAATCGAAAAAATCGATTTGCGATTGCGGTGCATAGATTCTGCCGATTTTATATCCGCGGATTTTGAGCATGGTTTTGATTCTTGCCAACTCTTCCGGCGCACCTTTATCCTGCAGATAACGCGAAAAAATAAGCGTCCCGTCGCTAAAATAATGAAAGCGCGGATGATAACTGCGTTGCCACAACTTAGCGGTTTTAGAAACAATGCGGCAACGTTTGACATTGTGTTGCTTTTTATATTCTCTTTCAAGCTCTTTGGCATATTGCCAGGCCGCCATCGGCTCGAGCGGATTATAGCTCAAGCATTTGCCGTTTTTAAACAGCTGTTCGATAATTTCATAATTGAGCGGAAAAGTTTTGATATCAGTCATAGTCTTAACTCCTTAGCGGGAATATAATCTTTTGATGCCTGCCAGTCAAAAATTCCCTTTTGTAAAGAGTTTCAACCGTTTGTATTTTAAGCGGTTATTCCATCCGGATTTGCCTGAAGGCAGGCAGCAAGCGTTAACCGTCGCTCTGTATGAAACTGTACTACATAACAACAAATCTTGTCAAGATAAATTTTTCTGTTGAAACCGTGTAAAATAATAATGACAACGCGAATAAAATGATTAACATACAGGTAGATTTTAACTTAATCTGAGGCATATTTAGGGCATAAAATGGAACCGATTTACAAAAGGATATTGCTGAAATTGTCGGGCGAAGGGCTGGCCGGCGAAAACAAAACCGGGATTAATCCGTCGGTGGTTGCGCGTTTGGCTGCCGAAATCAGCGAAATACGACAACTCGGTGTGCAGGTTTGTTTGGTTATCGGTGGCGGCAACTTTTTCCGCGGTGCCAAGAATGCCGGCGCCATGATGGACCGCAGCGTTGCCGACCAAATCGGCATGTTGGCCACGGTGATGAACGCTCTGACCATGAAATCGGCCTTAAATTCCCTTAATTGCCCGGCAACGGTTTATTCCGGATTGTCAATACCGCAGGTTTGCGATACATACAGCTTCCGCAACGCGCTGCGCTCGCTCGAAAACGGCGAAGTGGTGATTTTTGCCGGCGGCACCGGAAGCCCGTATTTTACGACCGACACCGGTGCGGCTTTGCGCGCAACCGAAATGCATTGCGACGTGTTGATGAAAGCAACTCAGGTGGACGGTGTTTACAGCGCCGACCCGCGCCACAATGCCGACGCAAAGCGCTATGACAGCATCAGCTATGCCGAAGTATTGGAAAAGCATTTGGACGTGATGGATATGACGGCGCTCGCCATGTTGCGCGATACCGGAATACCGACCATGATATTTGCTCAGGCGGAAGACAAAGCCTTATTGAAAGCCGTCTGCGGTAAGGTCAGACACACAATCGTTAAATAAAAGAGGTAAACATGACAGATTATAATTCTATGAAAGATGACACCCTGGAAAGAATGGAAAAAACGTTGGAATCGCTGCGCGGTGATTTCGGCGGTTTGCGTGCGGGACGTGCTCACGCCAGTCTGCTTGACGGGATTTTGGTTGAGGCTTACGGCAATATGTCGCCGATAAACCAGCTCGGCACGGTTAGTGTTCCCGATGCACGCACTCTTTCGGTCAGCATTTGGGATAAAGGTCTGGTAAAAAATGTTGAAAAGGCTCTGCGCGAAAGCGATTTGGGCTTGAACCCGATGAACGACGGTCAGGTAATTCGCATTCCGATTCCGCCGCTCAGCGAAGAACGCCGCAAAGAATTGGTGAAAATCGCCGGAAAGTATGCGGAACAGGCTAAAATTGCGGTGCGCAACATTCGCCGCGATGCCATGGATGAAGTCAAAAAAATGAAGAAAGATTCGCTCATTTCCGAAGACGAGGAAAAGAAATACAATAACGATATTCAAAAGTGGACCGACGATACGGTTAAAAAGATAGACGAGCAATATGCCGCCAAAGAAAAGGATATTTTGCAGGTATAGGATTTAGTCGTGGATATCGGGAATTTACAACATATCGCTTTTATTATGGATGGAAACCGTCGTTGGGCAAAACAACGCGGTTTACCGGCTTTTCAGGGCCATAAAAAAGGCGCTGATACGTTGGTAGAAATTGCCAAGGCAGTACGCAACTGCGGTGTCAAATATATGACGGTATATGCGTTCTCCACCGAAAATTGGCATCGTTCCGAAGCGGAAGTGGAGCAGCTGATGGGGTTGTTGCGGCAATATTTGGACGACGGCTTCAAAGAGTTGCAAAAAGATAATGTCCGGATTATTTTCATCGGCGAAAGAGATATGTTGGCCGCGGATATTGTGCAAAAAATCGAAAAAATCGAGCAGGAAACGCGGCACAATTCCGAAGTCACGCTGTGTGTAGCGCTGAGTTACGGCGGCCGACAGGAAATTGTGGCGGCAACTAAGAAAATTGCCCGTCAGGCGGCCGAAGGCAAAATATCCGTTGACGATATCAATGCTGATTTGTTGCAAAAAAACTTATACACGGCGGACATTCCCGATCCGGATTTAATGATTCGTACCGGCGGCGAAATTCGTATCAGTAACTATTTGTTATGGCAGTTGTCATACAGCGAATTGTATTTTTCACCGACGCTCTGGCCTGATTTTGAAGCGGCGGAGTTAACACAGATTATTGAGAACTATACCAAGAGGGAGAGAAGATATGGTAAGTCGTAAAATGGGAGCTATGATTAAACGGGTTTTGGCGGCAATCGTGATGATTCCGATTGCGATTGTGACTCTGTATATCGGTAGCCCGTACGTGGAGGTTTTGGCAATTACCGTCGGCGGTTTGTTGGCGTGGGAATGGGCAAATATGCTGGCGCCTGCCAACAAAACCTCGCACTATGTTACCGCTTATATGATGAGTCTGGCGATAGCAATCTGGGCCTATAATTTTGAGATCATATTGCCGATGATATTCATCATATCGCTGATTGTATGGGGTTTGGCCGAAAAAGAAAAGTTCCGCAAATTGCTGACTTTGGGTGTGCCGTATATCTCCATCGGCGTTGCCTCGCTGATTTGGATGTATCGCTCGTTTGACCCGAGTGAAGGCAACTTTGACCCGCGCTTCAATTACAGCTTTATTATGATGGCGTGGTTCTTCTTAATGGTATGGAGCATGGATATCGGCGGTTTGGTGGTCGGTTGCAATCTGCGCGGCCCGAAATTGGCGCCGAAAATCAGCCCGAACAAAACCTGGTCGGGTTTAATCGGCGGTATTTTGTTGGCGGTTTCCGTCAGCATTATCTTCATGTATTTCTGCACCGAGATTATGGAGATTCCGTTCTATGATTTCAGCAAATTCCGCTATATTTCTTTCTCGTATAAGCCGCTGGAATTGCAATATGAGTGGAATGTCGACAACCAGCTGTTTTACGCCGCTTTGGCCGTGTTTATCGCCATTTTGGCGCAAATCGGTGACTTAATCGAATCCGCCATCAAGCGCTTGGCCGGCGTAAAAGATTCCTCCCGCCTGATTCCGGGACACGGCGGCATCTTTGACCGTATCGACGGGCTGATTTTTGCTTCGGCATTTATGTATTTGTTCTTTATCTATATTTTATAAGGTGAACGGATAATGGAAATAATTTCAAACATTATATATTATATAGTACCGTTCATCGTCCTCTTGGGGATATTGGTGTTTGTGCACGAATTCGGTCACTTTATCGTTGCGCGAATGCTCAAAGTCAAAGTGGTGGCATTCTCCATCGGTTTCGGTAAAGAATTATGGAGCCGGACCGATAAAAAAGGCACCGAATGGAAAATATCGGCCATACCGCTCGGCGGATATTGCCAGTTTTTGGGTGACGGCGATGCTTCTTCTTCTACCACCGACGACAGCTTAAGCAAACTTTCCGAAGAAGATAAAAAACAAGCATTTGCCCTGCAAAGCACCTGGAAAAAAATCTTAATCGTCGTGGCCGGTCCGCTGTTCAATTATCTGTTGGCGATTTTGCTGTTTATGATTTTGTTTGCCTGCTACGGCAAAGCGGTTATCCCGTCTTATGTCGGCGAAGTTATGGCCGGTAGTGCGGCCGAAAAGGCCGGAATTTTGGCCGGCGATAAAATAGTTTCTTTCAACGGCAACCCGACTCCGGATTTTTGGAGTTTGATTCGCGAAACCGACTTGGTTACGCAAGATGTGGTAGAAGTTGAAGTGGAGCGTCGCAATACGGTTAAGCTTACCGCAGAAAATACCGAACAGGAAGTTTGCGGCAGAAAACCGGAAGAAAAAATTATCGGGGTTGTTGCCGCCAAACCGCAAACCGCGGCTGAGGGAGAAGAAAAACCCGTATTGTTGCCGATTATCGGCAGCGTTGTTGCCGGCAGCCCGGCCGAAAGAGCCGGATTGCAGGAAGGCGATGTCGTCGAATCGATTAACGGCACCGAAATTGTTTCTTTCGGCGATTTGCAAAAATACGTTGCCGAGCACCCGGACGATGAATTGGAAATTGCCTATCGTCGCAAATTAAAACTGCTGGCAAATCTGCAAGATACCGTAACGGAAGAAATTCCGGGCGGGACCAAACGGCGTATGCTCGGTGTCATATCGGCGCCGGAGTACGCTTTTGCCAAGAAAACCGAGCTTTCCAGAGTGTTCCCGGAGAGTGTGAAAGAAACCTATAATTTGACGGTTATGACTTTGCGCGGGCTCGGACAAATTATTACCGGCCACCGCGGCGGCAAAGACATCGGCGGCATCATCCGTATTGCCGAAATGTCGGGAGATGCCAGCAAAAACGGCGGATTGTCCGGTTTCATCTATTTTATGGCGCTGATATCGGTTAACCTCGGATTGATTAATCTGTTCCCGATACCGGTTTTGGACGGCGGTAATCTCGTAATATATCTTATTGAAATGGTTATCCGTCGCGAACTTAAGCCTAAAGTTAAGGATTATATTTTCAAATTCGGACTGGTTGTTCTTTTGATAATTATGTTGTTGGCCACATGGAATGACATTGTGCATTTGATTGGGCGTTGGTTTTATTAAATAAAGGAAAATAAAATGAAAAAATTAATTTATGCCGGATTGTTTACAAGTTTTATCGCGTTTCAAGCAAACGCCGCCGGATATTATGTTAAAAACATAGAAGTCAGCGGCTTGGAGCGCGTGGAAAAAACTACGGTGTTGTCATATTTGAATCTGCGTAAAAATACCAATGTTTCGCAAGAAGACCTCGATTCAGCGTTCAAAAACCTGTATAATACGGGGTTGTTCAGCGATATTGACTTTGATATTTCATCGAAAAACGTTCTCAAGATTAATGTAAAAGAGAACCCGATTATCGGTCAACGCGCCTTTGACGGCAACGATAAAATCAGCGACAAGGTGTTGGAAGGCGAAGTTCAGCTCGGACCGCGCTCGATTTATGACAAGGCAAAGGTTCAGCAGGATGTTCAACGCATTTTGGACGTTTATCGCAAAACCGGCCGCTATTCGGTTACGGTTGAGCCGAAAATCATCGAACATGATGAGAATCGCGTCGATTTGATTTATGAAATTGATGAAGGTAAGGCCGCCACCATCGATAAAATCAACTTCTTGGGCAACACTCACTACAGCAGTGCCGACTTGCAGGAAACCATCTCCAGCAAGGAAAGTCGTTGGTACCGCTTCTTCAGCTCGGCCGACGAATATGATGCCGAAAAGCTGGATTATGATAAAGAAATGCTGCGCCGTTTCTATACCAGCCGCGGTTATGCCGACTTCAGCGTTCCGTCCGCGATTGCCGAATTGAGTGAAGACAATAAGTCCTTTATTTTAACCTTTACCTTAGAAGAAGGCCCGCGTTACAAAATCGGCGATATCAACATTACTTCGGAAATTCCGGGGGTTGATACAAAGCGTTTGTATAAAGATTTGGAAGTATCCAAGGGCGATTGGTACAATGCCGAAGAAATCGAAAAATCGGTGGCGGAAATGACCGATACCCTCGGTAAAAAGGGCTTTGCGTTTGTTGATGTTGAACCGGAACTGGACCGCAACACGGCAGATAATATCGTTAATCTGAACTTTATTGTTCACGAAAGCGAACGAATTTTCGTAAACCGCATTAACATTACCGGCAACAGCCGCACTCTCGATGAGGTTATCCGTCGTGAATTCCGTCTGGAAGAAGGCGACGCCTTCAATATTTCCAAACTGCGTGATTCGCGCCGCAATATCGAGAACTTAAACTATTTCAGCAAGGTTGATATGCAAACCAACGTGGTTTCCGACAACAAAGCTGATATTGACGTGAACGTGGAAGAAAAATCGACCGGTTACTTCAATATCGGTGTCGGTTATTCCACCACCAACGGTTTCTTGGTCAGAGCCGGCGTTACCGAAACCAACTTCCGCGGCAGAGGTCAGGAAGCTTCCATCAATGCTGGTATTTCGCAAAGAAACAAGGATTACAGCGTCAGCTTTACCGAGCCGTATTTCTTGGGCCGCAGATTGAGCGCCGGTATTGATTTGTTCTTGGAAGATCAGGATTATGAAGATGAGGCATCGTATGATACCCGCACCATCGGCGGTCGCACCCGCTTCGGCTGGAGATATACCGACCGTTTCTTCCATTATGCACGTTATAATCTGAGTAAGAACGATATTAAAAACGTGAAGGATGAAGCATCCGAGTTCGTTAAGGCCGAAGAAGGCAGCGCTGTTACGTCGTCCGTGGGCGAAACCTTTGTGTATGACCGTCGCGACAGTTCGTTTAACCCGAAAGAAGGTTATTATCTGTCACTCGGACACGATATTTCCGGTTTGGGCGGAGATACAAAGTATAACCGTGTTGATGCTAAGGTTTATAAATATTACACCCTGGCCGATTATTACACCTTCAAGTTCTTCGCAACCGGCGGCTATATTGACGGCTACGGCGGAAAGAAAGTTCGTATGTCCGACAGATATTATCTGGGCGGTTCCAACCTGCGCGGCTTTGAATTTGCCGGTATCGGCGCCCGCGACAGAAGAACCGGCGACTCCCTCGGCGGTAACTGGATGGTTTACGGCGGTGCCGAACTCATCTTCCCTATCGGTTTGGATGAACTCGGCGTTAAAGGTCGTTTGTTCTACGATGTAGGTACATTGGGTAAACCGGATCACTTTGACGAAGATAAAATTGCTTACAGTTCTCGCTTAAGACAATCAATCGGTTTCGGTTTCGACTGGATTTCGCCGATGGGTAAAATCGATTTGGACTTCGGTTATCCGATCAGCAAAGAACCGTATGATGAAAAAGAAGTCTTCCGTCTGAATTTCGGTACGAGTTTATAGGAGTGAGTATGGTAGATAAACGTTTTTATAATGTCAAAGAAGACGTGACTTTGGCCCAAGTGGCCGAAGTTACTTCTTCCGCGTTGGCCAATCCGGCGCGAGCCGGCGATAAAATTGCCGATATTGCCACGATGGAAAAGGCCGCCGCGGATGATATTTGCTTTTTCTACGACCGCAAAAGCCGGGAAAAAGCGGCACAAATGAAGGCCAAAGCCTGCGTTACCACCGCAGATTTGCAATCTTTTGTTCCTCAAGGTGTTGCCGTTTTGGTGTGCGAAGACCCGAAAATCGCGTTCATCAAACTCAATGAGTTTATGTATGCCGAAAAGGGTTTTGCCGGCGGAATCGACGCCAGTGCCAAAATCGCCGCAACCGCCAAAATCGGCAATAACTGCTTTATCGGTGCCAATGTCGTTATCGGAGAAAATGTCGAAATCGGTGATAATTGCATTATCGAACCGAATGCGGTTATTGCTCACGATTGCAAAATCGGCAATAATTGCCGCATCGGCAATAACGCTTCGATTGCCTACGCCGTTATCGGTGCAAACTGCTACATTTATACCGGTGTTCGCATCGGGCAGGACGGCTTCGGATTTCAGCTGATTAACGGACAGCACCATCGCATTCCGCAGCTGGGGCGCGTAATTATCGGCAACGACGTCGAGGTCGGGGCAAATGCCTGCATAGACCGCGGTGCGCTTGACGACACGGTTATCGGCGACGGCACGCGCATTGATAATTTGGTGCAAATTGCCCACAACGACAAGCTCGGACGCGGTTGTGTCATCGTATCGCAAGTCGGTATTGCCGGCAGTTGTAATCTCGGCGACTATGTTGTTTTAGGCGGACAGGTCGGTTTGGCGGACCATCTCAACATCGGCAGCGGAGCACAAGTTGCGGCGCAATCTGGCGTTATGCGTGACATTGAACCGGGCGCCGTTATGATGGGAAGTCCGTGCGTTCCGTTTAAGGACTATATGCGTCAAGTTTCGTTTTTGCAGAAAAATTCAAAAAAATAGAGGATAAAATGGCTGAAGAAAAAATTTATAATATTGATGAAATTATGAAAATGCTCCCGCATCGTTACCCGTTTTTGCTGGTAGACAGATTGATTGTGGAAGAACCGGGAGTAAAAGGTGTGGGCATCAAAAATCTGACTATGAACGAGCTGTTCTTCCAGGGACATTTCCCGAATAATCCGATTATGCCGGGAGTGCTGCAAATTGAGGCTATGGCACAAACTGCCGGTTGTATTGTGATGGCTGAAGCCGGCGACTATGAAACAAATAAACGCAGCGTCTTGTTTATGTCGGTTGAAGGCGTTAAATTCCGCAAACCGGTGCGTCCGGGTGACCAGTTGAAAATGCATTTGGAAAAAGTAAAAGTGCATCGCAATATTTTTGTATTCAAAGGTGTGTCCATGGTTGATGACCAGGTGGTATCGGAAGCCGAATTGACGGCAATGATTATATAAAACACCGAAAATCACAAAAGGTCTTTCCGTTGTGAGGAAAGACCTTTTTTTTTGTGTTTTTTCAAAATCAAGAACAGTGTATTTAAATTTAAAAACAGTGTTCTTAATGTTTCAGCAACTCGCCTTTATCAAAGGAATATACCTGCCCGCAAAAATTACAGGTAGCGGTAATTTTGCCGTTTTCGACCATATCTTCGATATCTTCCGGCTTCATCGAACTCAGCGTATGCTGCAATTTTTCGCGGTTGCAACGACAGCCGAAAGTATATTCGCGCTCGCCGTTAACACGCACCTGATGTTCGTGAAACAGGCGGAACAAAACTTCTTTCAGGTCCAAATTAAAGATTTCCTCGGCTTTGAGTGTATCCGTCAGCATTTTATTTTCATTCCACAATTCGTTCAGCGAATCGTCATCATCGGTACCGGCATTTCCGCCTTTTTGCGGCATTTTCTGAATTAAGATGCCGGCCGATTTCCACACATCCCCGTCCTTATCAAGATAAAGATGCAAATATGTGTCGATTTGCTCGGAATTTTTGAAATAGCGCAGAGCACATTCTTCCAGATTTTTGCCTTTCAAATCGACCATTCCCTGATAAAGTTCGGTATTTTTGCCTTGGTCAACCGTAAAAATCAGATTACCGTTGCCGAGCCAATGCGGAGTCGGTTCGATTTCGCCTTCGGTTTTGCGCAAAGCCTGCGCCGCCGCTATGGCATCGGCATCATATTTGGCGGTTGCCCGCACCTTGCCGGCAGAAGTAACATCGGCCACCAACACCGAAATCGGTCCGGTTCCCTGCAGTTGCAAAGTAAATATGCCGTCAAACTTCATCAAACTCGCGATCAACGTCCCGAGTGCCGCCGTTTCGGATATTGCCGCCGCCACGTTATCCGGGTATTGCGACCGCGAGAAAATCTCCCGCATTACATTATCGAGCCGCACAATACGTCCGCGAAAGGCATTGTTATCCAAATTAAAAGAAATACCGATATCGTTCATTATTTAAAAACCTCTTTTATGCTAAAATCACATCAACTTTAGATGTTATTTAATGTATTTTGAAGGAATTTTCAAGTGTTTGATTTAAATGATACGGAAACAGCGCCAACGAGACAGCAACCGCGCCGCAAGCCGCAGAAAAAAATCACGCCGCAGCGGCTCAAAAATATCGGGCTGTATTATTTGAAACGCTTTGAATCATCGACGGAAAATCTGCGTACGGTGCTGCATCGCCGCATTAATGCTTATGCCCGCGAGAATCCGGAATGGAACAAGAACGAAGCTTATGAATGGGCCGAATCCGTTTTGGCGGAGTTTGAGCGCTTGCATTATTTGGACGACCGGCGCTTTACCGAAATCAAAGTGCGGAACTATTTGAGTGCGGGCAAGCCGGCGCGCTATATTCAAAACAAACTGCGGGCCAAAGGCATTGACGAAGCGCAAATAAATTCGGTTTTGGCGGAAGAAGAATATAATCCGCTCGCGATGGCGCTGAAATTGGCAAAGCGCAAAAAAATCGGTCCGTATCGTCCCGCCGAAAGTCGTCGCGAATTTCGGCAAAAAGATATGGGAACACTGGTCAGAGCCGGTTTTGATTACGACATTGTGTGTGAAGTTTTGGACTACGCAACGGAGGAAGAATAATTTTACATTATCTGCTTTACAAAAAAGGCAGAATTAATTATAACATTGATAAACATCTACAAACGGAGAAAAATTTGATGTCAAAAAAAGTTCTGGTTATCGGCGGTGCCGGTTATATCGGCAGCCATGTAGTTAAAGCGTTGCTTGAAAACGGTTTTGCCGTCACGGTTTATGATAACCTGTCCACCGGTCAGGAATGCAATTTGTTTGATAAGGCCGAATTCGTGCGCGGCGATATTGCCGACGAAGCTTTGTTACATAAGGTTATGTCCGCCGGTTTTGATGCCGTGGTGCATCTTGCCGCCAAAAAAGCAGTCGGCGAATCGATGGAACATCCGCAAATTTATGCCAAAAACAATATTAACGGCGCCGTCAATATCTTCAATGCCATGATTGATTGCGGTGTTAAAAACATAGTATTTTCTTCAACGGCCGCGGTATACGGCACTCCGCAATATTTGCCTCTTGATGAGAAGCATCCGATTAATCCGCTGAACTTTTACGGATTTACCAAAATAGAAATCGAGCGGGTTATGGAATGGCTGAGCCGCCTCAAGGATTTTCATTATATGGCGTTGCGCTATTTTAACGCGGTAGGATATGCCGCCGACGGCAGTATTCGCGGCAAAGAACAGAATTCGCAAAATCTGTTGCCGATTGTGATGGATGTGATTACCGGCAGAAGGGAAAAATTACTGGTTTTCGGCAACGACTACAACACTCCGGACGGCACCTGTCTGCGCGACTATATTCATGTTGAAGATTTGGCGCGGGCTCACGTTGCCGCCATTAAACACTTGCTGCAAGCCCCGCAGTCATACTCGGTCAATCTGAGCACCGGCAAAGGAACTTCCGTTTTGGAAATGATTGCGGCTACCGAACGCGTAACCGGTCGCAAGGTTAATTATGAATTTGCGCCGCGTCGTGCCGGCGATCCGGACGTTGTTGTTGCCAATAACGACAAAGCTAAAGAAATACTCGGTTGGTCGCCGCGCTATACCGATATTGATGAAATTATCAAAACAACCTGGAATTTGGAAGAAAAATAATGGAAATTTGGAGTAATATATTGGCGTTTTTATCCGCACCGCACCACGCGCTTTCACCGTTTTGGCTGTGGACTTGCTTCGGGGTAACGGTTGTATTGCTTTTGGCCGCCGATTTGTTCTGGTTCAATCGCAAAAACGAGGAACCGCATTTTTGGCATACACTGTGGATTTGTATTGCCTATATTGCGGTTGCCGTTATTTTCGGGGCTTTTGTTTGGATGGAAGACGGCGCCGAAAAAGGTATGGACTATTTTACGGGCTATCTTTTGGAAAAAAGCCTGTCGATGGATAATATTTTTGTGATGTCGATGGTGTTTGCCGCTTTGGGAGTTCCCAGCATATATCAACATCGCGTGCTGTTTTGGGGCATTCTCGGCGCTTTGATTATGCGCGGTATTCTCATCGGTGTCGGTGACGCGTTGGTGGTGCGTTTCAACTGGATTTTATATATTTTCTCGGCGTTTTTGATTTATACCGGTATCAAAATGCTGTTGATGAAAGAAGACGAAGACGTCGATATTCGCCATTCCAAAATCTTTCAGCTCGTATCCAAAGTCTTTCACGTTACGCACGAAATCAAGGGCGAACACTTTTTTGTAAAAGAAAACGGCCGGCACTTTATCACTCCGCTGTTTTTTGCATTGGTGACGATTGAGCTGATGGATGTGGTGTTTGCGCTTGATTCCATTCCGGCGATTTTTTTGGTAACGACCGATATTTTTGTGGTTTACACCAGTAACATTTTTGCCATTTTGGGCTTGCGTGCGCTGTATTTTCTGCTGGCGGCAATCATCAACAAATTTGCCTATCTGAAGCCGGCGATTTCTATAATCCTTATCTTTATCGGCTCTAAAATATTTATGAAATATTTCGGTATTGAAGTTCACGAGTGGCAATCTTTGGCGGTTACGCTCGGACTTCTGACCGGCGGAATTCTGCTTTCCGCATTCAAAGGAACCAATCCGGATGGCGCCAAATAAGTTTTACTTAAGCTTTGGCCGCCACGAGCGGTACGGTAGCGATACGGCGATTGAACGCGCAGATATGCTCTCGGCCTTTCTCTCCGGCCGGCAGCTCAAAGAGTGGCTGCCGATTTGCACCACCGTTTATCACTCGCCGTTGGCAAGGGCGGTTGAAACCGCGCGTTTTGAGGCGCTCGGAATGGGTGTTTCGCATTTGCTTTGCGTTGATGCTTTGGAAGAAAGCGCCACCAAATTTGAAATCAATAAGTTCATTAATGAGTTGCTGTATTATACCGATGAAGCGGTTTGTTATTATCACTTTGTGACGCATCTGCCGGTGGTGGAAAAGCTCGGTCTGCCGTTTTTGGGTGCGGGCGAAATCTGTCTGTTGACCGCCGAAAACAAAGCGGAAATGCTGGCCGAAAATTATAAAGTGCAAGTTATATCTAAACCGGAAATTGACGTGAATCTGCTGCAAAAACTTAACTTAACACTTACCGATTTGGATAAACTTTCGGCCGATGAAATTTATCTGAAGCTGGCACAAATTGCCCTATAAAACGCGCCGTAAAATACCTTCGTTTTGCGCCAATAATTTTTCCGCATCTTCCTTATTACAACCTCGAATCAACATCACGCAAGCGGTTTTGACATTGCCGGCTTCGTTAAGTACCGCTTCGGCTGTTGCAACGTCGGCCCCGGTGATTTCGCAAACATAGCGAATGGCGCGCTCCCGTAATTTTGCGTTATGAATCTGCACGTCGACCATATAATTTTTATAGGTTTTGCCGATGCGAATCATGGCTCCGGTCGTGAGCATATTGGCAATCATTTTTTGCGCCGTGCCCGATTTCATGCGCGATGAGCCGGATACGGCTTCCGGTCCGACTTCGGCACAAAGAAAAATATCGGCATAAGGTTTGAATTTTGCTTCCGGATTGGATGTTATCGCGATGGCAGTAACGCCTTTTTGCCGCGCCAACTCCAAAACCTTGACGGTATATTGCGGATTACCGCTGGCAGAAACGGCCACAACCACATCTTTTGGTGTCGGGTTAAATGCCGCAAAATCTTCACAGGCAAACTCATCGCTGTCTTCGGCGTTTTCCACCGCCAAACGCACCGCTTTTTCGCCGCCGGAAATATAGCCCTGAATCATATCACCGGGCACTCCGTAAGTCGGCGGCATTTCCGAAGCGTCGAGAATCCCTATTCTGCCGCTGGTACCGCTGCCGAAATAGGCCATTCGCCCGCCCCGCCGCAGCTTTTCGGCAATCAAATCAATGGCCTGACCTATTTGCGGCAAAATCGCCGTAATCGCCACCGCCACTTTTTTATCTTCATTATTGATAAGCCGCGCGATTTCAACGCCGCTTTGCAAATCTATATCTATTGTGGCAGGGTTGGTATTTTCCGTAATTGCAGTCATAATTTACCTCTTTTCAATATGTTACCAAATTATACCACCGATATTTTAACAAAACATAAAAAAATGATTGACTTTTTTTAAAAAATAATGATTATAAGCACAGAACAGCCGATAAAGGTTGTTTTAGTTAACCCCTGAAGAAAGAATATCACGGAGGGGTGGCAGAGCGGTCAAATGCAACGGACTGTAAATCCGTCGACTTTCGTCTACGATGGTTCGAATCCATCCCCCTCCACCACTGAAATCTCTCTTAAGGGGTTTTTAATTACGATATTAAGCTTTAAGCGGGTGTAGCTCAATGGTAGAGCAGAAGCCTTCCAAGCTTACTACGGGGGTTCGATTCCCCTCACCCGCTCCAATCTCCTTAATATTGTAAAGTCTTTAACATTAAAAAATAGGATAATAAACATGGCAAAAGAAAAATTTGAGCGGACGAAACCGCACTGCAACATTGGAACGATCGGTCACGTAGACCACGGTAAGACCACTTTGACTGCCGCCATTACCAAAGTATTGGCAGAAGAAGGCGGCGCGAGCTTCACGGCTTATGATCAAATCGATAAGGCTCCGGAAGAACGCGCTCGCGGTATTACCATTTCGACCGCACACGTAGAATATGA
>JAEEMQ010000037.1 GCA_016283295.1 Alphaproteobacteria bacterium
AAAACCCGGAGAATGCGGTAAATACGAAGGGGGATTTTGACGACAACCGGTGACGGCTGTTAAAAAACCGGAGAGTGAGTCTGATAGAAAAAAAGCGTTTCGCGCGGTGTACAAAAGAGGTACATAAGCGAAACGCTTTTTGATTAGCAGACCATTATACGGGTTTTTATTATACGGGTTTTTATTCGTCTTCAATAGATAAGGTCAACCACTTCCCTCTGGTCTTGTAGTAGTTGGCTTCGGCATCGTAATAGTTAACCCTTAAACCGAGTTTTTTCGCGGTCAGTTTACCCATTGACTGCAACAGTTGCAGGCCGGCAACATAGTAGTCGTGGCGCGCCTTTACCTCGCTTACCTGCGATTGCAATAAGGTTTGATAAGCGTTAAGCACATCCAAAACCGTACGGTTACCGAGAGCTTCTTCCTTTTGTGTTCCCTCCAAAGCGATTTCCGAAGCCTTTACCTGTTCGCCGATGGAGGCAATATTGGATTTACTGGCCTGCATCATTGCCCAGTTAGCAGTAACCCCGGAAACCACTGCTCGTTCTGCCTCTTGCAACTGTTCACGCGCGGCCCAGCGCTGATATTTACTCTTTCTGATGTTGGCACGCGTGGAACCGCCGGAGTATAACGGAACCGACATATCCAGCACATATTCGGTACTGTGCGTTGACGGATCGCGTCCGGTATGTGTTGAAACTTTATTTCTGCCCGAACTTGCAGAAAAACTGACTTCCGGCAACAGAGCACCTTCTTTACTCTTAACATTATATTTGGCTGCTTTCATTGCACGCTTGGCCGCACTCAACGTATAGTTATTTTCAATGGCATATTTCATAGCCGCTCTATCCGTAACCGGAAAGCGTTCATCCAAATTTTCCGGAAACTTAACATCTCCCGGCAAATGGCCGACAATACGATGATAATAATCGCGCGAAACTTCCAAATTACCCTCAGCCAAAACCAAATCGGAGCGTGATTGCGCATAACTGGCACGTGATTGCGCCACATCGGTACGCGTAACTTCACCGACGTTGTAGCGAGCCATAGTTTCATCAAGCTGTTTTTTCAGCAGATTTTCGTTATTTTTTTGCAGTCTGACAATAGCTTCATCCCGCACCACATCCAAATAAGCGGTTGAAGCATCAAGCAAAACATCTTGTTCTACGGCATACAGCATATCAATTCCGGATTTTGCCTGTTGATCGGCGGCTTTTACGCTGTTATAAGTTTGTCCGCCGCTGAACAACGATTGCTTAATGGTTCCTTTATAACCTTTATTGTATCCGTCGTTGGTCTGATTGCCGGTAGTATGTGAATGGCTGTCGGCATAACTGGCACCGGCGGCAATTGTCGGACGAAATCCGGAACGTGCCAAAGCGGCATCTTCATTGGTCGCACCGCTGGTTGCACGTTGGCCGTGCAGTGTCGGGTTGGTATTATACGCTGCCGACATAGCTTCAAAGATTGTTTCGGCATTAGCGGAAGAACTTATCAACACGCCGGCAGCGATTGCCATAATAAAAGTTTTATGCGTATATTTCATTGTATTATCTCACTTTTAGTTACTTTTTTCTCGGTTTATACAGCAGATTTTAAAAAAAATAAATGATAAGTTAAAAGTTATCTTCAATTTATAAATAATCGTGTTATATTGTTAAATAATTTTCAATCAATTTTGCATATATATCGGTATAAGTCGGTATGTTAAAATATTATGGGAGATATACTGTGAAAGAAGAAAAATACTTGAACGTGTTGGATGCCGCCAGATTAAAACTTTCCATCGAACACTATATCAAATACTTTATCGGCAAACGTGCCTGCGAAATCACCAAAGAAGAAGCGTTTAACGTGGTAGCATTGGCCGTACGCGAATTTGCCATGGATAAAATGTATGAAACCATCGCCCGTTACAATCAGGTAGGCTCAAAGCGTATTTATTATCTCTCCATAGAATATCTTATCGGACGCTCACTCGAAAACAACTTATATAACCTCGGACTGTACGATATTTTGCAAAGCATTAAAATCGACGGTTGGCCGGATTTGTCGCTGCAGGAAATTTTTGATGCCGAATATGACCCGGCACTCGGCAACGGCGGTTTGGGACGTTTGGCCGCCGGCTATCTGGACTCAATGGCTTCGCTCGGTATTCCGGGGTTCGGCTACGGCATTAACTATCAGTTCGGGTTGTTTAAGCAAAAGTTTGAAAACGGCTATCAGGTAGAACAGGCCGACAGTTGGCTTGAAGAAACTTCGCCGTGGCAATTTGCCCGTTATGACCGCACCGTAACCATTCCGATCGGCGGACACGTAGAAATGTATAACAAACCTAACGGCAAAATCGGCTATATTTGGGCCGATACCAACAGATTATACGGTGTACCGTACGATTTTCCGATTGTGGGATATAACGGCAAGTCGGTTAACTATTTGCGTTTGTTCTCGGCCAAAACCGACGAAGAATTGGATTTAAATATTTTCAATAACGGCGGTTATATTGAGGCCGTGCGCGATAAAATCCGTACCGAAACCATATCCAAAGTGTTGTATCCGTCGGATAACGTCGTTTCCGGTAAGGAATTGCGCCTGATTCAGCAATATTTCTTTGTTTCGTGCGCCATTCAGGATATTATTCGCCGCTTTATGGAAAAGAGCAACGACTTCAGCAAACTTCCGGATTATGTCTGCATTCAGCTCAACGACACCCATCCGGCGTTGGCGATTGTCGAGATGATGCGGCAGCTGCTGGATGTTTATAACCAGGAGTGGGAAGAAGCATGGTCCATTGTAACCAAGGTCTTTGCCTATACCAACCACACCCTGTTGCCGGAAGCATTGGAAAAATGGCCGAGCAATATCATAAGCCATTATTTGCCGCGGCACTTGCAGATTATTTATGAAATCAATCGCCGCTTTATGGAATTTGCCCGTTCCCGCTTTGGCGAAGATGCGTACAAGCTGGGCAAAGTTGCCATTGTTGACGGCGAAGGCGATAATCAGGTTATTCGGATGGCCAATCTTTCGATTGTCGGCTCGTTCTCGGTCAACGGTGTGGCCAAATTGCACTCCGAGTTGGTAAAACATTCGCTGGTGCCGGAATTTTATGAGCTGTGGCCGGAAAAATTCCACAACATTACCAACGGTATTACTCCGCGGCGCTGGCTGTTGCATGCCAATAACGAACTGGCAACGCTTATTCAGGATAAAATCGGCAACGATTGGATTACCGACCTTGATTTGTTGCGCGCGCTTGAAAAATATGCCAACGAAAAAACTTTCTGCAAAAAGTTCCGCGAAATCAAGCAGCATAACAAGCGTCGTCTGGTGCAAAACGCCTACAAGGCAACCCATATAATGATTAATCCGGACAGTATGTGCATTGTTCACGCTAAGCGCATCCACGAATATAAGCGCCAATTAATGACGATTTTGCAGGTTATCGGCGATTATCTGGCGCTGATTAACGACCACGTTCGTCCGATTACGCCGAAAACGTACATTTTTGCCGGCAAAGCCGCTCCGTCGTACACCTTGGCGAAATTAATCATTAAGCTGATTAACAATGTGGCTGAAGTGATTAATAATGATTCCCGGGTTGACGACTTGCTCAAGGTGGTATTTATTCCGGACTATAAAGTATCGGTGGCGGAATACTTAATTCCGGCGGCCGATGTCAGTTGCCAGATTTCTACCGCCGGCTTTGAAGCATCCGGTACCAGTAATATGAAATTTGCCTTGAACGGAGCATTGACGGTCGGTACTTATGACGGTGCCAATATCGAAATTCGCGAGGCGGTCGGTGCGGATAACTTCTATTTGTTCGGCCTGACCGAAGAACAAATCAGAGAACGTCGCCGCGACTATAACCCGCGGGCAATTTACGAAAATTCGGAATACATCAAACGTATTTTGAATGCGGTCAACTCCGCGATGTTTGCCGATGCCAACTATCCGCAACAGTTCACGCCGATTTTTGACTTGTTGCTCAACAGCGACTACTACTTTATTTTAGCCGATTTGGAGGACTTCAACAACACCATCCATAAGGCGGAAAAAGATTACGTCAACAAAGATTTGTGGACCAAGAAAGCGATTATGAACGTGGCGCGCATCGGATATTTCTCGAGCGACCGCTCCGTGATGGAATATGCCAAAGAGATTTGGAACATTAAGCCGGTGGAATAAAAGCCGGACCATAAAAAAAGCGAAATGCCGTTGATTGATTTCAACGGCATTTCTGATTAAACGGATTTTTTACAAAGTCAAAGACGGAACTGCTCAGGCGGCATCGCGTTGATGCTTGCGCTTCTTGTGCACTGCGTCACGCTCGCGCTGGTACTCGGTCTTCTCATGAACTTTCTTGAACTCTCCGCGTTGCTTTTTTGCAACTTTTTCGAAACTTTTTGATTTGTGTGCCATAATTATATGTATTTAATAAATAAAGCGGTTGCGGTGTAGCACACGTTTTTTGAATTGTCAACAATGTTTTTTTAAAAAAACAAAAGGTCAATACTAAGCTTACTGGGCTTGATATTGACCTTTTGTGTTTTGATTCAATTTCAGTATCTTAACGCCTTGGGGCGCAGATACTGCAACGCTTCAGGGTGCCTAGACCCATTTCGAGCATACTCTGGTGGGCATCGGTGCGCATGATGTTGGCAATTTCCACGTCGGAGCAATGTTCCTCTTCCTTGAGACGCTGACGCTTCTTTGCATTGTCATCAGCCAGGAGTCCCTTGAGTTCGTCGCCCTTGCGTAATGAGTTGATTCTACCCTGTGCTTTGTCAGCACGTATCCACACGCCGTTGATGCATACCATCTTGATATCTGTTGTTTTTTCCATAATATAATAAAAATTTGATAAAAGTAATTTTCTGTCTAAAAGATAACATGCCCGCAAACTTTTGTCAATACATTTTTTGAAAAAAATGTTGTTTTTATTGCCTGATTTGATAATATCTACTAATAACGCAACAAATAAGTGGCTAAAATATGGAAACAAAACAAAAAAAACTGGGCATAATTGCCGGCGGCGGAATCTTGCCGCAGATTTTAATTAACCATTGTCGGCAGAGCGGACGCGACTTTTTTGTTCTGGCAATCGAGGGCAACGCTGACAAAGCAATTTTCACCGAAGATGTTCCGCATAAATGGATTCGTATCGGCCAGGCCGGTACCGGATTCAAAAAAATGCACGAGCAAAATGCCGAAGAAATCGTGATGATTGGGACAATTCATCGCCCTACCTTCTCCGATTTGGTACCGGATTTGCGTACGGCGGCATTTTTTGCGCGAATCGGCTTAAAATCCATCGGCGATGACGGTATTTTGCGCGCTCTGATTAAAGAAATCGAGTCGGAAAATATGCGGGTGGTCGGAATTCACGAAGTTTTGCCGGATTTGCTGGTTAAAGAAGGTTGTCTGACTAAAAGCAAACCGGATAAACAGGCGCTTGCCGATATTGCCCGCGGGATTGAAGTCGGCTTGGAACTCGGCCGTTTGGACGTGGGGCAATCGGTGATTGTGCAACAGGGTTTGGTGCTCGGAGTTGAAGGTATCGAAGGAACCGACAAACTGATTGAGCGTTGCGGCACCTATCAGCGCAAAGGCGACGGCGGAGTGTTGATTAAATTGCGCAAACCGCAGCAGGATATGCGAATAGATTTACCCACCATCGGCACCGCCACCATTGAGAATCTGCACAAAGCCGGAATGCGCGGAATTGCCGTTCATGCCGGAAACGCGCTGATTGTAAACGAGCCGGAGGTAATCAAACTGGCCGACAAATACAAAATGTTCATCACCGGCATAAATCCGACGGAGGTAAAAAAATGAAATACTATCTGATTGCCGGCGAACCGTCGGGAGATGCGCTCGGTGCGCGTTTGATGGAAGCCATCCGCCGTCAGGACAAAGACGCAATATTTGCCGGTGTCGGCGGCGAGAGTATGCAAAATCAGGGCTTAACTTCGCTGTTTAATATCTCGGAGTTGGCGATAATGGGAATCGCCGAAGTTATCCCGAGCATTCCGCGAATTTTGAAGCGTATTGACCAGACCATTGCCGAAATTATGCGGCAGAAACCGGATGTGGTTATTACCATCGACAGTTGGAGTTTTTGTGCGCGAATTCATAAACGTCTGCGCAAACTGAAATCGGGCATTATGCAGGTGCATTATGTGGCGCCGCAGGTTTGGGCCTGGAAGAAAAAACGCGCCCGCACCATGTATAAATATATTGATTTGTTGCTAACGCTATTCCCGCATGAGCCGAAATATTTTACGCCGTATAAGCTTGATACGGTTTTTGTCGGGCATCCGGTGATAGAAAATTCTTTGCATAAAGATAAAGCCGCCACCGATTTCAAGAAAAACCACGATATTCCGGAAAGCAACCGCCTGATGCTGGTTTTGCCGGGGTCGCGCCATAATGAGGTGGAGCGTCTTTTGCCGGACTTTTTGCAGGTGGTGGAAAAACTGCACGCCAAATATTTGGATTTTTCGTTTGTGTTGCCGACGGTTTCCACCGTGGCCGAACGCGTAAAAAAAATGGTGGCCGAATCCGAGTTGCCGATTTTGGTGGTTGAAGGCGAAAAAGAACGCCATGCCGCATTTCAAAATGCCGATGTGGCAATCGCCGCTTCGGGTACGGTGGCTCTGGAGCTGGCGATTTTAGATGTGCCGCACATCATAGCTTATAAGGTTCCGAAGCTCACCGAGTGGATCGCCAAACGCGTTTTGCATATTCAATTTGTGAATTTGACCAACATTCTGCTCGGCTACGAGGTGGTGCCGGAGCTGTTGCAAACCGATTGCAATCCGGACAACATCTTGCAATACGTTGAGCAATTTTTAAGCCAAAACACGCTGTATCGCCGGCAAATGGAGAACTTTGAAAAACTGCGGAAGTTGCTGGGGATGGGCGAACAAACGCCGAGTGACAATGCCGCCGCGGAAATCATCGAAAGGCTGCAACACCGCAAATGAAAAAACTATGGCGCAAAACGGTTCAGTATTTCGCGGATAATTTTGCCGCCGAACAAATGCGTCTTACCGCGTGGGTGCCGTTTTGCTTTGCCGCCGGTATCGCACTTTATTTTGCGTTGCCGACCGAGCCGAGTATCTGGATAAGTATCGGCGTTTTTGAGTTGTGGCTGCTGTTGTATTATTTGTTGCGCCGCCGCAATTTACATTTGTTTTTTCTGGCCGGGATTTTGTTTTGTTGCGGCTTTTTGAATATTCAGGCCCGCACTTTATACCAAAGCAAAAATATTGAAAATATCGCTCAGAAAACCGTGACTTATCTCAGCGGGCAAATCAAAGAAATCAACTTTTCCGAAAGCGGTAAAATGCGGCTGTTGTTGCATAATGCCACCGATTTTGATAAGCCGCTCAAGGGTAATTTTCGCATAACCGCGATGCCGGCGCCGCAGGAGGTGCAAGTCGGACAATGCGTGGAGATGATTGCCACGATTTTTCCGCGTGAACCGCTGCCGGTACACAAAGGCTTTCGGCTTGATCGCAAATATTTTTATGAGAGTCTGAGCGCCATCGGTTATACCAACAGCGAAACCTTTGTCATTGACTGCCCGAACAATGCGGCACACAACGGTTTTATGGTGGCGCTGAATACTCTGCGGTTGCAAATAACCGAATACATCAACGCTGTTTTACCGCCGGCGCAAAGCGGGGTTGCCGACGCGGTTTTAATCGGCGAAAAATCGCAAATTTCCAAACAACTCATCAACGATTATCGGGATTCCGGCCTGGCGCACTTTTTGGCGGTTTCCGGCCTGCATTTGGGCGCAATCGCCGGTTTGGTATTCTTTTTAATCCGCTTTTTATTGGCGCTGTTTCCGGCGTTTGCCTTGCGTCATGATATCAAGAAAATCGCCGCGGTTGCCGCCATTTTATTCAGCGCGTTTTATCTGTTGATTTCCGGCATGGCGATACCGGCGCAACGGGCGTTTATTATGACCACGGTGGTGCTTATCGGGGTGATTTGCAACCGGCAGGCGATTTCGCTCAGAATGGTAAGTTTTGCCGCGTTGGTGGTGCTGCTCATCGCCCCGCAGGCGCTGATTTCAATCAGTTTTCAAATGTCGTTTGCCGCGGTTTATGCCTTGGTGGCGTTTTATGAAAGTTACAAGCGCCGGCCGTATCAACAGCGCGGCATTTTCGGCACGATTTGGCTTTATTTATGCGGCATTGTGGTCTGCGATTTGGTTGCCAGTTTGGCCACCGCACCGTTTGCGCTGTACCACTTCCATCGTTTGGCGCTCTATACCAGCTTGGGCAACTTGCTTGCCGGCCCGCTCATCGGCTTATATTTAATGCCGGCGGTGTTGATATGCTTGGCGGCTCTGCCGTTGCATTTGGCCTTTTATCCGCTGAAGGCGCTCGGTTTCGGCCTAGGTCTGTTAAATCAGATTACCGCGTGGGTGGCGCATTTACCGCATAGCGTATGGCTGACCGACGCGTTGCCGTTTTGGGGCTTTATGCTGATTGTGCTCGGCGGTTTCTGGCTCTGTGTATGGAAATTGCGCTGGCGATATTGGGGATTGCTGCCGATATTTATCGGGATTTTGCCGCTGTTTTTCCCCTCGCCGCAGCCGGATATGGTATTTTCGCCGTACGCCGCCGATATTGCGGTGCGTGACAATGCCGGTGATTTGGTGTTGTTGCCGCGGCAAAACGACTCATGGATTAAAAAGCTGTGGCAAGAGAACTTACAACTCAAAATTTTGAGCAAAAAAGAACAGGAAAATCTGCAAATTGACAGCTTAAAATGTGCCGAGGATAAGTGCGTTTATAAAGACATTGTGACTTTTGATGAAGCCGGAAACATCACGCTGAACGGCGAAGAAGTAAACACCACCGCCGGCGGCTATATCTATCTTGACGGTAAGCCGCGTTGGCAACCGCTGTGGGATGATAAAAAACACCGCGCGTGGAACAAGGGAGAAGATAAATGAATCTCCTAAAGCAAATTTTCCGCAGTTACGTTTCCGGCTTTGAAAAATTCTATGACTTCACCGGCCGCGCCACAAGACTCGAATTTTGGAGTTTTGCATTGATAAACGCCGTAATTATGGCGATAAATTTACCTTTATACAATGTGGTATTTTTTATATTTCTGGTGCTGTTTTTATGTTCTAACCCTAAGGCAAGTTTTCGCTTGGCCATCGGCTTGTTAATCGTCTCCGCAACGGCAATTTTAGCATGGTTTATCGGCTGTTTGTTACTTTTTTCGGGTAGTGCGGACTTCTTATCCTCTATGGCCGAAATTATTGCGGTCATCATACCTGCCGGCATTGATTTCTTTTTAACTTATTTCCCATACATGGCAATTTTAGCCATATTCACAAGGCGACTGAACGATGCAAACTGTACACCGATAGGATTGGTCGCGTTGCTGGGATTATGTGCCGCTTTTTATTATGAACAGCCGCCTATGGCTTGGTTGTGTTCGGCGGTAATGTTTGTTTTGTTGTTATTGCCGAGTAAAAAATCAGAAAGTGTATGGGATAGAGCCGCGACAAAGGTGTTTGCTAAAAATGATAATACCGAACTTAAAGATGATGAAACCGCCGTGCCGAAAGGAGAAAACAAATGAATCTCCTAAAGCAAATTTTCCGCAGTTACGTTTCCGGCTTTGAAAAATTCTATGACTTCACCGGCCGCGCCACAAGGCTAGAGTTTTGGAGCTTTGCATTGATAAACATAATAATTACAAGTATTTTTCTGCCATCATATCACATTGTTTTTTTGATTATTTTTTTACTGAAATATCCTTTGCAAATGCTCGGCCTGGCCGGCGCAGGTGTTTTATGCTACGTTATTGCTCTTGTCAATGCGTTTGCTGACCCTGATTACAGTGTTTTCATGTTATCCCTTATTTATATGGCAACCTATATCCCGTTGGTTCCGTTTTTGGCATTATTCATACGGCGTTTCAATGATGCTGGTTGCACCCCGATAGGTATTGCCGCGCTGGCGGGATTTGTCATCGGAATGTATTATCCGCAATCTCATCTTATTTCTTTCTGCCTTTTATTGCTGCTTATCTTGACTCTGCTGCCCAACAAAAAACACTTTGGGATGTGGGCAAAATCCGCAACAAAGTCCTTCGGCACGAACACACAAGATATTGCCCTTGACGCGGCGGATAAAAATGATATTGTAAAACCAGAAAAAGATATTTCCAAAGGAGAAAGCAAATGAACGTTTTTATAAAAATATGGTATAATTTTTTGGATGCTTTTGTTAAGTTCAAAGATTTCAAAGGACGCAGCAACAAATACGAATTTTGGAGCTATATAACCGTCGACGGCCTGGTAAAAATAGCGCTGGCATTTTTGGTGACAGTTGCCGTTCCGTTTGTATTTGTTGCCGTAATTTATGCCATTCTGACCATAATTCCGACCATCGCCGCCGTAACGCGCCGCGTACACGATGCCGGACGCTCCGGCTGGTGGGTGTTGGCGGCCGTGTCCGGTTTACTTACCAAAATACCGGCTTTACCGGAAGGAATTTTGGTTTTGTTCAGCTTTATCGCCATAATCTCGGTTTTATATGTTTTAGTATTGACATTGTGCCCGAGCGATAAGGACAACAAATACGGCCCGACACCGGCATGCACCAAAGAAGAAGGCCTGTTCGGCAATTTGCTGATTTTCGTATCTTTGGCTTTGCCGCTGACATTTGCGACATATTCGGCCAAAATGAACCAAATGGCGGCAGAAAGTTTGCGCCAAAATATCAACATCTCCGAGCAAGTAACGCCGCACGCGACGCCGCAGGCCGAGCCTCTGGCAACTTCGGCATCGGCGCCGCAGAATTCTGCACAATAATAATATTAACGCTTGCCAAACCGTTTTTTATAACATAGTATGCAGGCGTTACGCGGGCGTAATTCAATGGTAGAATAGAAGCTTCCCAAGCTTATAACGGGGGTTCGATTCCCCTCGCCCGCTCCAATAAAAAGGCTCTCCCTTGCGGAGAGTTTTTTTATTGGACAGAGGGGAAGCGAACCCTGAGAGGGCATCAAGCCGAAAACAACCTCAAAATGTTGTTTTTGGTGCTGATGGCGTAGTTTTCTTAATGAGCAAGGGAAGTGAAAACAACCGTAGCGAATTTAGAAAACAAGCACACGAATTTAAGGCGTATAACGCCGTAAATTTTCCCCTCGCCCGCTCCAATAAAAAGGCTCTCCCTTGCGGAGAGTTTTTTTATTGGACAGAGGGGAATCGAACCTTACTGAAATATTGTCATCCCTCGAAGTGCGCCGTGCGTCACTTCGTCAAGGGAACCGGTCTTTGCGAAGCGCAAATTTTAATCGGAAACAATGCTGTCGCATTGAAAGGTCAGATACCTTGACGACTTGAGGCGCAGCCCAAGTCGAGGTATGACAGTTTATCAGAAGTATGACTTTTTTTATCACGGTGCATAAAAACCTCGACTTATTGACACCCGGAATAATACGATTTATCCTACCCAAAATTAAGAATCTTAGCGCTTTTTTAAACTTTTTAGTTTAGTATTTATTTAACATATTGTTTTGGTTGAATATTTTATATAAGGACAAAGAACTATGAACTACACTCGCACCGCATTAGGTTTACTTTCTGCTCAATATCGCAGTGTTTTGAAAAAATGTTTTTTGATTAATTTGGGATTATTCGCACTGGGCGCCGTGACGGCAGCTCCGGCAAGCGCGGCGATTATTGATGACTACATCGGCAAAAATATTACTTATACCGGTTTAGGCTCCGATGCGGCCGTTACTTCATATCATTATAAATGGGTACAGGATGCGAATACCGGTATTTACACGCTTCATCGGCTGACTGACACAACCGAAACCCCTGATATTTCAACCGCAGCTCAAGACCATCGTGTGTGGGACTACGAAGAAGGCATTTCTATTCCGGGATATAATCCTCCGCCGGTACTGCAATATTATACCTTAGACGGAGCTGTTTTCGGCGGTTTTGCCGACGTATATGATAGTAGTTGGAACTCATATTCGGCGCTCACTCTCTTAAAAGGCGTAGAAGACTATGCGGAACCGGTTATCGACAATATATTAAATACGACCTTTGTCGGATATGTTTCGGTTACTGATGACTATTATCCTTATTATGCCAGTACATTCTGGAACGCCACCCATACGGTAGATACCATTGACGCCACGTTTATCGGCAATAGAGTGGATGACCTTTATTATCCTTTTTACGGCTCGACTTTTGGCGGAGCTATTGCCAACGGTTTTTGGAAAATACCTCAAGGTTATGATGCCACACACCCTGAAGAATATGTGGTTATAAAGAAAATAACCGGCAACTTTATCGCCAACGGTGCGGTTATATCGAATTTATATAATGGTTATGGCGCCAGAGGCATTACCCAATACCCGTCCGGAAGAAAATATACCTTGTACTATTGGGGAGGTGCATTCGGCGGTGCGATTGCCAACTACTACGGCACCATCGGCGAAATTGACAATGCCGTATTTGCCAACAACTATGTGCTTTCAACTTCTGATACGGGAATAGAGGGAAATGTCGGCGGTGCGGCAATCCTAAACGCTACGTATAGATACAGAAGCAACACTCAAGGCTTGTGGGTCGGTTTACTATCGCAAATCGGCAATATCTCCGGAACTTTTGAAGGAAATATCGCTTACACGGAAGATGGCAACGTTTTCGGCGGAACTATCTTCAATCTGGCCGGATACGACTCCTCAAAGTCAACCATGGGTAATATTACCGGTACTTTTACCAAAAATACATCCACAGCAAAAATAGGCGGAGTTTACGGCTCTGTTATTGCCAATGCTTTGTTTGACGATGACACCAGTATCGCTTCCATGGGTACCATCAGCGGCACGTTCAGCGAAAATACCGCAACCGCACCGCAAGGCGGAATCAGCGGCTTAATCTATAATGACGCCACTATTGCCGGTATTGAAAACTCGACGTTTGATAAAAACACCGGCGAAGCGGTTTATGTTGACGGCGGTGTAATTGCCAACTACGGCACCATTACCAACGGCATTAAAAACTCGACCTTTACCGACAACACCTTTACCGCTACCGGTGCAGGCTCGGGTGCGGCGATTTATACCGACCAGGATTTAACCATTGCCGCCGATAACGGCAAAACTTTGTTCAAAGGCAACAAAATCAATGATGTTGCCAATGCCGTATATGTGGATAATGCCGACTTGACGATTTCGGCCACCAACAACGGTACGGCTACGTTCTATGATATCATCGACGGCGAAAGTGCCACCGTTGCCATTACCGGAGATGCCACCGGTACGGTACAACTTTACAACGACATCAGCAACAGCGATGTATCGGTTGAGAAAGTTAACGTAGAAACCGGCGACGGCGAAATTCATAATTATCAGCTGAAGTCGTTGAATTCCGATACCGATTCCAGATGGAAGATTGACCTTGACGTAAATCAAAAAACCGCCGATACGTTTGAAACCGGCACCACCGGCTTGGCTTCGGGCGGACGCGTTACCCTGATTGATTTGAACCTGACCGACTATGACAATGTTGCCGAAGAGAGTTTCAAAGTACAGGTTCTCAAAACGCAAGGAACGGCAACTGCGGCTGATTTGCAACTGGCGCTCGACGACGATTTGCAGAAAATCACAATAGATGAAAAAACCGAAACGGTTGACGATAAAGTTACGGCAAACACCAAGTGGTCCGACGAATTTAATCGCAACCAAACGACGACAAAGAAGGAAGGTCAGCTCGGTTTGGCCACTACCAATACGCTCAACGACTCAATCGGTATTGATATCAGCACTACCACCGAGAAAACCAAAACCAAACTCGGCGATACGTTGGCACTCGTCAACCAAGCGCAACTGGCGGATAAAAACTTTACCGCAGCCAAGGCTACCGATAAGTATACGGCCACGGACGATTTAGGCAAAACTTACGGCAATCTGACGATTAAAGGTGTGGCCGACGGTGCGCAAAAATCGACTATTGATTTGGACGGACATGACGGTTTTGAAGTCGTAAGCGGTGCCAGCGTAACGTTGACCGATGCCGCGTTGACCGACAGTAAGGGTAAGTCTTTGATTGATGTTGCCGAGGGCGGTAAAATGAGTCTGCAAAATGCCGATGTCAGCAACGTAAATCTCAATGTTGACGGCGAACTTGCCGCGGCAAACAACAAGGTTGCGGCCAAAAAGGCGGTGTTCGGCAAAGGCTCGACCTTAAAGCTGGACGTTAACAACATCAACGGCGATTACGGCGCAATTAAGGCGGACAGCTTTGATATTGCCAACGGGGCAACCATTGATATCACCTTCGGGCAGAATCCGCTGGACGGCAAGAAGACCGGCGAAGTTGCCCTGCTCAGCCTGAGCGACGGCTCGGATATCGATAACAATAACTTTACCGACAATTTCCACAACAATATGTATAAATTCGAGCGTAAATCCGAAAAATCCGGTATTTACGGCGTTTATCAGGATAAAACCGCGCGCGAAATATCTGAAGAAAGCGGCGGTACCGAAAACAATCAGAACGCTGCCGGCGCATGGGTTGACGGCCCGTCGCATCCTAATCCTAAGGCACAAGGTCTGGCCGATGATTTGGCTCGTTTGGCGCAAACCGACGGTGCAAAGTTCAATGAGGCTCTGACTGCTTTGGCTCCGAATGACGACGGTATGGCGCAAGCGGCATTGCTCGATTTGACCGACAGATTGTTGCTGACGGTTGATAACCACCTGATTAAATCTTCAATGGAAGGCGGATTGTCTTCGGGCGATGACTTGGCCGCCGTTTTGAGCGATGTCAGAAGTTGGGTTAAATTTTATTATGCCGAATCAAAACTGCAACGCCACGGCGATGTCTACGGCTACAAGGCCGATGACCGCGGCTTTATTGCCGGTGTGGATAAAAAAGTTGCCCGCGGTACTAAAGTCGGTATCGGTATGCAATTTGACGACACCGATGTTGATGCTTTTCAGCGTGATGTCAATATTCAAACCCTGCAAGGCTACCTCTACGGCGAATATCGCCCGAGTCAATGGTTTGTCAACGGCGTTTTGAGCTGCGGCGTAACCGATTATGACGAAGACAAAAACGTTATCGGACACAATATCGGTGCACATTACAGCGCCAATATTTACAGCATCCAGGGCCTGACCGGATATACCTTTAAGTATTTAACGCCGGAACTGGGCGCCAGATATTACCGCATCAAACGTCACGGCTACACCGACGATGCTCTGCAGAGCGTTTCCGGCAACGATATGGATTTGTTGCGTACCACGCTCGGCGTAAAGGCGGAAAGGGTTTACGGCAGATTTAAGCCGCATGCCTATGCCGGCATTATGTACGACGTTATCAGCGACCGCGACAGCGCGATTGTGAGCTTGGGCAACGGCGAAAGCTACTCTGTTGACGGCAAATCGTTGCCGCGCTTCGGGGTTGAAATCGGTATCGGCTCTACGTTTGCGGTAACCGACAAACTGGCGATCGGCGCCGGTTATGAGGCCAAATTCCGCAAAAAATATCAGGATCACAGCGGGTGGTTAGACTTTAAATACGCTTTTTAATTTCGGACTTTCCAAAAAAAATTAAAAAATCGTTATTTTTGGGTTGACAGCGCAAAAAACTTATGTATATTACAAGCCATTGCTTTATGTTTAAAATTAAAGGAAAAGGATATGTACGCAGTAATTAAGACAGGCGGTAAACAATATAACGTCACTACGGGCGACGTTGTAAAAATTGAAAAAATCGCCGGTGAAGAAGGAAAAGAAGTTGTTTTCAACGAAGTTTTGGCGCTCGATTCCACAATCGGAACTCCGCTCGTTAAGGGTGCAAGCGTTAAGGCTTTGGTTGTAAAACAGGCAAAAGACGCTAAAGTTATTGTTTTCAAGAAAAAGAGAAGACAAAACTATCGTCGTAAAAACGGTCACAGACAAAATATCACGATTGTTAAAATCACCGATATTTTAGGTTAATTTATAGGGAGAAAACGTTATGGCACATAAGAAATCAGGTGGTAGCTCCAGTAACGGCCGCGATTCCGAAGGTCGTCGTCTGGGTGTGAAAAAATTCGGCGGTGAAGCGGTTATCCCTGGCAACATCATCATTCGTCAACGTGGTACCAAGTATCATCCGGGACAGAATGTTGGCCTGGGTAAAGATCATACGATTTTTGCTACTTCCGAAGGCAAGGTTGAATTCAAAACCAAGGCTAACGACAAGGTTTATGTTTCCGTCGTTGCCGAATAATTTTTGAAGCGATTGAATACAAGGGGCGTAATGCCCCTTTATTTTTACTTTAGGAAAAAATAATGAAGTTCTTGGATCAGGCAAAAATATACATCAAAGCCGGCGACGGCGGCAAAGGCTGTGTAGCTTTTCGCCGCGAAAAGTTTATCGAGTTCGGCGGTCCGAACGGCGGTGACGGCGGCGACGGCGGCAGCGTATATTTTGAAGCGGTAGAAAACCTCAATACCCTGATAGATTTTCGCTATCAACAACACTTTAAGGCGCAAAAAGGCCAACAGGGTATGGGGTCGGAAATGACCGGCTACAAAGGCGAAGACCTGATTATCAAGGTTCCGGTCGGTACCGAAATCGTGGCCGAAGACGGCGAAACGGTTTTGAAGGATATGGTTAAGGCCGGCGAAAGATTTTTGATTGCCAAGGGCGGCAAAGGCGGTTTAGGTAACACCCGTTTCAAAACCTCGACCAATCAGGCGCCGCGCTATGCCGGACCGGGAACGCCTGGCGAAGAAATCTGGGTATGGCTCCGGCTCAAAATCATTGCCGATGTCGGGCTTATCGGGTTGCCGAATGCCGGCAAATCCACCTTTTTATCGTCGGTGACGGCGGCACGTCCGAAAATCGCCTCCTACCCGTTTACCACCTTGCACCCGCATTTAGGCGTAGCTTGGTGCGGCGGCAA
Source organism: Alphaproteobacteria bacterium (assembly GCA_016283295.1). GTDB lineage: Bacteria > Pseudomonadota > Alphaproteobacteria > RF32 > CAG-239 > RUG410. The sequence continues at coordinate 16,968 of JAEEMQ010000037.1, forward strand.
AGAAATGGTGTTGGCCGATATTCCGGGGCTGATTGAGGGCGCGCACGACGGTATCGGTTTGGGCGACCGCTTTTTAAAGCACGTCGAACGTTGTTCGGTGTTTTTGCATTTATTGGATGCCACCGCGGAAGATGTGGCGGCCGATTACAAAACCATCCGCAAAGAACTCGAACTTTATAACGATAAATTAAAGCATACGCCGGAAGTGGTCGCGCTCAACAAATGCGATGCCTTAACCGACGAAGAAATTGCCGATAAACTCAAGGCGCTCAAAAAGGTATGCAAAAACAAAATATTCACGATTTCGGCAGTTGCGCACAGCAATTTGGAGCCGTGTCTGCAAGCGGTTGATGCGCTGATTACGCGCGGTAACCGTGCCAAAAACAAAGACGCCGACGCCGAAATAATCATTGAGAAAAAACCGTGGTCGCCGCTGGGATAATTTAAGGAGAACAAAAGTGACAAGCAAAAAAGAAAATAACGCGATTTTGAAAATCATTACCGACTCGCTCGACGATATGAAGGCCGAAGACGTGGTAGTGATTGATTTGGAAGGCAAAACCTCGATTGCCAGCTATATGGTGGTTGCCAGCGGTAACTCGAATCGGCACGTTGCATCCATTGCGCAAAAAATCGAAGAAAATCTCAAAGCGGCCGGTCATAAAAGTTCTTCCGAAGGTGCGGAAAGAGCCGATTGGGTGCTGATTGACGCCTTTGATGTGATTGTCCATATTTTCCGCCCGGAAGTCCGCGATTTTTATAACCTCGAAAAAATGTGGCAATCAGCTGCAAATTTGAGAGAAAAATAATATAGCTCCGTCATTCTGAGCAACGCGAAGAATCTCCATAAGAAAGAAACACCTGATGAAAGCCACGATTATCGCCATCGGCAAATGTAAAAAAAACGCACCGGAAGCGGCAATTATCGCCGAGTATATCAAGCGTTCCGGCTGGGATATCGTGATTAAAGAACAAGACAATTCCAATCAAAACGACGAAGCCAAATTTTTGCAAAGTTCGATTCCGCACGGGGCCAAAGTGATTGTTTTGGACGAGCGCGGAGTTAATATTTCCAGTATGGAGTTGGCATCCAAAGTTGAAAACTGGCTCAACGACGGCTGTTCCGAAATCTGCTTTTTAATCGGCGGTGCCGACGGCCATTTGCAATCCACCCGCGACAAAGCCGATTTAATTCTCTCGTTCGGCAAACTCACCCTGCCCCACATTTTGATGCGTGCGGTTTTGTGCGAGCAAATCTATCGCATTCAGACCATCATCAACCATCATCCCTATCACCGCGAATAGGCTTTCTTTATTTTTACCGAAAAATTATAGACAAATTAATTTTTCTGTGCTACCATTTGCTTATAATATGTTTGCTGCAGCAAAGGAACCGAAAAATGGCAAATGATGATGCATACGAAAGAGGTTGTTCCCACGCCAGAGCCGTAACGCGTGCAAAGAACGTCTGGGATATTGAATACACCGCCAACGACAACGGCATTACCAAAGCCGAGGTTGTGGCGTATTATGATTATAACGGTAAGTTTTACAAATTTTCGTATGAGGTAGATTCCGAGCATCACGGTGACGGAGAAAGATATTTCAATGCTGTACAGGTTGATGAATTGTCCGACAGCGAATTTTTGCGTAAACTGGGTGTAAAAAAGCCTATACTGAAATATACCTTCCGCAACGGGTGCGACTATGACCGCAAACACCACAGCAACAAAGAACTTAAAGAATTACGGGTGTTTGACCATAACAACATAAAAAGCGAAACTTTTGAAATATCTTCCTCCTTATCCATAACTCCGCATCATGGTGTTGATGTCAAGCTTGATAAAGCCGATAACGATGTCAAGTGGCTTATTGTGGATTTAGATAAGGCATTCCGTGAGCGAATCGCCATAAAGGCGGAAGAAATCGCAAACGTAAAACATCCTGAGCGCATACAACAGACTCCGGCACGCCCGATGTATCCGGTAACCGGCCACGCCGAGGAATCATACGAGGCTGTATGGAAGCGGGTGGATAAAGCTGTGAGAAAAATGCCGACGGTAGAACCGGACCAAAGTATGGTTACGCCGGTTTTAACCAAAGAGCAACAACGCGCCGCAAAGCAGGAAGAACGACGCAAGCAATACGCGGCCTGGAAAAAACATCAGGGTATCGCTAAAGAAGAATAAAAAAGGAACACGATATGGCGGAAGAAACCGAAGATAACGAACCGAAATTTGAGCTGACCACCAACAAACAGGGCGGTGTGCAAAAGGCGGTTATGCGTCTGCCGCTCGCCCCGAATGAGGAAATGGTGTTCACTTATTATCCGAGTGTCGATACATGGATGAAAGATAGTATTACTTATAATTGCAAGGTTGAAAAAATTACCCGTTCCGGCTTTTTAAAAATATTATCCGCTAAAGAACCCCTGCTAAAGTATGAGCGTCGTAATGTCAAAACTCTGCATGGAAAAGCCAAATCCGAAGATAAGGTTCTGGATTATGCTCAGCTTTTGGACCAACCGTTTAATCCCGACGATCCGGAGGATTTTGAGGATTATTTTTGCAAACATTCTGACGGCACATACAGTGTCGGTCATGATTCCGTGTTCGTAGACTACCCTAAAGAAGGGGCGCATGGGTTTGACGGCCGTCTGATTGAGCTGGAAACGGCGGTGCGCGAAGCGATTTCGCACAAAATACAGGAAGTTCAGGCAGACGCCGATGTCAATTCGATTCTCGCAATAGGTACGGCAATACGCGTCCATGAAGTAAAAGATAAACTGTCCGCATATCGAGGCGAAGGTCTCAAGGTACCTACGCACGAACTGCAACATTTTCAAAAATCCATTGATATGTCAAAGGTTGACCAGTCAGCCTATGAAGAGCTTTTACAAACCAAATATCGGGTAAGGATGAAACTGCCGAATTCTAAAGAATTTGAAGATTCCCCTAATCCGGAATTGACCGCCCGCGAAAAACGCAAATTGCAACGCGAGGAAGAAAGCAAAAAAAGAAAAGCTTCCTACGCGGCTTGGAAAAAGCATCAAGGCATTGGTAAAGAAGAATAAAACGTCGTATTTTCAATGCGTAAACACGTATTTTGTTGCTTTTGCGGACTATATTGAAATTATACCCGTTATCCACAGTTTTTAAAAGATTTTTATACCAAAAACAGCCCGTTTGTTTATAACAAAACAAACACGAAAATTTATAAATGAAAGCTGAAAATGGAAAAACCTGATATTACAAAACTGCCGCAGAATATTGAGGCCGAGCAGGCGATACTCGGTGCGTTGCTCGCCAACAACAAATTTTATGAAAAAATCGGCGATATTTTAAAGCCGGAGCACTTTGCCGACGCCACTCACCGCAAAATTTATAAGGCGATGAGCAAGCTGCTTGCCGGCGGCGAACGTACTGCCGACATCATTACGCTCAAGAGTTATTTTGAGCAGGAAGGCACGCTCGAACAGGTCGGCGGTTTTCCGTATTTGGTTAAGTTGGCGGAAAGCGCCTCGCCGCTGACAAATGTGGAGCATTATGCCCAGTTTATCTACGACCGCTACTTGCGCCGCGAGCTGATTAACACCGGCTATGAAATCATTAACAGCGCCATGGAAGAAAGTTTGGAAACATCGGCCGCCGATCAAATCAGCGAAGCCGAAAAATCGCTGTATAATCTGGCTGAGCAAGGCGATACTCAGGGCGGTTTTATTGACTTTGGCGCTGCGCTCACATCTTCAGTTAAGACCATTGAAAAGGCCTATCAAAAGGGCGGAAAAATTTCGGGTGTACCGACCGGATTAAATCAGCTTGATTATAAAATCGGCGGTTTGAACGACTCGGATTTGATTATTCTGGCGGGCCGTCCGGGTATGGGTAAGACCGCACTTGCCACCAATATTGCCTACAATGTTGCCGATTTTTTTGCGCGCGATAAAAACACTCCGCCGGAAAAGCGCGGTGTGGCCTTTTTCTCGCTCGAAATGTCGGCCGACGAACTGGCGGCGCGTATTCTTTCCAGCACCATTCAGATTTCCAGCCACAAGATGCGCGTCGGCGACCTGGATGCCGCGGCCATGACGCGTATTGCCGGCGCAACTCGTGAACTGGCCAACATTCCGCTGTATATCGATGACACGCCGGGGGTGAGCATTAACGCCATCCGCACCCGCGCCCGTCGTTTGAAGCGCTCAAAAGGTTTGGGACTGATTGTGATTGACTATATTCAACTCATCAGCGGCACCGGCGATAAAAAAAGCGAAGGCAACCGCGTGCAGGAAGTTTCGGAAATCTCCCGCGGTCTGAAAATATTGGCCAAAGAGCTGAAAATTCCGGTAATCGCCCTCTCCCAACTTAACCGTAGCGTCGAGTCGCGTGAAGATAAGCAACCGCAGATGTCCGATTTGCGCGAATCCGGTTCCATCGAGCAAGATGCCGATATCGTAATGTTCGTGTTCCGCGAAAATTACTATATCCATAACTCAGAGCCGAAGAAAACCGAAAGTGAATCGGAAGAAGCATTCAACAAAAAGCACGCGGAGTGGGAAATTCGCGACCGCAACACCAAACACCAAGCAGAAGTGATTATCGGTAAGCAACGTCACGGTCCGGTCGGAACGGTAAAACTCGGTTGGGACGGCGAATACACCCTGTTCCGCAACTTTGCCGAAGATGAAAGGTTGCCGGAACAACATGGCTAAAAGCGATTGGCAAAAAATCAGCGAAGAAGAATGGGAAGCAATCTGCGATAATTGCGGCAAATGCTGTATGATTACTCTTGAAGATGCCGATACCGGAGAAATGTATCATACCAATGTGCTCTGCCAATATTACGATATGGAAAACCGCCGTTGCCGCGTCTATGAAAAGCGGTGCGAGCTGGTGCCGAATTGTACGAAACTGACGCCGGAAAACGTTGATAAATTGCCGTATATGCCAAAGACCTGCGCCTATCGCAAGCTGTTTGAGGCCGATTATAAGGAACAGCCGCTCAAGCCGCTTAAAGGACGCACGGTTTCCGAACTCGATGTCAGGGACGAGGAGTTGGAGGACTACATTGTCGACTGGGAGGATTTATGAATAGCGATTACACCATAGACGAATCATACAATCCGCAAGCACGCGTCGACGAAGCCGGAAAGCTTGAGCCGGAATTTTGGAAGCATAAAAAACTCGAAGAAATGAGCAAAGCCGAATGGGAAGCGCTGTGCGACGGTTGCGGCAAATGTTGTCTCAACAAGCTGGAAATCAAGGGCAAAATTCACTTTACCAATACATATTGCCGCTTTTTGGATTGTAAAAGTTGCTTGTGCAAAATCTACGAACATCGCTTTGAAGCGGTGCCGGATTGCCGCGACATCAACCTCGAAGCCGTGCGCGAAAAACCGCGTTGGTTGCCGAAAACCTGCGCTTATTGGCTCTTGGACAACGGCTATGACTTGCCGAATTGGCATCCGCTCCTGACCGGCAAAGCCGCCAGCGTAACAGAATCGGGAAACTCGCTCAGTGGCCGCGAATTGGTCAACGAAACAAAGGTAAAAGACTATGAAGATCACATTGTTGACTGGCAAGACCTTTGATATTGCCGAAGCCGTCGGCATGGATATTAAGGTGGTGCAATCGCGTTCGGGGCGCAAACTCACGCTCAAGATTGATGAAAAAGAGCGGGTGCCGGTGCTTTCCGTGCCGCGTTTTTGTTCGCGTCGACAAGCCATAAATTTTGTGACCGAGCACACCGACTGGATTATCAAATCTTTAAATAAGCTGCCGGAAATAAAATATTTTGCCGCCGGAGAGAATTTTTCGCTGCTCGGGCAAGAGGTTACGGTAGAGCATCACCCTGAGGCGCGGCGCGGCGTCTGGCTTGAGGAAAATAAGCTCTGCGTTTCCGGCGAAATCGAATTTATCCACCGCCGCGTCAAAGACTATATCAAAAAACGCGCACAAGAAGAATTTTATGCCCGGAGCAAAGAATTGGCAGATAAACTCGGTTGCGACTTAAGCGGTGTCAGCATTAAAGATACCACCTCGCGTTGGGGCAGTTGTTCCAGCCTGCATCATATCAATTACAGCTGGCGAATTGCTCTGGCTCCCGATTTTGTGATTGATTATCTGATGGCGCACGAGGTATCACACCTAAAACACCCCGATCATTCCGACGAATTCTGGGCTTGTGTTGCATCGTTATGTCCGGAATGGAGCCGCGGCCGAATTTGGCTCAAACGCTACGGCAAAAGCCTCTATGCTTATAAATAATCACAATATTACAACATTGAAACTTTTTGTGTAGCAAGAACTGAAATATCGCTCAAAGTACGGTTTTGCGCGAAAATCGCGTTTTATACACGATAAAATCTTAATTAATAGTGAACAAGTCTGTAAATAGTTTAAGAAAAATATCTTGACATAGCCTTTTTATCGTCATAAAGTGTGGGTGTTACAATACGAAAGTATATTGTTGTTCAACAAGTAATAAAGGAATTTAATATGAAAAAAATTTTGTTATTAGCTGGTGTTGCCTGCCTGTTAAGCGCTAATGCAGACGCAAAAGTTAACCAGTATGTATCTGGCAAATTGTCTTATGACTTTAACAAAGTAAAAATTAAAGATCACAGCTATGAAGCTGCTGAAATTACTCGTATGCATGCCAACAAAGAATTGTTCGGTACTCACGTTGCTTACGGTGTTCGCGCCGGTTATGTTCGTGGTGAAGTAGAACTCAACAATTCTCGTGACATCAAACGTAATTGGTTGGATAATGGTTTGGATCACTTCAGACTCTATAAGCATTCCTTCATGGCCAATGCTTACTTTGATTATTTGACCTGCACACCGTGGACCCCGTACATCGGTGCCGGTATCGGTCTTTCTCACTTGAAGGCTGACTTCGGTGAAGACGGTAAATCTGCCAACAACCTCGCTTGGCAAGTTATGGCCGGTATTGCTTACGACGTAACCTCTAACTGGACTTTGGATGCCGGTTATCGTTATGCTGACTTGGGTCGTATTCGTAAGAACTATGGCGCCGGTGTTGCCAAAGTTTCGGCTCGTGATCAGGAAATTATGTTTGGTGCTAGATACAACTTCTAATCCAAATATATGCTAATTGCAAAAAAGCGACGCTTAATTCGAGCGTCGTTTTTTTGTATTATCCCAATGTTACAAATCCGTAACTTTTTGTGTGTTGCAACCGGGCCGAAAATGCGCTAAATTGCAAGGCAGTGATAACTTTTATAAAGGGAAATGAAACAATGACAAATAAACCTAGTGAACCGATTTATCTTTTTGACTGTGCAACTACCCAAAAAAGAATCGGTCAGGAAAAATTTTTGGAAGCTTTTAAAAATATTTTGAACCACGGCGCTTATTGCCAAGGTCCGGAAACCAAAGAACTCGACGGCAAACTCGCCGAATATGCCGGCACCAAATATTGCTCAACCTGCGGTTCGGGTACCGATGCCCTGACTTTGGGCCTGATGGCGTGGGACGTTAAGCCGGGCGATGCCGTGTTTGTGTCCTCATTTACGTTTGTGGCTTCGGCCGAAGCTCCGGTTTTGCTCGGTGCTACCCCGATTTTTGTAGACTCCGACCCGAACACCTACAATATGGATACCGAAGATTTAAAACGTGCGATTGCCCAGGTTAAGGCCGAAGGCAAGCTCAATCTTAAGGCCGTAATCGCCGTAGATATTTTCGGTTCGCCGTGCAACTACGATGAAATTATGAAAATCGCTCACGAAAACGGGATGAAAGTTATGTCCGACTCCTGCCAAAGCTTCGGTTCGGTATATCACGGCCACAATGCCGGCTCGATTGCCGATATGAGCGCAACCTCGTTCTATCCGACCAAACCGCTCGGCGGTTACGGTGACGGCGGTGCGGTGTTCACCAATTCCGAAGAAGAAAACGAGTTGGTAAAATCCTGCCGCGTACACGGTATGAGCCCGGAAGACCACTACGACAACGTTCGTTTGGGTATGACCGGCCGTATGAATTCTTTCCAGGGTGCGGTATTGTTGCTCAAACTGACGCAATTCAAGCAAGAATTGGAGAACAGATATCGTGTGGCTTCGCGCTACGACAACGAGCTCAGCAGCTATTACGGCAAGCAAAAAATCCTGGATAACTGCCGCTCGGCCTATGCGCTTTATACCATTAACTGCCCGGACCGTGACGAATTGATGACCTACCTCAAGGCCAACGGAATTCCGTGCGGTGCGTACTATCCGCGTCCGGTTAACACGCAAACGGCTTATGCTAAGTGGAACACCCGCTCCTTGCCGGTTTGCGAAAAACTTTCGAAGACGGTATGCAGCATTCCGATGACTCCGTATTTGACGGACGAACAGCTCGATTACATCATCGAGAAGATGAATGAATTTGCGGCCCAAAAAATGAACAAAGCCGCTTAATTGCGAATCGTTTTTAACTCCTTGCAGCCGGCAGCAACACCGGCTGTTTTTTTGTAATAAAAATTTAATGCAAAAGCCGTAAAATTGTGATATAATGGCAGTATGACAAACGAAAGGCCGTGTTATGACCGAGAAAGTACCGAATCCGCAAACCAAAGAAGCAGCTCTGGCGGAGCTGATACAAACGGCTGAAATATTCGACCCGCGTATGGTGGGCGAAAAAATGGTGCGCGATGAAAACGGTAATTTGACTTATGAAAAAGTTTATGCCGGCGATTATCCCCGTTCCGCCTTCAAAGAACCTATGATGGTGATAGTCGGTGCAAATGCGGATTTCAAGGATAATACAATAGGTTTGAACGAACAGGAAGCCCGGCTTTCTTTACAAGATTATCAATCGGTTTGCGTAGAAAGAAACATAGCCTACACCACCAAAAAGCTCATCAGCTTATGCGCTCAGGGCCAAAGCGAAGAAGCGGATAAAATTATGCCGGGATTTTTTGAAAAATACCAATCCGCCGTCAAAACAGGCAACGGCGGAGCAACCTATTTTGTTGAAGGCGATGTTTATAAACAGATGACCGCCGAGATACGGCAGAATTTTACGCAAATTCATCCGGATTTTCTGGAAATAACGGCCGCAAAACGGCAAGAAGACCGGCAAAAGCTGAATATACCGGAAGATGAAAATATAGCCGTAAGCGATGCCGCCTATTTTTATTTGACTACCGGCAGATATGTGCTGCCGAGTGAAGAAAATGACCTTCTTTTTGCGCAAAAGCGTCAAGGAAACGACTGGACCGT
>JAEEMQ010000038.1 GCA_016283295.1 Alphaproteobacteria bacterium
AAATCTTCGGCATTAACCTTGCAATAAATCATCATGGCTTCCGGAAACAGCGGACGTCCGTTGTACAGATTGCTGTAATTAACGTCTTCGGCGTCTTCCATGGCCGCCCTTTCTTCGGCAGCTTCACGCGCCGCAATTTCGTCATCGGATAAACGACCGCCCGAAGATGAGCCGCCGCCGGAACCGCCGGTTGCATATCCCGAGGTGGTTTCGTTCGATACGTCGCCGTCGGTGACGATTTCCGTGTTTGTTGTCACCTGTTCGGAAAAGGCAACCGATGAATTATATAATACCGCAAATGCCGCTATGGCACATATTTTTAAGATTTTGCTTTCTTTTATCATTTTACACTTCCTTTTCCGTTAATTAAAACATTTTTATCTTACCGTCTTCATTGCCCGGAGAACGGTTTTGCTCCAGCCAACGGTAAGTTTGATCTTTTACATAAGAACCGCCGTCGGAGGCCTGATTATCATCCGTCTGACCGCCGGCGCTGTCCGCCTGCTGATTTTCTGCCTCGAGTGCCTTTTGAGCCTCAGCTTCTTCTTCGGCTTTTTTCTTATAATCTTTCAGCGTTTTTTCCAAAAAATCCGCGCTGGCATCTTCCAATGCCTTCGGGTCTTCACCGAAACGTTTGGCACTGTCTTCAATAAAGTCATATAATCCGCTGGCTTCATAGTTACTTCCGCGCTCGGCATTTTCCTGCGCCAACTTAAGGTTATTGCTTAATTTGGAAAGATTCTTTTTACCGATTATCGAGGTGGTCCAAGAGCGCATGTATGAGGCCAAATATTCCTTGAAAGGCATAGGTATACCGAAGGCATACGCCTCACCGGCAAAACCGACGAATGCCGCCGCAAAAGCGATTACGCAGATGGTTTTGTGTATTTTATTCATTATCATCGCAGCTACCTCCGTTACCGTTTATTTATCTTTGCCTTTTTTATACCAATTATACCATTTTGCCTTGCCCGGTTTTGCTTCGCGCTCGCTTGTTATCTCTTCTTCCGCCTCCTCTCTTTTCTTTTCTTCTTCACGTAATTTTTCGGAGGCTTCTTTTTTGCGCTCGTACTGTTCTTTCTTTTGTTTGCTCTTTAACTGCTGTTCTTTGGCCAGCTCGGCACCGTATTTTTCCAGCATGTTTTGCCAATTCGAACCGAACATATTACCGTTGGCTATGCCCTCAACGGTATTAATCACATCCATATACAAATCCGTGGAGCCGAAAGGACCGTAGCCGCGATCTTCTTCGGATTTCTTTAAGTCTTCCTTCTTATCGTCTTCGTCTTCATTTTCTTCGTTTTCGTTTGATTCGCTTTCCAAGTGTTCGGAATCTTTAGCTTGGTCGGTCGTCGGCATTTCGGCATAAACAGCCGTTGTTCCCGCAAGGAAAAACATCATAATGGCTAAAACCGCTATGCGTTGCAAATTCCATTTTTCACCCATAATGACGTCCTCCTATAATTTTTATATCTTCCATTGTAACATATTTTCATACGGCGTAGTATGAAATTTTTGTTAAATTTTGGTTTTATGATATATCCAAATATTTGGTCAAGAACCCGTCTTCGCCGAATTCTTTAATCAGCTGTTGTACCAACAACACATTCTTACGGCCGGAGTTGTATACGCGCAGATATTTGCCCAATCCGCCGAGGTTAACATCCAAAATTACCGACTCGCCGGTAACCGGACGCGACAACAAAATGGCATACGGGAAATCGCGGTAGCTCTTACCGAAAATGAAGTCCATCTCGTTTTTGGTCAGATTCCAGTTGGCGTAGTCTTCAACCTGTGCTTGCGGGTTACGGAAGAAAATAACCGTTTGGCATTGACCGCGAATAACTTCGCCGACGCCCAGTTTATCAACAATATTCGGCTGTTGGAAAGCACAGAGATAAGCTTGGCGTTTTTTACGACCTTCTTGCAGACCGATGATAAAGTAATCTCTAAACATCGGGTGCTTCAACATCGGCGCCGTTTCATCGATCATAATCAATGACGGCACGCCGGTTTCGCCGGTTTCGGATTGAATACGGTGCATGATGTAACTGATTACCGCCGGCGCCAAATTCTCATCTTCAAAAATATGCGTAAAGTCAAACGCCATAAAGCGGCGGCTCTTCAAATCCAAGCTGTCGTCCTGACCGTTGAAAATAGCTCCGTACTGGTCCGGATTAACCCAACGATACAATTCGCGGCGCATATTACCGGTCGGCGAAAAACAGCTCTTATACAGGTTAGCAAGAATTCTCTCTTCCGGCCGCAGATAGTCAAACGCCGTGGTAACGGCACGGGCAACTTCGCGGTCGGCCAAAGCATCGTCCACCATGGTAATTGATTTCAGCCAGCGGCGCAAAAATGCGCGGTTTTCGGAGGTATTGGCGCAGTCAAACGGGTTAAGCGAAACGTTCTTTTCGTCACCGTCAAAGCCGACATACGCGCCTTTGACCGCACGCGTAAAGATTTGCGCACCTAAGTGGCGGTCAAAGAAGAATACCCGCAAATCGGCATGGCGCATGGCTTGTCCGGCCAAGAAGGTAAGCAAGGTTGTTTTACCTTGACCGGTCGGACCGATAATGCAACAGTGAGCCACCGCAGATTCTTCACTGCTGACGTGGAATTGGAAACGGTATGCCGAACCGGACATGGTACGGAAAATAGAAATCGCCCCGTTGCCCCAGTCGCTCTTGCTGAAGCCTTCCGCCGGTTTATCCAGGGTTATACCCATGGCAATCGCCCGCGACAAATACATATAAGTTCTCGGATAAGTATCATAAGTCGGGAATTGCGTAAAGAATACCGCTTGCGCCACCCAGCCCTCGCGCACCGGAGTAACGCCGAAAGCGCGGCAAATACGCTGTATTTCCGACTCGGCAAAGTCCAGTTCCTCTTTTGAGCTGCCTTTGGCAATAATGGTCATGGCATATTCCGATAAGGATTGATAATCGTTATCGCTATCATCGATTGAAGCCAGAGCGGTTGCATATTGTTCGACCACACCGGCCGAAAAACTGGTAGTCATGGCCATACGTTGCTGTTGCATCAGCAAACCTCGGGCCTGTGCTCTGAACATCGGGCGGATGTTATGCAATAACACCAATTCGCAATCAATGGCATTAAGCGAATAAATCATACTTTCGTCCCACGCCTCACCGCACGAACGGATCCCGAAAGCTATTTCGTATAAATCTTTATCGCCCGAGAAAAAGTGTATAATACCTTCTTCCTGCGTAAAATGAATATGGTCGGAAGTCAGCATTTCGCACAAACGCGCGCCTTCCGCTCCGTATACTTTCGGTGTCGGCTGCGAAACCGGGCTGCACAAACGTGCAAACAAATAGAACGGGCTGTCAACCGGATTACTGCTTTCCGTTTCGTACATCGGGCTCACGCCGTATTCGCCCAAAGTTGACATCAGGCTTTGCGAGGCGTAATTCAAATCTTTTAAGGCATCTTTACGATCGATAACCGACAAAATTATGTAGTGTTTGTTGCTGTAAATACGGTTCATCTGATTGAACCATATCTGCGAAACGGTATCCAGCAGCGGGTTATTAAAATCGCGTTTTTCGCTTTCGAGCGCATCGTGCTCACGCGTTGTAATCACTCGGGCGATAATCTGCATGTTGGACAAGTCATCGATAAACGACTTGCGCGCTTCCATCATTGAATAAACTTTTTCCGCCGTGGCCGAGGATAAATCGATACCTTCCAGCTTGAAAACACGGGCATAGGAGTTGTTGCGGCATTGAATGGTTACGCCGTCGGACATCAGCTTTTGAAACGGCAAAAAGTCGGAAACGCGAGATTCTCGCGGTTGCGGCAACACCCAGTTACCGAATTTGGTTGAAAGCAACACCGCAAACGATGCCGCCGATACAATACCGATAAGAGCAACAATAACTTCGACGTTGCTCAATCCGCGGACAAACAGGCTGAAAAAATCGTATTCATTCATGGCTCGAATTTACTCCCTTTTACAGGATACAAATTGGTTGTTTTAATATATGTCTGCCCGTAGGCCCGGAGCATATTGGATAAGTGCGGTTCCTTTTGCCCGGCAATAATCAGCGCAACATGGCCGGCAATAATCAGCACAATGAAAAACAGCGGGTTCAAATCAGCCACACCCATTGCCATAAACATCACCGGAAACTGTATTCCCAAATTAATAATGGCGGGCACCATCGGAGCCCACAAAACTCGCGGCGGTTGAGCTACTGCTTTTAACAGTTCTTCTCTCATCGCCCTCTCCTTTGCTGTAATGCCGTAAGCAGTTGTTGCGCCGCTTCCCGGTCTTTTTGCTGTTGCGAATGCATTTGTGTCAGCAATTCATAAGTGCTGTGGTCGGGAACGACGCGCAACGTGGCATAATCGGCCGTTTGTTGCCGCACGCCGGCTAAAAGTTTTTCAATTTCGTGTTCCGCTCTGTCCTTTTGTTCCGAATTGAGCAAATCTTCCAATGCCGACGCATTGACCTGTTTGCCGGAGGCCTGCGCCCGCCCGACATATTCATCTGCCTGTTTGAGTTTTTTTAATATTTCGGAACCGCGGCTTTGTAACCGATGTAAATTACTGTTCTGTTCACCGGCCGTCATTTGAGTTTCACCGATACGGCTGTCTTCTTTATAAGCAAGAGCCGGATAGGCTGAAAAACAAAACACAACGACAAGTAAAATAATTCTCATTCGGTAAACCCACTTTTGTTACATCGCTTTGGAAACGATAATCTGGAATATTTGTTGAAGCCACGTACCGCCGCCGACCGCACCTTCACCCTGTACGTCGTACTGCAAATCCGGAACTCCGCCTTTGCTGCCTTCGGCTACCCACATAACATACCAGAACATGGTACTCAATACAAAGCAGCTCAGCATAATATAAGCCAGAGTTTTCCAAGATATTTTATTAAATATTGCCATAAAGGAAAAGAATACCAAACCGAAACCGGCAATAATAAAACCGCTATCGCGCAACCCCACGCCGATTACCGTGGCACGAGCCGCCAACTGATCAAATATTTCTGATTCCTCACCGGCAAACGCATCCGGCGTAATGCCGACAACCATCAACAGCAACAATATGGATAAGCGTGTCAAATTATTCATGGCCCTTCTCCTAATTCGCTCCGGTTAAATCAACTTCCGTACCGGTGGCAAGAGTACCTGTTTGCTCGGCATAGGCAATAATGAAAACACCGATAAGAATGGCAACCAACCATTTCCAGTTAAAGGTACCGAACATACCGCCGATACAAACACTGGCAATACCGATGGTGGCCGCCGGGTAAATAACTTTCCGCAATCCGCTGAAAATCGTCCGTCCGGCTGCGTTCAGCGCACTGAAAGTACCGGTGTCGCCGCCAACGGCAAAGGCGTCGGTTGCATACAAAAATAAAGAAAGTACCAACCCGATGGTATATCTGTTATTATAAAGAAAATTCTTTATTTTTCTGTACAACATACTGCCTCCTTTCTTCAGCCTGAGGGAGAAAGAATACTCTCTCTCCCTTTTGGCTGCAATTAAATATTATGATTAGTTCAAAGTATCAGCAGTGTGGCTGGAACCAACCGTGGTATCGGTTGCATAGTCAACAACCTTACCGGCAGCGGCCACAACGGCCAAACCTAAAGCCAAAGCTGCGAACCAAGCCCATTTCAGTTTGCCGAAAATCGCTTGGAATGCCAAAGCAACCAAACCGAAACCGCCGACAATGAACAGAACGTTTTTGGTATCCTTAAACAAAGCAGACAATTTGTTAACTGCTGTTTGGAATACGGAACCGGCTGCCGCAGCATCTCCGGCCATGGACACCGTCAGAACCAAAGCAAGTGCTAAAACGGTGCAAATATTATTTTTTAAGAATCTCATGTTTTTTCTCCTTTTCTATTCTTTACAATTTCATAATAACACACTTTTTCTCAGAATTGTACAAGTTTTTTGTGAATTTTTTGTTACAGTCACTTTCACGTTGCAACGCCTTGATTCCGCGCATAGACGGCGTGCGTATTACGGATATACGAGGTTATATTATTCCTAATTTGTAAATAAATCGTAAAGCCCCGTTTAAGAAAAAGAATATACATATTAAGTGTATGTATGCTTTAAAAAATTTTTTTAGCCGCTGAAACGATTTTTGCATTTCGGGATTCGAATCCGTTTTTTTATGTTCCGGAAATGCCGTTATTAACTTTATTGCATCTATTAACTGTATTTTAACGTTATTCGGTGTATCTTCAACCAAAAGAGTAGGATATTTGCCGCCCGAATGCGGCCGTATCCGCTGATTCTACGGGATTTTAAATATGCAAAAGCTGAATTTGAAATATTTTATGGGCAGTTTCTTTCTTTCGCTGGTAGCGGTGTTTATAGCCACGAAGGTATACATTGTTATGTCTTTGAGCGCGCAAACGGAAGAAAATAATGCAACCGCCATCGAAACCAAGAATATTGAGCTGTTTGCCGCCACCGAAGAAAATGATCCGATATATGAAAAATATAAGAGATTATCGGCTGCGGAAGCTCCGCTCGGCGCTGCCGGAACGGTTACGACCGATACGGTTACCGCTTCTACCTCCGACAACGGCGATACGGAAGGTACGGTTTTGTATGCGGAAAACGATGCCGACGGTTGGATTAAAGGCGATGAAAATTTTGCCGAGCAGACAGATAATAACAATTTATCCACAGCTTTTTCAACAGATGTTGCACCGACTTTGACCGCGGCCGAAACAACAGCCGAAACGCCGGCAAAAGACGAACTGCAAATTGCCGATGCTTCGACGGCGCCGGATTTTGCCATTCCGCTCAAGCATAACTACAAAATAGAGACCGGTGTGGTTTCGGTTTCCGATGAAGCGGACGGCGGACGTATTGCTCTGGCTTCCAAAAATGTCAGCATTTATAACTTGGGCACCGATAACACCGCTGCCGTAACCGAGCCTTTGGCAACCGACGAAGAAGATACTTTATCCACACAATCCACAGATGTTGATAACAATTCGGTTGAAGAAGCTTATGCCCCGAACGAGGATGATCCGTGGGAAGTTGCCGAGACCGCCAACAAACACATTACCAAAAATACTTTCGGCGTAAAGAGCGAACCGTTGCAACAAGACGTTACGTTGCCGGATGCACAAGCCAAAACCGAAGAAAAAGTTGCATACACACCGCAGCAGAATCTTTTGATTCCGATACCGGAAGACATTTTAAATGATGAAAATTTAACTCCGCAATTTTCCACTTCTAAGGAAAACCTGGAAATCGAGCAGGAATTGCGAGATAAACATCAGCTCCCGGAATTGGCGCCGGAAAAGAGAATTCAGAACAAAAATAAGTCGTCCGATGACAACATCGCCGGCGGAGTGATTCAAAGCATTGACGACGAAAAAGATTTTGACAGTGATGCCGATGATGATGACCTCGATGATGACGACGGCGATGACGAAGCGGCTCACGGTTACCTTGACAGGATTAATTCGTGGTTCAGCGGCAGCATTCGCGGCAAATCGTCGGATGCGGCCAAATCGAAAAAGTCGGGTTCTGCCGGAAAAGATCAGCAGAGTTCCATCTTTCAGCGCCTTTTGGGCAAGAAAGACAGCCAGGAAAGCATTGTCCCGACCGAATTAAAATTGTCTTTCCAACCGAATCGGGCCGAAATCTCCGGTCAAACGTTGGAATGGCTGCACGCATTTGCCGACAATGCCGTCAATAACGACAATGTTGTCGTCGAAATCAGAGTTGATCGTTCGGCTTCGTTCGAAGTTCAGCAAAAACGCCTCAAAATGCTGTATAAAATTTTGGAGGATAACGGTGTTGAGCAACGTAAGGTCAATATTATGTTTACCGACAGAGAGCCAAACTCTTTTATTATTAGGAATGTACGATACGCTACGGATGAAGAACGGATAGAGGCAACAAAACGTGCCGACAATCCGTGGTTTTAATCCGAACCGTTCAGTTTTAACCTGTATTATAGGAAAATACGATGAAACAAGATATTAAAGGAAAAACAATGACAAACAAATTTGCGATTACCGGCTTGGTATGCTGTATTTTGGGTACAGCCGGTTGTGTCAGCAGCGGTGAACAACGCCCGATGCAGGGATATCCTGACGAGCAGTGCAGCGACGGTATATGCACCAGCAACAGCGAATACACGGCAGTATGCGTTGAAAACGCGGCCGGTTACAGCGAGTGCACCGACCAGGCGCCGGTTAACTACACCAGAACACAGGCAGATTTCCGTGCCTACGGTGAAAGAACGGCACGCGATCATCGTATTACACAGGCTGCAGCCGGAAACAACATTTCTGCCACCGTTATGCCGAGCATAAACGACGAGGTTATCGAATATGAAGCCGAGGTTACGGGCAATCCGCAAACCATGCCGGCAACTGCCGAACAAATTCAGCAGTTTGAAGCCGTAGATGCCCCGGAGGATGAAGGCTACGCCGATGATCCGAATCGCGACTGGCTGGCAGAAGAAGGTCAGAGTTTGAGAGATTTATTAGTTCAGTGGAGTGAAGAAGCCGGTTGGCGGCTGATTTGGAAAACGAATCGTAATTATACGCTGAACGCCGGCGCAATGTTCCGCGGCAATTTTGCCGATGTGGCATCTGCGTTAGTAAGGGCTTTTGCCCGCGCAAAACCGGCACCGGTTGCTACTTTTTATAAAGGTAACCGCGTTCTGGTAATCGAAACAATGGAGGACGAAAATGCGTATGACTAATTTGTTTAAATTAACTGTTCTCGGGCTTCTGGGAATTACCGTAGCGTGTTCCCTGTCGCCGCAACTTGATGCGGAGATAGAGCAAGCGACCAAAGATACCGCGGCCATGAAACAAGAGGCCAGTGTGCCGGATACTCCGATTCCGGACGATGTGGTACGGGTTAAAAACGATATTTGGCTCGGCGATACCTCAAAAGTTGAATTTGAGGGCGAGCAGATTCCGTCGTATTTGGAAGCCAAAGACGGCATTACTTTAATCAGTAACCGTCCGATTACGCTTTTTGAAGTCGGTAATATGATCAGCAAAATTACTTCCTTATCCGTACGCTACGCGCCGGAATTGGAAGATAACGATAACATCAAAGAAGTTGCCGATGCAAACGAGCCTTCAATCGAAACAATCGGCGCTCAATGGACCGATTCTACCAAGATGCTCGTTAACTACAAAGGCCCGCTCAGCGGCTTGTTGGATGAAGTTTCCAACCGTTTCGGTGTATGGTGGAAATACGAAAAGAACGAAGTTTATTTCTATCGTTATATTACCAAAACTTTTGTGGTTTACAGCTTGCCGACCAATCCGTCGCTCAACGTGAGCATTGATGTTTCCGGCAGCGGCGGTTCCGGTGAGGGCGCCAGCGGCGGTGCTTCCATCAGTCAACAAAACCAATCCGGCGATTTGGATATGTGGACGCAAATTCAGGAAACATTGGATAGTATGACCACGGAAGACGGCAGCATCAGCGTAAATCGCGCCAGCGGTACGGTTACGGTTACCGATACTCCGGCCAACATCCGCCGTATTGCCAAATATATCAATGAAACCAACGACCGTCTGTCCAAACAGGTTGCCATCAGCGTTAAAGTATACAGCGTTACTTTGGGTGAAGATGACCAGTACGGTTTTGATTTGGGAGAATTGACGTATAAAAACCTTAAAGGAGAGCATTTCACCAGAATATTAACAAATTCCGACACATCGAAAATTGATAATCCTAATGCCCTCTCTATGATGATTTCTTCCAAGCATTGGGATATTAATGCCGCTATTAAAGCGATGTCTGCGCAAAGAAATACCAAATTGGTTACAAGCGGTACGGTTACGACTATGAACAATAAACCGGCGCCGATTCAGGTAGTTCAAACCGGTCACTACAACAAGAACATGCAGACGACTACCACAACCGGCAGTGATAATACCGATTCTTCCACGGATGTTGAAGATTATACCGTCGGTTTCATGATGAGCGTATTGCCGAGAATTCTTGATCACGGACGCTTGATGCTGTTTTTCAATCTGTCTCTGTCCGAAGTGGTTGATTGGGAGTTGATTGATTATGCTAAAAACCAGCCGCCATTGGAAATTCCGAAGATTGAAACCCGCGGCTTTACGCAAGAAGTTGCTCTCGTATCCGGCCAAACCATGGTGCTTACCGGCTATGAGAAGGCCAGAGGAGAAGTCCAAAAACGCGGTACCGGCAGTCCGGACAATATGTTGCTCGGCGGTCATAATAAAACCGGTAGAGAACGCAACGTCTTCGTGATTATGCTTACCCCTGTGGTTTTGGAAACCCCGTTGTCTCCGGAATCCAGAATGAGCGACTAACACTTTTAAGGGAGAAAACCAGTGGACGATACGCAAACTGAAGAAAAGGCTTGGAAATCGACGTTCAGCAGCGACGGTACGGTTTATGCCGCCAGTCTGTTCTGGCAGCCGTTGTTGAATGAAGACAAGCCTTTACCCGAAGTCAAAGAAGCGGCCGAAAACATTTTGGAAGGCGCCGACCTCTACGTAACACGTAAAGGTAAGTCTGCCCAGTTCGGTCTGGCGGCTTCATCGCAAGGCTTTACCAAAGGCCTGCCTTCCGCCGCCATTGCCTTGATTTCCGGATTAGGAAACGTCACATCGTTTCTGGGCGTATTTAAAGTAGATACCGGTTGGTGGTACATTTGTTACAGAAACGATGTTATCCTTTCCGACGGTGATACTTTATTTATTAACGAACGCGATGCCAAGAATCAGTTTATTTCGATGTTGGCCGTGCCGGATTGGGATGCGATTTACGCTCCGGCCGAGTGGGCCATCGAAGATACCAAGTCAACCGAGCTCGGTCCGCTTTTGAACCGCGGCTTGCAGGTCAAGCTTGATAAAATTGATGCCAGCAACGATACGATTATGTTGGCGGTTATCGTGGTATGTTTTGCCATTATTCTCTGGTTTGCCTACTCCACGTTAAAAGATTTGTTCTTCTCCGCGCCGAGTGCACCGGTAATTGCGCCGATTGAACAGGCCGAACAGGCCGAATTGCCGCCGGAGCCGAAACCGTGGGAAGACATAAGTAATCCGGTTGATGTAATGCGTAATTGCTACACCGGCGTGCAAAAGGTGGTACAGGTTTTGACCCCGGGTTGGGTATTGGGACCGATTACCTGCGCACCGGATTCAGGTATTGTAACCTCGTGGACCCGCGAACACGGACGTTTGACCTGGATTCATCAGGCATTGGATGTTTCCGGCGTTCCGTTCACCTCGCGTATTTTATCCCGTGACGGTAACGAAATCATTGTTACGACTCCGATTGACAAGTCAAAAACTTTCAACTCGCCGCCGGAATATACGGAAGATGAATTAATCGACACCATCAACGATATTAACCAGGCCCTCGACCTGCAACAGTTCAACTCGCAAATCGCGCTCAACCCTATTTCTTGGGTTTCTCCGCGCGGAACGAAATATCAGTTGTTGGAATTTACCATTACTTCAAATAACGATCCGCTGGAATGGATTGACTTGTTAATGAAATTTTCAGGGTTATCGATTAAAAGTATAATATACAATATCCACTCTACTGACGCAAAGTGGACTTACAAAGGAGAAATTTATGAGTTATAATCTGAAAAATAAAGCAGTGGTTGTCATCGCGTTGGCTTTTGTATTTACGCTGACGTTGAATCATGTAAGTTTTGCCGCAGAAGAAAATGCCGCTGCCGGCGCCGATAAAACGGTTACGGTTTCCGTACCGACCGATGCTTTAATCCAACCGGCGGAAAATGCCGCGGCCGAAGTTGCACAAGCTGCCGATAAGGTTGCCGACGCTGCCGATAAAGCCGCCGAAGCGGTTGACAGCGCCGTCAAAGATGTACAAAGCGACGTAAAAGACGCTAAAGCGGCGTTGGATCAACTTTCTCCGGAGGCCGATATTGATATAGAAACGCCGAGTGCCGAAACGTTGCCTTTTGCCCCGACCGAAGATGACTTGGCGGCCGCTTTGCCGGAAAAGACCAACGATGAAGGTCTGGATTTTCTCAACGAGCAGAAGCCTGATGATTTCCTTAACAGCTCTGATATGACTGTTGATGCCCCTGCTGCACCGGTTGCGCCGGTTGCTGCCGATGGTGCCGCTCCGGCCGATGCGACGGAACAACCGGCAGATGCTACTGCCGCCGATCCGCTGAGTGACGCTTCGTTAAACGATGTGTCTTTGGATGATGCGTCTTTGAATGAAGGCTTTGACGAACTCAAAGAATTGGAGCCGGTTTTGCCGGAAGCGGATGCACCGAAATCTCCTCTGGAACAATTCGGTAATGCCATTCTTTCTAAGGTTGACAACAACTTGTTCAACCAAATGTCGCACATCGAAAAAGAAGCAACCCTGTTGCAATTAGAGAAAAAGCGTGAAGAACTGCGGACCAAAGTTTTGGAAGAACGTCAAAAGAGTTTAGCCATTATCGAGGCCACCAAACGCGCCAAAATGCAGCTGGAAGAAGAACGTCTGAGAGCCGAAGCCGAGCGCAAAGCCAGAATTTTGGAAGAAGAACGCAAGCTCAAAGAAAAAGAAATGGAGCTTGAAAAACTCAGACAAGCTAAGGTTATCAACGATTATATGAATGAAATGTTGATGATGAATCAACAATGGGTTGAAAAGAGTGCCAAACTCCAGAGCCGCATTAAGGAACTGGAAGATGAGCGCGTTGACCTTATCGAAACTTTCAAAACCAAAATCACCAGCGTTGACGAAGAAATCTTAAAAACCAAAGAACACGCTGTTGCGGTAGTGAAAGAACATGAGAGAGTAGTTGCCGAATTTGAAAGCAAAATTGAAGATTTGGAAGGCACCATCAATGACTTGAACCTTGAATTGAGCGTCAGCCGCAAGAAGATGAAAGAACTGCAGGAAGCGGCCGAAAATCCGTTCAATAAGGAAGAAGCAGAGGAAGGTCCGAACAAAAACGATAAAGATTTGTCACAGGAATATGCTATTATGGATATTACCGGTAAGGGTGATGACATTGTGGCCAAGATTATCAACACCGACGGCAAGGTATTTATCGTTCATAAAGGCTCAATGCTGAAAAACGGCGAAGTGGTTACCGCCATTACCGATCACTATATCTCCTTTGAAAACAAGGGTGTAAAGAGCTACCTGTATACCGGCAATACCATTGTTGAGTATGAACCGGAAGCATCTTTCGGCGGAACTAATGAAATATTGTCAAGTGCTCTGCCTGAAGAAAACAAAGAAGCCGTACAGGAAATCGTAGAGGATGCGGTTGCGGCCAAAATTGCGGAAAAGAACGCCAAGGCTAAGGATAAAGAGAAGCAAACCGCTCCTAAGAAGGGTAAGAAAGCTCCAAGAACTAATGATCGCGGAGGAAGTTCTACACCTTCCAGCCCGCATGTTTCGGCCCCTTCGTTCGGTAGAGGAATGTTTGTAAGATAACATTTATATCCTATGGCAGATGAAGTTAAAACAGCAGAAGAAAATAAAGACTTATCGGCAGCAACCACTGTCGATAAGTCTCCTGTTGACATCGCTGCACTGATTAATCCGAAAACCGATACTCCCAAAAAAGAAGATGTCAAGCCCCTGTCGGATATTGAAGACGGGGATACCGATAAAAGAGAAGAAGCGGACGACGATCCGCAGACTTCTTTTCGGCATTTGTTTGCCAATGATAACCGCCTGCTGACGCTTGAAAACGGCGAAATCGTGGTTGACCCTGAAACACGCCGTATGTTGGCGCTGTTTTCCGACGGTACTTATTTGGTTGACGAAGGACACCGCTTTGACGGTAAAGTTCTGAACTTTACGGCAACGGCTCGGCGGCGCAAGATTCCGATTTCGGACCCGCGTTATGTTTCTACGGCGGAGATTTCGGCGATTTACGCCTTCGCCGAGCGAGGCACCGGCCAAATAAACATTTCGGCCGCGGAAACGTCCGATTATCAGATGCAAATCGACTTTTTGAGCGTTATCAGCCGTGCCGCCATTCACAAAGTTTCCGATATTCACGTTATCGTCGGTAATTCCACCGTGGTTTATTTCCGTTCCAGCGGTATGATGGAGCGCGAATTGGAGTATTCCAAAGAATGGGGCGAAGCGTTTGTGCGTGCGGCCTTTGCTTCGGCCGATATTTCCGATGCCAACTATGCGCAAAACGAGTTCCAAGGCGCCCAAAAGCTGGGTTCTACACCATTACGCGGCACCAACGGCAAGTTGCGTCTGCCGCACAACATTCTGGCTATTCGTTTGCAATTTAACCCGGTGGCCTTCGGTTCGCAATATCTGGTTATGCGTCTTTTGTATGCCGATGATAATCCGAACGGCGACGGCGATTTGCGCTCGCTCGGTCTGGGCGACCGTGAGATAGATTTGTTCTATCGTTTAAGAGCCAGCGCAACCGGTTTGAAAATCATTGCCGGACCGACCGGTTCCGGTAAATCCACTACCCTGCAACGTAATATGATTAAGCTGTTGCAGGAGCATAACAACGAAATTAACGTAATTACCGTGGAAGACCCGCCGGAGTATCCTATTCCTGGTGCAAGACAAATGCCGGTTACCAATGCCAGCACCGAAGAAGAAAAAGACGATGCGTTCAACAAAGCCTTGTCGGCAGCGCTTCGTTCCGACCCTGACGTTATCATGGTCGGCGAAATTCGTACACTATCCGCCGCCACCCTCGTGTTCCGCGGCGCGCTTTCCGGCCACAGCGTGTGGTCTACCTTGCACGCCAACTCGGCACCGGCAATTATCACCCGTCTGCGCGATATGGGCGTACAATCATATATGTTGGAAGACCCGGAAATTATGAAGGGACTTATTTCGCAACGTTTGTTCCGTAAAATTTGTCCTTATTGCCGGGTTCCGGTTAAAAAGAGAATGTCCGACCCGTCTTTCAAACGTTTGGAAACGGCGCTCGGCGAATACGGTGTCGATAACACTTATGTCCGCGGTCCGGGTTGTAAATTCTGTGATAATAAAGGCGTAATCGGCAGAATGTCCGTGCCGGAAATTATTTTGCCGGACGCACACTTTTTGCAACTTATGATTAAGGGCGAAACCAAAGACGCCATTGATTATTGGGTGAGTGAACTTAACGGACGCCCTCTGCGTGAGGCGGCAATCGAGCGCATGCTCAAGGGTTATATTGATTTGGATGAAGTCGAACGGTGGTGCGGTCTGTTGGATCAGCGGCCGATTTACTAGGAGATAACGTAAAATGCCTGAGATAAAGAGAAGAAGTGCCTTTAACCGAGCCATGGGAACCACCAATAAGTGGATGCTGACGTATGCCAAGTTTATGTGCAATATGTCAAACAAGGGCCGTTTGAAAATTTATCGTAAATTGGCGGCATTGTTGCGCAACCGTTTTTCGTTGATGAACTCGCTCGATATGATTTATAACGGTATTTCCGAAGACGGTTCGCACCCTAACGAACCGATGGCCATCGCAATCAGCGCCTGGGGACGCTCGTTGCAGGAAGGTCATCCGTTTTCCGATGCACTTAAAGGCTGGGCGCCGGACCGTGAACGTTTGATGCTTTCCGTCGGCGATGTGTCGGACTTGGAAAGTGCTTTATTAAACCTGATTAAAGTTTCCGAAGGTTCTTCCCGTATGATTCGGCCGATTGTCAGCGCCATCGCCTATCCGTCCTTTTTAATGATGATGGCGGTGTTGATTCTGTACGCCATCGGTGTGTACATGGTTCCGCCGATGCTGAGTGCCGCGCCGAATACCATCTGGACGGGAACGGCGCGCTCGCTCGTTAATCTTTCGGAATGGATTCAGAAAAACTGGGTGATTGCTTTTGCCATTTTGCCGACAATAGGTGCAATCATTTATTTTACCATCGGTATCTGGTCGGGAAAAATTCGGGTGAAGTTCGACCGTTTTCCGCCGTGGTCGCTGTATAAGATTTTTACCGGTATTACCTGGTTGTTGGCGCTTTCCGCTTTGGTTAAAGGCGGTGTGCCGGTATCGGTAGCCTTAACCTCGCTGCGCCGCGATGCCAGCCGTTATTTGCGCGACCGTATCGACGGTGCTCTGTTCCACATCAAAAACGGTGATAACCTCGGTCAGGCGCTGTCTAAAGCCAAACAGGAATTTCCGGATAAACAGATTATTTCCGACTTAAAAGTATATTCGGAATTGGATAACTTTGAAGAAGCATTGGATAAACTGGCTAACGAATGGCTTGAAGAATCCGTTTACCTGATTGAACAAAAGGCCGAAGTCATGAACATTATCGCCATGTTGTTCGTGTCCGGTATTATTGCCTGGGCGGTGTTCGGAACCTTCGACATGCAAGACCAAATTACCAGCTCGATGGGTAAATCATAATGGAAAAGATATATTTGAACTTAAAAAATATCCGCGCACATAGCCTAAACGGCGTTGTCATCGCCCTGTGCCTGCTGCTCGCCGTTATCGCCCTCAGTTATGTTTTATTTCATAATCCGCACAAAGATTTGCACACCGCAATTTTCAAAACCGCCGATAATATTCGCGATTATTACCGTGACCAGCCGAATTATTGGAAGTTGTCGACCGAAACGGCAACCGCGGCTTCGCTGATTGATAAAGGACTAAAGCAGACAAAGTTTGTCTGGCATATCGGTCAGGGCGCCAAGGGCGATACCGCCATGCCGAATGACAACAGTTTTGATATTGCTTTAAACAAGCTCAACAAGTCGGCCTGCATTAATTTGAGTGAATTATCCGTAAGCAAAAAGCAACAACTGAGCCTGCTGAAAATTACCGTTACCAACGATGCGGGAAGCACCGAATTTGCCTGGGGCGACGAAGACCATCCGTTGCCGATAGACCGTTATGCCACCCGCCGCTTATGCACGCCTGACGGCAATACGGTTATTTGGACTTTTCAATAAACTTTATTTTTTCTCGTCCGGCACATCGAACAGCGGACGGCCTTGGCTCATGCGCGTCATCTGCATTTCGATGGTAGTGGCGAGGTTGATTTTTCCGGTTTTGATAATGTTACGCGTTTGGTCACCCTGTGTCGTAATCGGGTTGGCAAACAGGAACTGCACCACCGGACGTTTTTTACTGGTACCGATTAATTGTTGATGGATAACTCCCAAAATACCGCGCGAAAGCAAGTCAAAAGCCAATTCTTCACTCATTTCGCCGGCGGAAGCGTGCTTAACTATGGCATCGATGGCATCGGCAACGTTGTTGGCGTGAATGGTGGATAATACCAAGTGGCCGGACGTGGCGGCACGCAAACACTCGCTGGCGGTCGCCGGAGTACGAATCTCGCCCACCAGAATATAACGCGGACGCGAACGCAGAGCCGAACGTAAGGAAGCGCCCCAGTCGTCATTAATCGGCTGAGTTTGTTTACACATACCAATCGAGCCGTTCATGGCGCGATATTCGCCGTCCAGCGGCATTTCAAACGGGTCTTCGATGGTGTAAGCAAAACCGCCGTTTCTGATTAAATATTCGCGCAACAGGCTGGATACGGTCGTGGTTTTACCGGAACCGGTGGCACCGCCGAGCAAAATCAGGCCGGAAGCGTTGCCGAGTGTGGATAAATAGTTAATCAGCGCCGGCGGATATCCGAGCGAAGTCAGATCCGGAACCTGCTTCGGCATTTTACGCATACAGAACAAAACGCCGTACATCGAAACGGTGCGCTCCACACGGAAGAAAAAGTCTTCATAAGTTATGGAATAACTCGAGCGGCCGGTAAAAGAACGCTCCAACAAGTCGTAAAACGCATCAAAGTCATCGGGATGAATCTGCCGCAATCCGTTTTCCGTACGTGTATCCGGCACAAACACCTGTTTATCCGGCGTTATATATATATCTGAATAAAATTCATCATTGATACGACCCATGTTTTCCTCCTTATTTTGCTCGAATTATAGGCCCTATTTTATAAAATGTCCATAAAAAAGCAAAACATTCATATTCTTATTGTCAGCGCGCAAAAAATATTTTATATTGCTTGTCATAAATTATGTAACATTTCCGTATAAGGCAGAAAAACAGAATGAAAGCGCTGGGGTTATTTATAATATTCGTTGTCGGGGCAGCCGCAATATTGCTGGCCGGGCATACGTTGTGGTACTCGGCTCCCCTGACCTTTCCGCCGCAAATAAACCCCGAAAACATAAAAACAAACATGTTGCTGTCGCTCTGTATTCCTTATGTTTTGTTGTGGCTTATTGCGGCTTATATCTGTAAAAAACGCCATAAAATTGCGGAACGCCTGTCGCAAGTAAAAGCCTTAAAAAGCTATATGTTTATCCTGCCGTTTGCCAAACCTTATTGGATTCGGACACTTATTGCCATTGCCATTACCGCACCTATCGGGGCGATGGACGCGGTGATTGCCTGGTCGCTTAAACCGTTTATGGATGTTGTTTTGATTGAAAAGCAAGCCGGTTGGACCATGTATATTCCGCTGATGATCATTGTTTTCAGCATTCTGCAGGCGCTTTTTACTTATTTAGCCACATATCTGAATGCGTGGGTCGGCTACAAAATCTCTACCGATTTGAAGCGGAAACTGTTTAATCGGCTTATTCATCATGATGCCGCCTTTTTTGATAAAAACGATTCCGGTTTTGTGCTGTTTCGTTTTCATAATGATGCGGAATATGCCTGTGCCGGCCTTTTGAACAGTATTCGCCTGTTCTCTACCCGTTTCTTTTCATCGCTGTCGTTGCTGGCCGTGTTGTTCTACAACTCCTGGAAACTGGCTTTGGTGGCAACCGTGGTTTTGTTCGGAGCATTATTGCCGCTGACCAGAGTGAAGAAGCGTCTGAATTCGATTGTGGCAAAAGACACCAACATGATGGCCAAAGTTTTGAAAGATTATAACGAAGCATTCAGCGGCAACCGAATTATCACCGCTTATAATCTGTTTGATTATTGCAAGCAAAAATTTACGAACAGCGTCAACGAAATATTCCGGCTGAGTTTGCAAATGCGACGCAAAACAGGTTCCATTTCGCCGATTATGCACACTATTTCGTCTTTCGGTATTGCTTTTGTAATATGGTACGGCAGTTATCTGATTGTTTCGCAACAAATTACCGTAGGTAACTTTGCCTCATTCGTAACATCGCTGGTGATGCTTTATAACCCGCTTAAATCTATCGGCAACAACGCCAGCAGTATCGTTATGTCATTGATGGCCGTCGACCGAATTGCCGAACAGCTGAACAGCAAAGATAATATTGTCGATGCCGCAGATGCGGTATCGTTGCCTTCCTGCCGCGGCAATATTGATTATAAAGATGTTTCCTTTGCTTATGTTCCGAATAAACCGGTGCTGAAGCATATAAATTTAAGCCTAAAAGCCGGGCAAACCATAGCCTTGGTCGGCAATTCCGGCGGCGGAAAATCCACCATTTCGGTTTTGTTGCCGCGTTTTTATGACGTTACCGGCGGTTCCATATCCGTTGACGGTACGGATATCAGAAAAATTCGCCTGCAAAATCTGCGCGACAATATCGCCATTGTTTTCCAAGACAATTTCCTGTTCGGCGGCACTATCCGCGAAAATATTCTACTCGGACGCACCGATATATCGGAAGAGCGTTTACGCGAAGTGATTAAAGCGGCTTGTCTGGAAGAATTTATCGACTCGTTGGATAAAGGTTTGGATACCGAAATCGGCGAACGCGGCGTTTTGGTTTCGGGCGGGCAAAAACAGCGAATCGCCATCGCGCGGGCGTTTGTTAAAAACGCGCCGATTTTGATTTTGGACGAGGCAACTTCCGCACTTGATAACAAATCGGAAAAAATCGTGCAACAGGCCATCGATAATTTGATGAAAGACCGGACGGTACTGGTTATTGCGCACCGCCTTTCCACCGTGCGCAACGCCGATTGTATTGCCGTAATCAATGACGGAGAAGTCGTAGAACGCGGCACCCATGAAGAACTGCTTGCCAAAGACGGCGAATATGCCGCACTTTATAAAACTCAACTCAGCTGATATTCACACCATTTTTATTACCGGCAACCGCTTGTTTCGGCAATAAAATTTTCGCCCGCACGGAGAGACAAAAAATAATTTTTCGGATATATATTGACAAATTTGAGAAAATTAAATATACTGAACTTGTCATTAACAACTATGGAGGCAAATAATGAGTGATGACCCCCACCCCTGTATGAAGGTGACGAGCCACATTCGCAATTTTATTAAAATGTCCGCTGCGGCGGTTCATATTCAGGAACAAAAAGTTCCGCAGATTATATCGGATGAACCGAAAAGTTCATCATGTTCGGGAGCGATTAACATCGCCGTTTTAACTCTTAATCAAAACAAGATAATCTTTTCTGATGATTTAAGACCGTTTGCGGTTGCGCCGAGTAAAAAGGTGCAACGATTGCGCACTGCTGTTTGGAGCCGAAGACTCCAAAACAGACGATTTTCTTTAATTTGAAAGTCGCCTTGTTTTGCCGTGCGGCCAATCACCGACGAACCTTAATTATTCAGATACCGATTATTCTCGTTAACAATGTCATTCAACACAAATTAGGAGGAGAAAATGAGTGATGACCCCTACCCCTGTACGCAGGATAATAATTTTGACTTATGCAAACTTATATTGAAAACTTTGCTTTTAACCGCGACTACCGCGGCTTTTGCTCAGGAACAAAAAGTTCCGACCATTAAATCCTATGTCCGTTCGGACAGACTGACTTTGACGCTCGGCGCGGAAAATATTTCCGCCTTGACCATCGAACGGGATAAAACCGTATTTTACAACGATTTAAGACCGAATCTGACGGCGCGTGCCTGTAACGGGCGCGGCGATTACGCACAGCTCAAAGCGATGGAAGTTTTGATTCTGGAAGATAAAAACTTTACCCCGATTACTTCAAAATTTATGCTGGAACTCGGCAAACTGACCGGTAACGGCGGCACCGTTATTTTCAAGGCCGGCCGCGAAAAAACCGAAGGTGCGGCCCTGTTTGACCACGCCCTCGAATATTATGCCGACTCCCGCGACGCCTACCAAATGGCAAACAGCGCGGAAAGGTTGGTTTTCGGATATCAGAAAAATAATAAATTCATCGAGCTCGGTATTATCGGCAAAAACGGCGACGGATTTTTCGTTATACCGAATCCGAAACACGCCGATTTTTGGGCCAAAAGCGGTTTGACTCTCTTAGAAAAAAGCGGTGTCAAACTCAATATGAGCGGTGCGGTGCGCCTTGGCAGCAAGCACAAACAGCTGCTGAGTTCCATCGGCATATCAGAGCGTTCCGGTTTCGGTGCCGGTTTTTTGGGTAACTACGATTTTGCCGAGAAAAAAGGCAACATCGGCCTGCGCGCCTGGAAAGATTTTCAGCGCGGTTGGCGCTTAATTGCCGAGACGGTATTCAACCAAAACCGCGATTTATACATTCGCAACGGGGCCGATAAAGGCGGCATACAATTTTCCGTGGAATACGGCAAACCGAAAAACCGGCCGAATTACTTTAATTTCACCGTTGCGGCCAATCTGGCACGCTCGCGTACCGTATGCGGCGCCAAATAACTTATGCAATTTTATCAATATAGGAGAAAAAAATGACTGATACTTTAAACTTAAAAAACAATGATTTTCAACTTTTCAACGTTCGTAACTTTGTAATCAACACTCTGTTGCTGACGGCCACGGCGGCGGTTGCGCAAGAACCGCAGGTTCCGCAAACAAATGCCGATGATAACAAGGATCGGATGACCTTAGTCCTTGACGCGGCCAATATTGCGGGCTTAACCGTAGAAGAAGGAAAAACCACTTTCTATAACGACTTTGCCCCGTCATTTTTGGCGAGAGCCAAAAACAGCCGCGGCGATTATGCCCAACTCTCCGGCCAGGAAGGTATTATTTACAATAACGACTCCTTTACCTCTTTAACCATTAAATTTATGGCCGAATTGGGGAAACAGCTCGGCAACGGCGCCGTAATCACTTTCAAAGCCGGTCGTGCTGCCACTGAAGCCGGAGCGGTGTTTGATAACCAACTCAGCTATTATGCCGACGCTTATGACATCGGCCGTTTCGGTAATGCCAGCGACCGCATCGTCTTCGGTTACGAAAAAGGCGGGCAATTCGTTGAGCTCGGTATGATAGGCAGCGCCGGCGACGGTTTCTATGTTATACCGAATCCGAAAAAGGCCGACTTTTGGGCCAAGTGCGGTTTAACCCTTCTGGAAAAAAGCGGTGTCAAACTGGATATGACCGCGGCGGTGCGTGCCGGCAGCGAACATCGCCAATTACTCAGCTCTATCGGCATCCGCAGCAAGGCTTACGGTGCCGGAATCTTCGGCCATTATGACGCCAAACAGCATTACGGCAACTTGGGCGCACGCGCTTGGTACGATTTGCGCCGCGGCTGGAAAACGGTTGTCGAATCGGTAATTACGCAAGACCGCCACTTATCGGTACGCGCCGGTGTCGGCAAAGGCGGAG
>JAEEMQ010000039.1 GCA_016283295.1 Alphaproteobacteria bacterium
CTACTATGTTAAGTATACCGAATTCGGCAGCACCTGCTGCAAGCCGAAACCGGATGATTGTCCGAGCGGCTATACCAAGGGTGCAACGCCTACCGACGGTAATTATGATACCACCACCACCGAATTCGGTTCTAACTGCTACAGAAAGAAATCGGATGAATGTCCTTCCTCTCAAGCGAAGGAAGTAGATTGTGAATGCGGTGCAGGTACTGCGGGCGATAAGACCCCGTTCGGTACACAATGCTACTACTGTGAACCGTGCTGCAAGGTCGGCGATAACGGTGCTTACGGTCCGGGTACGTGGGGTGCATATTGCGAGAGCGATAATGATTGCCAAGCATCTTCCGATTACTCGTTGATTTGCGTCAACATGGTAAACGGTTGCGGCGAATGTAAGGAATGCGGTAAGAAGGATCATGATGACGGTACGATAAATGACTGTCAAGATGTAGCCAGACGTACCCAGAAGAGTTTCAACGATTGGAACTATATTGAAGCTTCTTCAGGTCCTTGTGACAGAATGATCGGAAAACACTGTATGATAAGAGATTCAAGTCAGGTGTTTGATGAAAACAAAAATAACGGTATCTGTCCGAACCATGAATGCGAAGAAGCAAAAGATTGTCAAAATTCCGATGGTTCTTGCGCATCAGGATGCTATCCGGATATCAAACACGAAGGTTCCACAAATGTATGGTACAGATGTCAGGTTCCTTATGACGGTTCCGAAACCAGAGAATGTACGGACGCAGGCGAGTGCATCTGGTAGTACTTACGGATAACTTATAATAAAACAAACAAGCGGGGTGGATTTATCCCCGCTTTTTTATTATTGGTTGCATATTAAATTTTATTGTGTTATACAACAAAAACCAAAGGAAAAAGCATGGCAGAAGATGATAAATACAAAAAGTGTCCGGAGTATTGTCCGTTTTTGAAAGCAAACAACACGTTCTGCGAGTTGTTTCGCCGTCCGCTGCAGCTGACACACGGGTTGTCGCTGAAATGCGAAGAATGTAAAAATCCGGACCAGCGCAAGAGCTCGTATAAGGCACTCGGGCTTTCTATTGACGACCGCGAACAAATTTGGCAGAAGGCGATTTTGAAGTATAACGAAATCGAACTCGGCAAAAAGCGCGAAGAAGAAGGCGTGCGCAAAAAATTTGCTGCTTTTCTCGAGGATAAATACGGCGCCAGACCGCCGCTCGAGGGTAATGTTTTCATCAAAAATTTAATCATCAATCTGTATATGGTACTTGACGCCACCGAGCGCAATATGATGATGTCGATTTTGAGCGGACGCAACGGCGATAAGCTGATTGAGAGTATCGACCGTATGCCGAAAGACGAAAATCTGCTGCGTAACTTCCGCCGCGAACTTGATGAGCATTTCAAAGAACATCAGCTGGAAATCAAGCGCGAGCAAAATCAAAACACAACTGTTAACCAGCGTATGTAATTTTTGTTGCTTTTTTGTCAAATAATGCTATAATGGACTCAATTTACAGGAGAACAACTTATGGCAACCGAGACTTTATTAACCAGAACAAGAGATAATTGCGTTATCGCGTTTACCATAGATTATGCCAATGCCGCCGAAAAGGCGCGGCTCAAACACGAATGCGAAAATATGGCCGGCAATATAGATTATCGTGCCGGTTTTCGAATTAATTTCGGTCCCGGAATCAGCTATGATGATGCCAACACTAAGTTCTTAAACAAGGAAATCTCCGGCTTTCACTATCGCAAGGACCGGGCGCGTTTTGATAACGGTATGCGCAGCGATCCGCCGGCTCAGGCCAACACCCTCTCCCTTTCGTATCGTATGGATGATGACTTCTTTCCGGAAGTGATTAAAAATCTCGGTTTCAGGATAATTCCGGCAGATAAAACCTACAATATGCGCTACGATGCAGCGAGCGGACAATTTGAGGCCGAGGGCTTTGTACGGACAACCGCTACGGTTAATGCCGGCAAAAGAGAATTGGAAATAGTGCGCAATCATTTTCGTTTTGCCCCGGCCGACTATCGTCGTTTGCAACAGCTGCAAGCGGATTTTGCCCGTGCCAAGGCTGCTAATCCGCGGCTGACCGAACGTGATTTTTCTCATAACAATTTAAGCGAACAACGTGATCGTGCCCTTTTTAACTTTTACGGCCAAAAGAAAGCAAATGTCGACAATCTCAGCACCACCATTTCGCACGAATTGAAACACGTTAAAAACGCGGTGTTTGATGCCGGTTTGGCCCTTAAGGCCGGACAGCGGCGCTTGAGTGTCGACAACTATTATCGGGTTGCGGTGGAAGATGAGCGCAGTGCATATCTGGAAGAATTGGTGCATAATATCAATACTTATTTGCGACGCGGAGATTATGACGATTTTTCAATGTTTTATGTTAATAACCAAGAGATTATAACCGAATTAAAACGATTGAGGACTCCGGCCGAGCGCGTAGCTTATGCGCAAAATTGGCCGCAGTTGGTGGCATATAAATTGCGTGATTTTGAGCAAAATCACCGTAGGGCATACGATTTTGAGCCGGATAATTATGTTATGCGTCCGGAAGATTATGATGCCGACGGTGACAGCAAACAGCGGCAGTTTTTGCAAACCACCAAATCATACATAAAACAGGCGCCGCTGAATGCACCGGAAGATGCCGACGGCGCTGAGTTCAGAAAGTTGCGTTTGCTGTTTTACAATTATCAAATCTACAATCCGGCAACCCGGCGGATGGAGGCGGTGAATCTGGCGCAATATATCACTCCCGAGCTGGAGGTAAACATCGATGACCGGATCAGAAATGAGATTATTCGGCCGCAACAGGCTCGCCTCAACGGCCGGCTGAGTGAATTTGCGGCACAACGGGCGCGCGGCGAGATAAATCCGGTGCTGATAGAACCGGCAAAAGCCTTAATGCGCGGTGGTGTATGCGGCAGTTCGTTTGTTAACGAAATCGATAATTTCCGTATTTCCACTTTGTATGAGGCGGAAACCGATACCCCTACTCCGACCCCAACCCCAACCCCAACCCCTACTCCGACGCCCACCCCTACTCCGGCGCCGGATTCCCCCGCTGATTGGAGCAACGGTTTGCAAACATATTGGCAGGGAGTTGACGGCTATCGCGAACTGGCTAAGACCGACAGCGAATATAAGTTTAAGGTTAAAGATGCAACGGTGCGTTATACCTCCAAAAAAGACGTACAGGTCAGCCAAAATGCCGATTACGAGCTGTATGTTAAGCTGTTGCGTGAGCCGAGTAATCGCGATGCGCCGATTGAATTTTTGGATACGCTGAACCGCGAGCAGGCCTTAATGCTGTATATAGCGTGTATCAATAACGGTCGCACCATGCGCGGTGCCGTGCCGACCGATTTGTCAGGGATTGAGCAGCTGCGCGGAATTTCGGCGGCGGAAATGAACAAGTTTCGCTATCGGATGCAAAGCGACCAAACCCGTCGGCAACAGGAACGGCAAAATTCTCCCGCGGAAAAAAATGTTGCCCGGCAACAATCGGCAAGCGCGCTGATGGCAAAATCAAAAAGAGAACAAAATACCCGCTGAAAAACGACCTCAATAAATGAGCAAGGAGGTTGCAATTTTGCAAAAAATGAGTTACGGTGCTTAAAAATTGCAAAAACCGCCGTAGAGTCAAAAAAACGGCCTTATTTTTGATTGTGAATTTAGAGGTACAATATGGATAACAAAACAATATATGCCTTGTCGACGTTGTTCGGAAAATCCGGAATCGCGGTAATTCGAGTCTCCGGCAAAGCGGCTTTTTCCGTTTTTGATAAAATGACGAATATTGCCGCCTCTGCCGCGGTTGACCGCAAAATGTATCACACACGGATTTTTGACGCTGTTTCACATGAAACACTCGACGATTGTCTGCTGGTCGGATTTAGAGCACCGAACTCGTTTACCGGTGAAGATACGGTGGAAATCAACTGCCACGGCTCCAAGGCGGTTATCCGCAGCATACTCGAGGCGTTATCCGCCCTCCCCGATTTTCGTTTGGCCGAAGCCGGCGAATTTTCGCGCCGCGCCTTCTATAACGGCAAGATGGATTTGACCGCAGCCGACGGTTTGGCGGATTTGATTGACGCCGAAACCAAGATTCAGCAAAAAACAGCGTTACGTCAAATGGGGGGAACACTGTTCAATCTTTATGAATCCTGGCGGGAAGAACTCGTGGCTATGCTGGCATATCTTGAAGCATTTATCGATTTTCCGGATGAGGAAATTCCGCAGGACACCGTTTTTAAAATAGAAAACACTGTATTTAAATTAATTGAAGCAATTTCCGGACATATTGCCGACAATAAAATTGAAGAACGTCTGCGCGACGGCTTTCAGGTGGTTATTTCCGGGCCGACCAATGCCGGCAAGTCAAGTTTGATTAATGCCATTGTTAAGCGCAACGTGGCGATTGTTTCCGATATTGCCGGCACCACTCGCGATGTTATCGACGCTTATGTTGATATAAACGGCTTTCCGGTTATTTTTTCGGATACCGCCGGCTTGCGGGATTCGACGGACGCTATTGAGCAAATCGGTATAAAATTGGCGCGCGAAAAAATCGCCAATGCCGACTTCAATATCTTTTTGTTTGATGCGGAAAATACCGAGCCGGATATCTTTGATGAGTATATTCGTGCCGGCGGAAACTTCCTGTTGGCAGCAAATAAGGCGGATAAAATTTCCGCGGAGCGCAAGGCAGAATTGGTTGCCAAAGGTTGCCTGCTCATCTCAGCCAAAAATAATGAAAATATTTCCGTAATTACAGATAGATTGGCCGCTTATTTTGAATCAATTTATCAACAAAGTTCCGCTTCTTTAATGACACGTCATCGCTATAAAGAGGCTCTGCTGGAGTGTCTGGATAATCTGCAACGGTTTAATTTGCAAAAAGAAATCGAGCTGGCGGCGGAGGATATTCGGCTGGCTTGTCGAGCTATCGGCAAAATCACGGGCCGCGTCGAGGTTGATGAAATTCTTGATAAAATTTTCAGCAGTTTTTGTATCGGAAAATAACACTGTATTTAAACCGATTGAATCAAAATTTTAACTTGTTTTACTAAAATATTGAAAAGACTCAAATAAATAAACAGTGTATTTAAACCCTGTAAGGATTTTTTTGTTTGCTTTTTATTTTAAGTTGTTTTATGTTAGGCGCAACTTTATGAGGGGAAAATGAGTGAACTTGTTGATGTAATAGTCGTAGGCGGCGGTCATGCCGGTTGCGAGGCGGCGGCTGCAGCCGCACGTACGGGGGCAAAAACCCTGCTGATTACGCATAGAATCGATAAAATAGGGGAAATGTCCTGTAATCCGGCCATCGGCGGCTTGGGTAAGGGACATTTGGTGCGCGAAATCGACGCGCTTGACGGTTTAATGGCGCGCGTTATCGATAAAGCCGGTATTCAATTCAGAATGCTGAACTTGTCCAAGGGGCCGGCAGTTCGCGGTCCGCGGGCGCAGGCCGATCGTAAACTCTATAAAAGGTTTATGCTGGAAGAATTACGAAAAATCAATAGCTTATCAATATTAGAGGCGGCGGTAGAAGGTTTGCTTATTACCGACAACCGTATCAACGGTGTGGTATTGGCAGACGGTACCGAAGTCTTTTCCGCCGCCGTGGTTCTGACTACCGGAACGTTTTTGAACGGAGTGATGTTTACCGGGCACCAAACCACGGAAGGCGGTCGTGTCGGCGATGCTGCCTGTCGCGGTATAACGCCGTATTTAAAGCAGGCGGGGCTGACCTTGGGGCGTCTTAAAACCGGCACACCGGCGCGTCTGAACGGCAAAACCATAAATTGGGATATTTTGGAACGCCAGGCCGGCGATGAGGTGCCACAAGCTTTTTCGTTTTTGACCGAGAATATCACTAATCCGCAGATAGAATGCGGAATTACCTATACAAATGAATCAACACATAAAATTATTCGCGAAAACTTTTCAAAATGCGCACTTTTTTCCGGTTTGATTACCGGTCGCGGCCCGCGCTATTGTCCGAGCATAGAAGACAAATTAGTACGTTTCGCCGACAGAACTTCGCACCAGATTTTTTTGGAGCCGGAAGGATATGATACCGATGTCGTTTATCCTAACGGAATTTCAACGTCGTTGCCGGCTGATGTGCAGGATGCTTTTATTCATACGATGAAGGGGCTTGAGGATGTGGAAATTCTGCGCTATGCCTATGCCATTGAGTATGATTATGTTGATCCGCGGGAGCTTGACCATTGTTTGCAAACTAAAAAGGTGAGCGGTCTGTATTTGGCGGGACAAATCAACGGTACGACCGGTTATGAAGAAGCCGCAGCGCAAGGACTGTTGGCCGGAATAAATGCCGCACTTAAAGCAAAAGGCGATGAGCGGGAATTTTATGTTGACCGCAGCCAGGGATACCTCGGGGTTATGGTTGACGATTTGATTACTAAAGGTGTTGATGAGCCGTACCGGATGTTTACTTCGCGCTCGGAATATCGCTTGTTATTGCGGGCAGATAATGCTGATATGCGCCTGACCGAGTTAGGGCACGAAATCGGTTGTGTCAGCGAGCAAAGATACGGTGTATTTAAACAAAAACGCGCGGAAATCGCAGAATTTAATGCCTATTGCGAAGGAAAAACAGTGTCTTTTGCCGATATTGAGAAGCAGGGGCTGAGCGTTAAACATAACGGTAAAAAGACGTTAAAAGATGTAATGAGTTACCCGAATGTTTCACGTGAAACAATGGAAAAAATAGATGCGGAAATTGCAAAAATCAACCCTAAAGTTTATGAACAGGTTGAGATTGATGCCAAATATTCAGGCTATTTGAAGCGCGAATATGAGGATATTGCTGTATTTAAAAAGGACGAAAACCTGAAAATTCGCGAAGATTTGGATTACAGTAAAATAGGGGGATTGTCTACGGAAATGGTGCAGCGTTTTTCAACCGTGCGCCCGAAAACCATCGGCGAGGCTTCCAGAATTACCGGAGTTACGCCGGCTGCAGTTACCGCTTTGTTGGGATATATTAAAAATGCCTGAGCTTCAACCGTATACATATCATAGTCACACAAATTTTTCCGACGGTCATGACGAGTTGCTTGCCATGGTTCGTCGGGCCAAAGAAATAGGTTTTTGCGAGTTGGGAATCAGCGACCATCTGATTGTTCATAAAAATATGTACCAGAGCCCGAGTTGGCCGGATTTGAAAGAAAAGCGCGCCTCTTATGTTTATAACAACGATTTTAAAAGTATTTTAGATAAATATCAGCGTCACTGTGAGGATATAAGACGAGTATCGCGGCAGGAAAATTTTCGGCTTCTGGTCGGGTTTGAGGTGGATTATTTTCCATATAACGGTTGGGAAGAAGAATTCAGATGGTTTGTTTCGCAACTTGACGTTGATTATTTGCACAGCGGTAATCACTTTTTTTGCAGCGATGATTGCGAACAGATTATCAATATGACTTTCTTTTTAAATATATGCAAAGATACAAAATTGCATAAGCAATATTTTTCGCAGCACTTTAAAATTTTAGAGCAGGCGGTTAACTCCAAAATGTTCAATTTTTTGGCGCACATGGATTACATGCGGCGCTTTGCCGGCGATGAGTACGGCGTTGATACACTGCGAGCGGAAAAAGAAGCGGTGCTGAAGGCTTTGCGAAATACCGGTACGGCGCTGGAAATCAGCACCAAAGGATTACGTAAGATAGGGGAATTTTATCCGGATTTTTCTATTTTGCAGCTGGCGGGAAAAATGGGAATTACCGCGGTAATAAGCGACGATGCGCATTGTGTCGATGAGCTGGGAATGGATTTTAAGAAGGCGGAAAATGCTTTGCAAAAGGCCGGAATAGTTAAACGGCTTAAGCTCTAAATCAATAAAATATCCGAAACGGAATGTTTTTTTTTGAGTGAAATCTATGACTGAATTCACTCAAAAATTTTTAGTTTAAAAACCGATATATTTTGTTGCAAATTTAAAAGAATCTTTCATACTGTCAGTTAGAGGTTAAAATGGATATTGATTTTGAACTGCAAAAATACGATGTTTCACGTGAAACAATCCAAAAATTGAAGGATTTTGTGACGATTTTGCGTGATTGGAACGAAAAGATGAACCTGGTCAGCAAAAAATCTATGGAAGATGTGTGGGGACGTCACGTTTTGGATTCTTTGCAGCTTATGGAATATTTGCCGGCCGCAGTAAAAAGTTTAGTCGATATCGGGAGTGGTGCCGGCTTTCCCGGAGTGGTGTTGGCAATCGCTATGCAAGAGAAGTTTCCGACAGCGCAGATCACTCTGGTTGAGAGTATTACCAAAAAAACGGTGTATTTAAAAGACGTGTGTCAAAAATTGGGTCTGAACAATGTTACGGTTGAAAATAATCGGGTTGAGAACATTGTATTTAAAAATATAGATGTGATAACGGCACGCGCGGTCGCTGCTTTGGACGTTTTGTGCGGATATGCTTATAAAATCGGCAGCAAACAGACTGAGATGCTGTTTTTGAAAGGGCAAAGCCACGCCCAGGAAGATGCTGCGGCAAGGCAGAAATGGCGCTATGATGCGGATATCTGTCCTAACCGCTACGCCGATGGCGGTGTAATTATGAAGTTGCGTAATTTAAGGAAGCTCAAATGAAGATAATATCTATTGCGAATCGTAAAGGCGGAGTCGGTAAAACCACCACCACAATCAATATTGCCACGGCGCTGTCGGCCATCGGCAAAAAGGTGCTGGTAATCGATTTTGACCCGCAGGGAAATGCCACAACGTCGCTGGGTATTGCCAAGAAAAAGGGGCAATTTTCTTCATATAATGTATTGACCGGCGGTTGCGAGGCCGCGGCGGCAATAGTTCATACCGAGATTACGCAGTTTGATTTGATGCCTTCTTCGGCGGATTTGGCAGCGGCGGAAATTGAGCTGGTTGATTTGCCGAATCGCGAATTTGTGCTCAAAAAGGCCCTGCAAAATCTGCACAACATCTATGACTACATATTAATTGATTGCCCGCCGTCGCTTAATTTGATAACCATCAATGCCCTGGTGTCGTCGGCCTCGGTTATCGTGCCGTTGCAATGTGAGTTTTTGGCGCTGGAAGGGCTGGCTGATTTGATTAAAAATATCAATGCGATTAAACGCAATTTTAACCCGGAATTGAAGTTGCAGGGAATTATTCTGACTATGTTCAGCCGGCAGAATAATTTAAGCAAAATGATAGAGGCCGATGTGCGTAAATATTTCGGCGACAAGGTTTATCGCACCGTTATTCCGCGGTGCGTACGAATTGCCGAAGCGCCGTCTTTCGGTAAGCCAATTTTGGTGTATGATTTTAAGAGTACCGGCGCACAGGCATACATTCAGTTGGCAAAAGAATTTTTAAAGCGTGAAAAGGAGATGTAAATGAACGCAAACAGCAGAAACCCTCTGGGAAAAGGTATAGGTGCACTGTTAGGTGATGATGTTGATATTTTGCTTGATGACGATAATGACGTCGAAAATTTTGTGCAGAACACTGTATTTAAAGATTCCAAAACCAGCCCGTTTGAAGTTGCTACGGATATGATAAGTCCGTGCGCGTTTCAACCGCGTTCGGCGTTTGATGAAGATTCCTTGGTATCTTTGAGCGAATCCATTAAAGAGAAAGGGGTTTTGCAGCCGCTGTTGGTGCGCAAAAAAGATAACCGCTACGAAATCATTGCCGGCGAACGGCGTTGGCGTGCCGCGCAAAAAGCCGGTTTACGCACCGTGCCGGTAATCGTTAAGGATTTTTCCGACCAGGAAACGTTGGAAGTTGCCTTGATTGAAAACCTGCAACGCGAAAATCTGTCGCCGATTGAAGAAGCCGAGGGCTTGAATCATTTGATGGCGGAATATGAATATACCCAGGAAACTTTGGGGAAAGTTATCGGTAAATCGCGCAGTTATATTG
Source organism: Alphaproteobacteria bacterium (assembly GCA_016283295.1). Taxonomy (GTDB): domain Bacteria; phylum Pseudomonadota; class Alphaproteobacteria; order RF32; family CAG-239; genus RUG410. The sequence continues at coordinate 9,947 of JAEEMQ010000039.1, forward strand.
CCAACAGTTTGCGCCTTTTGGTTTTGCCGCTCGATGTACAGCAAATGATTGCCGACGGCGCTTTATCGGCCGGACATGCCCGCGCGTTGGTAGGGCTGCCAAATGCCGCCGAAATTGCCAAAGAAGTGGTGCGTAAGGGCCTGAATGTCCGCCAAACCGAGAAAATGATTGCCGGAATGAAGGATAACAAGCCGAAACCGGAAAAATTGACCGACAAAGATTTGTTGAAAATCATTGCCGATTTGGAACGTAAATTAAGCCTAAAAGTCAAAATTAATGCTGGTAAAAACGGAAAAGGTAGTGTAACATTAAAATACAATAATCCGGCGGAGCTCAGCTCCATTCTGGATATTTTGGAACAACGCTGAAATTATAAGGAGAAGAAAATGCCTACAATCTTGGAAATGATGTTGGAAAACTGTAAAAAAGCCGGATACTATCCGACACAAAATATTGAAAAAATCGCTAAAGCCAAAAATATGATGTTCGGCGAAAGCGAATGGCGCCGCTGTCCGTGCGACGGCCAGAACGAAAAGAGATATTGCATCTCCGATTTGTGCCGCAGCGATATTGAACGTGACGGTATTTGCCATTGTCGTTGCTATCAAAAAGTTTCCGGCGACAATAAATAGACGTCGGATTTAATTTCGGAAATTACTGATGCGCAATCCGCAGTTCATACATTTGAGAGTGCATACGGCTTATTCGCTTTCGCTGGGTGCAATACCGGTGCCTAAGCTGACGGAGCGTTTGCATGAATTGAATGTTCCGGCTTGCGCCATAACCGATCGCGGTAACCTGTTCGGCGGTAAAGCTTTTTCTAAGAGCGCCGCCGACATAGGTATTAAGCCGATTCTCGGTGCGGAAATGAGCCTGCATAATGATGATTCCGAAAACTTATCGCTGTCTAAAGGTCAGGAGCTCGAGCCGCAACGCATAATCCTGTTGGTAAAAGACGCGCAGGGCTATGCCTCGCTGATGAAATTGTTTCATCGCTATTATCTGGATAATATGGAAAACAGTATTTATCCGCAGATAAATATGGCCGATTTGCGCAATCATAATGCGGGGCTGATTTGTCTGACCGGAGGCTATGAAGGGCCGTTGGGGCAGCTTATTTTGCAAAATCGCAAGGCTGATGCCGAGAAAAAACTGGTGGAGCTGAAAGAAATTTTCGGCGACCGTCTGTATGTCGAAATTTCGCGTGTCGGTTATGATGAAGAGGCTGCCACCGAACCGGTGTTTTTGGAACTAGCCTACAAGCACAATATACCGTTGGTGGCAACCAACGACGTTTTCTTTTTTGATGAGGATATGTATGAGGCGCATGATGCCCTAATTTGTATCGCCGCCGGCGAATATGTTGCCGACGACACGCGCCGTAAATATCTGCCGACAAACCGTTGGCGCAGCGAAAAAGAAATGGTCGAATTGTTTGCTGATATTCCCGAGGCTGTTGAAAATACGGTAAAAATTGCCGAAAGATGCAATTATTTATCTAAAAAAGTCGAGCCGTTGCTGCCGATATTTATATGTCCGGACAACAAAACTCAGGATGAATTTATTACCGAGGAGGCTTACAAAGGGTTGCATGAGCGCATGGTGGCCCAGGTTTATACGCCGGAAATGACGCCGGAAGAGCGCCTGGCTATTGATGAAGAATACTATGCGCGCCTGGAATATGAGCTGAGCGTTATCAAAAAGATGGGCTTTCCCGGTTATTTTCTTATCGTGTCGGACTTCATTCGTTGGTCTAAAACGCACGGCGTGCCGATCGGTCCGGGGCGCGGCTCCGGCGCCGGCTCGATTGTGGCCTGGTCACTGAAAATTACCGACTTGGACCCGATTCGACTGGATTTGCTGTTTGAGCGTTTCTTGAATCCGGAGCGTGTCAATATGCCGGATTTCGACGTTGACTTGTGCCAGGAAAATCGCCATAAAACCATTGAATACGTGCAGGAAAAATACGGCCACGAAAAAGTGGCGCAAATCATAACTTACGGCAAATTGCAATCTAAGGCGGTGATTCGCGATGTGGCGCGGGTTCTGCAAATGCCGTACAGTCAGGCCGATAAAATCTCTAAAATGATACCTCCTGGCTCCGGCGGTAAAAATCCGACCTTGCCGCAATCTTTGGAAATGGTGCCGGAACTTCGGGAAATGCGCGATACCGACCCGCAAATCAATAAGTTGTTTGAAATCGCCATAAAACTCGAGGGGTTGTATCGTAACTCCGGTATGCACGCGGCCGGTGTGGTTATCGGCGATCGCCCGTTGGATGAGCTGGTACCGCTGTATAAAGACCCGCGCGCCGATATGCCGGTAACGCAATATGATATGAAGTTTGTGGAAGAAACCGGCCTGATTAAGTTTGACTTTTTGGGCTTGAAAACGCTGACGGTAATTGAGCGGGCGGTTGAGTGGGTTAAAAAAATTCACGGAGTTGAACTCAAAATGGCGGAGGTGCCGCTGGACGATGCCGATACTTACAAAATTCTGCAGGAAGGCAATACCAGCGCGGTGTTTCAGTTTGAATCCGCCGGTATGCGCGACGTGATGAAGCAAATCAAGCCGGACCGTTTTGAGGATTTAATCGCGGTTATTTCGCTGTATCGCCCGGGGCCGATGGCCAATATTCCGACCTTTATCAACCGCAAGCACGGTTTGGAAAAAATCGAATATCTGCATCCGGATTTGGCACCGATTCTTGATGAAACCTACGGTATTATGGTGTATCAGGAACAGGTTATGAAAATTGCGCAGGTGCTCGGCGGA
>JAEEMQ010000040.1 GCA_016283295.1 Alphaproteobacteria bacterium
GACAAAAAATCCGATAATCATCGCGATGGTTGATGTATCCATATTCATTTTTTCATCTCCGATATTGTTTTTTTGCATTGTAAAATAAAATGATTGAAAAGTAAACATTGAAATTCGCCGAACGAAAATTATTTTCAAAACGGGGAGGATAAAAGATGTTTCAAAAACCTTTTTATAATTTTCTTTACAGCCTGTTTTTGGTGCTGATTACCGCCGGATTTTGTTCGTACTTCAACCGTATCGGCATGGAAAATTTTTATTCGTCGCTAAATCTTTCGGCTTTAACTCCGCCGAATATGGTTTTTCCGATTGCGTGGACGGTGTTGTATGCTCTGCTGACATTTGCGTTTGATCTGGTGCTCAATTCACCGAATAAATCACAGATTCGACCGGCGGCCACGCTGTTTACCTTCAACTTATTTTTACAGGTTTTATGGACTTATGTGTTTTTCTATAACGCGTATTTCCTCGGCGGTTTTGCGGTATTGGTAATTTTGGATTTTGCGGCCGCGTTGCTGATTTGGCGATTTTATCTTGTCGAGCATCTTGCCGCTTGGCTGTTGTTTCCTTATTTTATCTGGCTGTTGTTTGCCACATATTTAAATTGGGCGGTTGTGATTTTAAATCCGTAAAAAATATTGACACGACCTCAAAAAAGTATAAATAATCAAGGCAGATATTGTATAATTTAAATAAGCTGTTATGAAAAAAATTATTATTTTTTTGCTGGCGATTATGCTTTTTGTGCCGGCAACGGTTTCGGCCAAAGAAAAAAAGCCGAAGTTTCAGAACAAGACCTCTCTTCTCGTCCGCGAGTATCGTGACTCTACCGGGACTAAGCTGCGTTACGGTTTGAAACGAAAACGCAAAACTCTGCTTGATCCGCAATATTACATGCGCTTCAACCAGGCCGTTCGTGTTTTTGTGTTCTATACCGAACATGAAATTTACGTGGTCGATGAGTACGGCGGCATCATCCTGCATGAAGAATCCGATAATCCCGCTTGGGTCGGAGTTGAGGTACTGATTGAGCCGGTTCGTATCCGCGAGGATGTGCAGTGCTATGAAATTAACCTGTACTTTGTTGATTCCGATTTGGTAATTATGCGCAATTTCGGCATATTTTTCCACGACGGAGAACACCTCTACAAGATTTTGACCGAGCCGCAAATTATTCCGATGAATTAGGTTATGCTTAAAAGGCATAACCTTTTTCTTTTAGAAAACAGCTGATTACCTCATTTTATTGCTTGTATTTTTTTCATAAATGTTTTATTGCCTAAAATATACGCAACAGGAGTTTTAAATGTATAAAAACAAACAAGGCATAAAAATTTATGACAGCCCCGAAGATTTTGCAGGCATGCGTAAAGCCGGCAAAGTCGCGGCCGAGTGTTTGGATTATATCACCGATTATATTGATGTCGGTGTTACCACCGGCGAATTGGATGATTTATGCCTCAAATTTATGGAATCAAAAGGTGCCAAATCGGCTTGCCTCGGTTATCACGGCTACCCGAAAGCAACCTGTATTTCCATCAATCAGGTCATCTGCCACGGTATTCCGGATTATGAACGCAAACTGGCCGACGGCGACATTTTAAACATTGATGTTACCGCCATTGTTGACGGTTATTACGGCGACACCAGCCGTATGTATTATGCCGGAAAGCCGAAAATCAAGGGCAAACGCCTGTGCGAAGTTACCTACGAATGTATGATGCGCGGCATAGATGTTGTTAAACCGGGCGCTCATTTCGGCGATATCGGCGCGGTTATTGAAGAATACGCCCACAAATACGGATATTCGGTGGTCGATATGTTTTGCGGCCACGGATTGGGTAAAGTTTTTCACGATGAACCTAATGTTATGCACTGCGGCATGAAAGGCACCGGTCCGATTATGGAAGAAGGAATGTTTTTCACCATTGAGCCGATGATAAACCTCGGCAAAAAAGACGGGGTAATCCTCTCCAACGGCTGGACTGCCGTAACCTGCGACCACAGTTGGTCGGCGCAATTCGAACATTCCATGGGTGTTACCAAAGACGGGGTTGAGGTATTCACTTATTCTCCCAAAGGCCTTGATAAACCGCCGTACAAATAACTTTCAGCGAGAAACATAAATGACTACCAAAGAAGAACAGCAACCTTCATATTACGGACATCGCGAGCGCCTGCGGACTCGTTTTATGGTGGATGAAGGTCGCAGTATGCCGGATTACGAATTGTTGGAACTGTTGCTGACTATGGCTATTCCGCGGCGCGATGTTAAGCCTATTGCCAAAAATCTGATTGATAAATTCAAAAACATAAAGGGAGTTTTAAACGCGCCGGCGCATAAATTGATGGATGAAGCCGATTTGAGCCCGAATGCCATTGTATTGTTGCGCCTGCTTCATACCTTTATGTTGCGCTCGGCATATCAGGGATTTACGGTTTCCGAGGAGCCGGTTATCCTGAACTGGAGCCAGTTGGAAGAACATTATTGGCAAAAATTGGCTTATAGCGAAATTGAGGAATTTCACGTTTGTTTTTTGGATGAAAGCGGCCATTTCAAGGGCGAAAAACAGCTTTCTACCGGCACCATCAATCAGGCAACCGTCCACCCGCGCGAGATTATCCGCGCCGCCATAGAAAATCAGGCGGTATATGTTATTCTCGTTCATAACCATCCGTCCGGTGCATACAAGCCGTCGCCCGATGATTTGGCGATTACGCGAGAAATTGAGGCGCTGGCCGATGTTATGAATTTTGAAGTTTTCGACCATCTGATTGTAGCTAAAGACGGGGTTTACAGTTTTCGCAAAGAAGGCCTGATTGTTCCAAAGAAAAAACGCGGCGAAAACGGCAAATTGCCTGAAGATGAAAAAGCGAACAAACGCAAACGCTCCAAAAAATAAGCAGAGCCGAAAATAATTCTTGCAAAATAAAAAATATGGTGTAAATATAGCTTTGGTCGACGGGGTGTAGCTCAGCCTGGTAGAGCGCTTGGTTTGGGACCAAGATGTCGCGTGTTCGAATCTCGTCGCCCCGACCAATGAAAAATACCTACCTTAAGCGGTGGGTATTTTTTTATGCCACGGAAGCCCAGATTTTGCGGTATGTTTGCAAAAATTTAGAAAATGGTCTGGTCGCGTATTCATATACTTTTTTATGAAAAATTCCCGATTTGTACTAAAACGCCTGAAACGGTAGTGGAAAATCACTCTCTTTTTAATTCTTTGAATTTGCGATATAATTTCGCATTATCTCGATTTTTGTTCCCAAATGTGCCATATACTGGGGAAACATATCCCAAAGGCGAAACCGGATACCTTTAAATTAATGCCGTAAAAATAATTGAAAAGTGTGTTGGGGACAAATTAGTATACGTTGGGAACAAAAATGTATGAGACATTTTTGCTGTTTTATGTTACTTTTTTTGGTATAATCAGCGGTGGAGTATAAAAACATTATGAATCAACGGTTTATACTCTTAAAAGTATAAAATATACGAAGTTATCCACAAAAAAGTGCATTTGTAACAATTTGTGATGATACATTTTTGCCATTTTATGCTAGTTTTTTTGATATAATTCGGGAGAAGCGTGTGAGCATCAGATTCCACACGTTTTTTTCGTTTTAAAAGTAGTATAAATGTTAACAAAGTTACCCACAAGAAATTTGTACAGTACAAAAAAGGGGGTTTACATTTTTGCCGTTTTTTACTACTTTTTTTGGTATAATTCGGGAGAAACGTGTGTAAAATAAAAACAACCTCAAAATGTTGTTTTTATTTGGAACAGCGAAGTTTTGTTAATAAGCAAGCAAGCGTAAGCGAAGCGTGGCGAATTTACAAAACAAGTGACCGAAGCGAAGTTAGCAAACGCAAAAAGCGCGAGCTTACGGAGCAAGAAGAGCATTAAATTCCGCACGTTTTTTGCGTTTTAAACGGACTACTTTAACCGGCCTTCGGAAGTAAAATTCCGAGGGCCTTTTTTTATGCCTGTTTTTCTTGAAGAAATGACTTGATTTTTTAGGAAAAGCAAGCATTCATTGTTCAACAGAAAGGAATGCCATGAATTGGAAAAATTTAGAGGACTATCCGTTAAAAGATTTGCAGAAGATGTGGTTGGACTACTTCGACAAGCCTTATTGTTCAAACAGTAAGGCTTTTTTCGTATCCCGCATCGGTTACAGGTTACAAGAGCTTAAGTTCGGCGGTTTGAAGCCGGAGACCAAAAATATGCTGATTAAAATGTTCAACTCTAAGGAATACCGCAATCCGATTTTTATCAAGGATGAGCGTCTGCCGAGTGTCGGCACGATTTTGGTAAAAATCCATAACGGTGTGGAGCATCGCGTGCGCATTAAAGGTGCGGCGCAAATTGAATACAACGGCAAAATTTATAAGACCATGACGGCGGTGGCACGAGAAATTACCGGTCGCCATTGTTCGGGTTACAGCTTTTTCGGACTGTCAGATAAGAGAGGTTAACATGAAAGAAGAAATCGTAAAAACCATTAAATGCGCCATTTATACGCGCAAATCGACGGACGAAGGACTGGAAAAAGAGTTTAACACCTTAGAAGCTCAGCGTGAAGCCGGCTTAAATTACGTTAAGTCGCAGGTGCATCAGGGTTGGGAAGCCTTGGCCGAACACTATGACGACGGCGGTTATTCCGGTGGCAATATGAATCGCCCGGCCCTCAAACGCCTGTTTGAAGATATCCGGGCCGGCAAAGTTGATATGATTGTGGTCTATAAAATCGACCGTTTAACCCGTTCGCTGACTGATTTTTCCAAGATGATGGAGTTGTTCGACGAGTATAACGTGTCGTTTGTTTCGGTTACGCAGAACTTCAACACCTATGATTCGATGGGCCGGCTGACCTTGAACGTGTTGCTGTCGTTTGCGCAATTTGAGCGCGAAGTCAGCGGCGAGCGGATCCGTGATAAAATCTCGGCCTCAAAAAAGAAAGGCATGTGGATGGGCGGACCGTTGCCGCTCGGCTATGATTTGCAGGATAAAAAGCTGGTCATCAACCCTAAAGAAGCGGCTTTGGTGCGGCTGTTGTTTGAAAAATACACCGTGTGCAAATCACCGCAATATCTGGCGGACTGGCTCAATTCCAACGGTTATCGCACCAAAAGCAAGGTTACCAAAAAAGGCAAGGTTGTCGGCGGCAAGCAGTTTGACCGCGCCCATTTATATCGGATTTTGGATAACCGGATCTACTTGGGCAAAATCTTTTATAAGGGCGAGCTTTACGACGGACAGCATGAGGCGATTATCTCGCAAGCCCTATGGGATAAGGTGCATAAACTGAAAGACAAACCGGTTTCCGAAAAAGGACCAATCAACAAGACCTTTGAGTTCAAAACACTTAAAGGTCTTTTATTTTGCGGCTGTTGCGGCTATGCGATGGTGCCGACCAAGGCGATTAAGCACAATAAGGAATACTACTATTACACGTCGCTCAAGGCCATTCGCAAGAGTTACCGCTTTTGCGAGGTTAAGTCGGTACCGGCGTTGGCGCTTGAAAATTATGTGATGAACAAGCTCAAAACCCTGATTACCGACCCTTTGCTGGTGCATTCACTCTCCAAAGAGGTGCTTAAACACGTGCCGAACAAAACCGAATATGATGTGGTTAAAGTGGTTCAGGGCAACAAGCTGATTAACTCTCTGAGCGCCGAAACGCGTCAGCAACTCTGCAATTTGGCCATTTCGCGGATCACGATTTGGCCGGATAGAATCAAAATCCAGCTCAAAAGTTCAATGGATAAACTGGTGCAAAACAGCCTGCTTGAGAATAACGTATGGGTTTATAATCCGGAAACCTCGGCTTATGAAATGACGGAAAACGTCGCATTTTTGAAGCGGCGGCAACAAACCGAGATTTATGTCGGCGACGAGGCAGAAGAGCGGCATCAGGATAAACAGATGATTGTAGCCCTGGTGCGGGCTTTCGGCTGGCAACATAAACTCGAGCGCGGCAACCTCAATATTCAGGAGCTGGCGCAACTCGAGCAAATGGACCGCAGTTATATGGGTAAAATCATTCGTCTGACCACGCTGGCGCCGGATATCGTCGAGAGCATTCTGGCCGGTCTGCAACCGCGCGATTTAACACTTAAAGACCTGATTCGCAACACAATTCCGGTGGATTGGAACGAACAGCGCAAAATGTTCGGCTTTCGCCAAGATTAAACAATAAGAGAAATTTCAATGACAACAGAAAATCAGAGTAAATCTGAACGCTTGGCGTTTCCGGATACAATCCCGTCTGAGTATGGCTTTATTACTATTGATCGGGAATTTGTGAATTGGCCGCTGTTTCACGATGATGCGGCGTGGAAAATGATGTGCTATTTGTTAATGCGTGCCAATTATAAAACGCGGTTTTGGGGTACACGCACGATTAACCCTGGCGAATATGTGACCAGCTATGCACATTTGAGCGAAGATTTGCACAAACCTCGCGACACAGTTAAGCGCTTGCTGACCAAACTGAAAAATATCGGCGAAGTGAAAACGACGCGCCTCGGTAACGCCCTACTTATTTCAATGCCTAACTATTTGAAATATCAACGGTTTCGAACGCGTCGTCATAAGGACAGCGCCCGACCTGAGCCCGACATAAGCCCGGAACCCGAACTGCAGGCGCTCACGACTAAAGAAAATAAACCGGGGAATAATTTTAAAAGGAAAGAAAATTATACGC
>JAEEMQ010000041.1 GCA_016283295.1 Alphaproteobacteria bacterium
TTTGCGATAATTAATTTTGATTTTAAAACAAAAAAAGGAATGACGGGTATCATTCCTTTTTACTGGTGGGCGCTGTAGGACTCGAACCTACGACCAGACCGTTATGAGCGGCCGGCTCTAACCAACTGAGCTAAGCGCCCGACGCCGAACACACAATATGCTAACTTCGACCGATAGTCAAGATATTTTTTATAATTTTAGAAATCTAAATATTGTTATTGATGAAATTTCCCTTAATACAGTCAGATACATTATTAAATTGAAGCAATTTATTCGTAATATCCACCACTTTTTGCGCATCGTATTGGCGGTATATAAAGTCCATACGGAAGAAATCCGGCGCCAAATCTTTGGCCTCGGTCGCAATACAATACGGTTTATCGTCAAACACCATCATCTGACAATCCTTGGATAAAGCCTTGAAAGTGCGTCCCTGACGCTCTAAATCAAACCACATCGGTTGCCCTGAGCAGTGTTTGCAATCGTTGTCACGGATACAGCCGACACTCGTAAACAGCGGAACGTCCTGATAGATAATAAGCGAGGTTTTTAAATTTGATTTTTTGATTATATTACAAATATTTGTCTTTATATCTTCAAGCGATAATGTAACTTGCGAAGCGCCGATTTCCGCCGCCATGGCCATCGCTTGCGTATTCAGCATATACAGCGAGGAATCAAAGCTGATATCTAACTGATTTAGCGGTAAAATTTCCAGCGCCCAATAGTTTGCGACTTCCCATTTGCGATAACCGCCGTCAAGCAGGCGTCGAATTATATCCGCATACGTCGCCGGATGGCGGCAAACGGCGGGCAGGGCAATGCGGATTTTGTTTTTCGGCAGCTTATTTAAGGCGCTGATATCGCTGTGCGGGTTGATTAAATAAATTATCTCGGCAAATTTATCTAAATCAAGCAAATTCAAATAGTTAATGTCATCTACCTTAATGCTGAACCGCGGCTCGGCGGGTTTTCCGCCGACGCTCGGAATTTCCGGTAATTCGCCTTGAGGTTCTTCCACCTTTATCCGGCCGTACAAATCGCGGCGCAGTTCGTTGAGCATAGAAGCCGGAGTGAATAAATTTTGCGGATTTTCAATGACTAACGAGCGCAGATTAAATGTCGTATCGCCGGTTTTCGCAAATGCCGCCTTGATGGCATCGGCACTTTTCTGCGGATTATTTGCCGGTGTAAACGTGCCGCTGATTTCGGCCGCAAATTCGCCGGATTGAGCACTGATGCGGTCGCTTTCCACCTTTACCGTAACCTCTATATCATTGTTATTGCGATATTCTTGCGGTTTCGGCTTTGTGTAATGATATGCGCCTTTAACCGCGCCGGACGATGCCAGATAAATATTATCGCCGCGTTCAAGCCGCGGATAGCCGTGCGGCAACTCAATTTCCACCGTTGCACCGGCCGGGGCTTCAAACACGCTTTTATTGCCGACAAACAGCTTCTGCACCGAGAAACCGAACGGCTTTTCATCACCGGCGGCATCAATTTGCAGGCCGTCGTGTCGTGCTATCGCGTGATTGGTCATAAAGCGCAATTTGCCGCGGGAAACTCCTTCAACCGTGCCGATATTCAGGCCGCGATGGCCGACAAAATCGCGGTCAATCACCGCCTTATCCTTGCCCTTAAAATGGAATTTGCACCACGGTCGCGAGAAAATCTGCTTGATATTTTCCTCCTTCAGCGGACTGGCGCCCTTGCCGTCGAGAATTTGCCGATAATAATCGGTCACCGCCGCCACATACAGCGCTGATTTCTTGCGTCCCTCGATTTTAAGCGAGTCCACCGGCATATCCAACACATCTTCTTTTAGCGCCATATCTTTCATCGAAAACAGATGACTTTCCTTGCCGTTGCACTTAAAAGCGGCGCGGCACGGATACATACATTTGCCGCGATTGGCACTGCGTCCGTATTCCAGCGCCGAGAATTGGCATAATCCGCTGTAGGAATAGCACAGGGCGCCGTGGATAAACGCTTCGGTTTCCAAACCCGGAATGGCGGCGATTTCCTTGATTTCCGCCGCGGTCAGTTCGCGCGCCAAAACCACGCGCTTAAAGCCCATTTTTTGCAAAAACAGCGCGCCTTCCTTGTTGTGCACGGCCATTTGCGTGCTGGCGTGCATTTCAAACCACGGATATTTTTCGCGCATAACCCGCGCCACGCCCAAATCCTGAATAATCAGCCCGTCAACCTTGCAACGGGTGCAAATATCGAGGCTCTTGATTAAATCCGGCAATTCGCTTTCCTGCAAAACCGTATTGAGCGCCACATACACCTTGCGTTTGAGGCTGTGGGCATAAGCGGTAAATTCGTCGAGCGTATCGGCATCAAAATTGGTAGCGGTTGCTCGTGCCGAAAACTTGGATAAGCCGAGATATACGGCATCGGCGCCGTAATAAAGAGCGGCATAACCGGCCTCGACGTCGCCGGCGGGAGCGAGTAATTCCTGTTTTTTCATTTTTTGTATCCGTTAAGTTTATTTGCGCTCAAAGTAGGGCAAAAACTGCAAATTGTCAAGCTTATGTTTATAGCGCTTCTTCCAAAAATTCGGCGGCGTCGGCCACACAATCCGGACATTCGCGCAACACTTTTCCGCTGTCCATGCCTTTGAGCAGTTTGCATTGAGTGGCGCCGTTGCGTTGTTGGAATTTGCTCATAATCTGCCGCATTTCGCGCGCCGCGGCCGCCCGGTCTTTCTTTGCCAGCCCCAAAACCACGCCGGCACCGACCAAAGCACCGCAGGTTCCTTCCATATTGCCCATACCGGCGGCAAAAGCGTTGCCGATATTCAATGCCGTATCTTCATCAATTCCGGCCTTGTCGCAATAAGTGCATATAACCGCCTGAGCGCAATTATAGCGTCCGCACCGTTTTTTTTCTGCCGCTTCGGCTTTTCTGGTTTCCATAACACAGTCCTTTCGTTTTTTGCCATTGTAAGGCAATTAATATATTTTGCAAGTATAACTTTGTGAAAATTTGCCGGCTTGACATTCAAGGGCAAAAAGTTTATTAATAAAGGCGATGTTTGGGGATAATCATGGCAATTCAATTATCGGATCATTTCACATACGGCAAGTTGTTGCGTTTTACGTTACCGTCGGTCATTATGGTAATATTTACCTCAATATACAGCGTGATTGACGGCTTGTTTGTGGCTAATTTTGCCGGCGCAACCCCGTTTGCCGCGGTCAATATCGTCTGGCCCTTTATTATGATAGTCAGTGCCTTCGGGTTTATGCTCGGCAGCGGCGGCAGTGCGTTGGTAGCCAAAACCCTTGGCGAAAGCCATAGTTATAAGGCTAATCGTATATTTTCCATGCTGATTTACATAACCTTGACGATCGGAGCCGTTTTTGCCGTGGCAGGGCTGTTTTTGCTCAAGCCGATACTGCTTGCCTTCGGGGTTGAGGGAAAATTGCTCTCCGACAGTATGCTGTATGCGCGGATTTTGTTCCCGGCCGTGCCGGCTCTGATGTTGCAGGTCATATTTCAATCTTTTACCGTAACGGCAGAACGCCCGAAATTGGGGCTGTTTGTAACCGTTTTTGCCGGTGTGTTGAATTTTATTCTTGATATACTGTTCATCGCGGTGTGGGGATGGGGGCTTGCCGGAGCCGCTTATGCCACCGCCGCCAGCCAGGTTATCGGTGCGGTTGTTCCGCTGCTGTATTTTGCCTTGCCCAACAAGAGTCTGTTGCATTTGGGACGCACCAAATTATATATGCGGGCGCTGGTTAAAACCTGTACCAACGGCGCCAGCGAGTTTTTAACCAATATTTCCATCTCGCTGGTCGGAATCTTATATAACTATCAAATGCTGCGGCTGCTCGGCGAGGCCGGGGTAATAATTTACGGCATTATTTCGTATGTCAATTTCATATTTTTGGCCGCGTTTATCGGGTATACGGTCGGTTGTAATCCGCTGGTGGGTTTTCACTACGGCGCCGGCAACAAAGACGAGCTGAAAAACCTTTTGCGCAAAAGTCTGCGGCTGATTGTTATTGCCGCGCTGCTGCTGACGTTTATTGCCGAAGTAAGTGCGCCGCTGATTGCCGAAATATTTATTGACGACGATGATTATGATTTGCTGAGGATGACCGTATTTGCCTTCCGCATTTATGCCGTGTCGTTTTTGCTTTCCGGCTTCAATATTTATGCTTCCGGCTTTTTTACGGCGCTCAACAACGGGCTGATTTCGGCGGTTATTTCCTTTTCCCGCACTATGATATTCGAATGTCTTTGCGTTTTGCTCTTGCCGCTCATCTTGGGCGTAAACGGTATTTGGCTGGCCATAACCGTTGCCGAGATTATGGCACTTTGCATCAGCATTTTCTTTATCAAAAAAATGCGCGGCCGCTACGGCTATTGATTTTGTGCTTTTTTCAGTTCAGCCATATTCTTGGCAAAACGCTTAAGCTTAAAGTCTTTCTGGGCTTCCACTGCCTGATGAATGTTATAAATCATTTTAATCTGCGCCAACGTAATCTCCACATCGGCCAATTCTTCGGCAATATGGTCAACATCGCCGCGGTTGCGCAGTTCCTTGCACAGCTCCTTGGTCAGCTCCGACATTTCTTCGATAACCATGATTTTCTGCGAGGTAACCCCGAAAAACTCAATAGCGTCGGTATAAATTTTATGTTCCTGTTCTTTTTCCATTTTCTAGTCCTTTTGCCTGATATTTATTACCACATATTCCGATTTGGTGCCGGTTTTGAATTTAATTGCCCAGTCTGAGATGCCGGAGGTCACGATAAAATCGGTATTATTACGTTTTTCGTGTCCGTATATCATGTCGTTGGCGCCGATCCATTTGCCGACTTGGTTGAACGGCCACAGCTGCCCGCCGTGAGTATGCCCGGACAGCACCAAATCAACACCGGATTTGGCCTGAGCGGCAAAGTTGGTCGGCTGATGGTCCAAAACCACCGTATATTTATCCGCATCAATATCGGCGGTCAGCTCTTGCATGGATTTACGATTTTGGCGCCGTTCCCGCACTTCCGAAAAATCGCGACGGCCGATGATATAAACCGTATCGCCGATTAGAGCCGCTTGGTCGCGCAAAACCGTAATGCCGTTGTTCTGCAACTCGGCAACCAGCTCCGCTTCGCTGAAGCCGCGGCGGGCCGCTCCGTAATACCCCTTGTCGTGATTACCCAAAACAAAGAAAATACCGTATTTTGCAGACAGTTCGCCGAGTTTTTGGGTGGCGGCCAGCATATCTTCTCTGGTGGTATCATCGTCCACATAATCGCCGACCACTACCACCGCATCGGGATTTTCCTTTTGCATATTCGTCAGATGTCGGGCAAAACCGGCGGCATCAAAGGTCGTGCCGATATGAGAGTCGGCAAACATTACGATTTTGAAATTGCCGATATTTTTGGCGGTTGTCAGATTATATTCGGTGCGCCAAACGTTATGCGCCAGATACCAACCGCAGATAAGGGCGGCGAGGGCGCTTACAACGGCGCAAAAGCCGGAATAATAACGCTTGAAGGGCCGTTTACGCCATTTTTCCGCCATCAGGAAGATAAAGTCGCAAATCATCCAGGCCAACGCAAAATAGACAATGCAAACAATCGCATTCATAAAGTTAAGTTGCCAACAAATTAAACCGAAGCCGCCGAATACTATCGTGCCGCCGATAGCGGCCTTGCGTTTTTCGTTTTCTTGCGTCAGGCGGCGGATACAGCCGAATTTACACACACGATTGCTGACATATACCAACGCCGCGCCGGCAATCAGCAACGTTACCCACATTATGACAATCCACATACTCATACTTTGTTCCTTTTTGCTGTCGGCAATATTTTAATATCCGACCGCCCGGCTGGCAAGTTTTTTCTTGACACCTGTCGAAAAAGTTGTTATAAAGCGCTCGATTTATAATTTTTATGATATTACTAACTTAACTATATATATTTGGTTTATGGCAATTTGTACCGATGCAAGCGTGAATAACAACGTGTGAAAGCGCCGTTTGAATGCAAGCAGGAAATCTGCTCAACACCGCAATCGGTTGACCCTTTGATTCCGCGAGGATGAAAAAGCTGTCGCCGGCATCCCGGTTTGAGGTGATTGTTGTAAGTAGTGGCGAGCGAAAGCAACCGTCCTTCGGGCGTCCGTCAATGCTAACGGGTGACAAGCGGCCCCAGCATGTCAAATGTTTGTCTTAAACCGTCGGGCAGGTTCGCAAATGACCTCCCCGGAAGCGAAAGACGATGAAAAGCAGAGAGTCGGCTCGGAAGCAACCGTTCTCATAATCTGCGCGTATAGCAGTCTGCTTGAGTTTTTTTAGCTTAAAGCCTCCGACACGAGTTGTCAGAGGCTTTTCCTTTTTTTAAATGTATTTATACAGCTCATTCCTAATAGGAGCGGGCGTAAATCACATCCAACGTTGCGTCCTTACCGGTCAACAAACATTTTCCGGTGGTGCCGCTTTGGTCAAACGGAATGCAACGGATGGTAATCTTCATCGATTTCAAGATTTCCTCGGTAGCCGGGTCGGCGCACCATTTGCCGCGTACAAATGCCACTTTGCCCGGCTTGCCGTCCTCAATCCACTCATTGGAATTGGCATAATAGGCGGCAAATTCTTCCGGTGTGGTAATATCGGTGCGGATATTGTCTTGCAAACGCTTTTGCGCCTTATCAAACATCTTTTGTTGCAATTCTTCCAGACGCTTGCCGGCGGTTTCAACAAATTCCTCCGCTTGCATAATTTTCTTGCCTTCCGGCTGACCGATGAAAATCCGTTCCTTAATCATTAAGCCGTTGTTTTCAACATCGCGCGGGCCGATTTCGCAGACCATCGGCGCACCTTTTCTGATCCATTCCCAGACCTTATCTACGCTGTTTTTGTCGCGGGTATCAACCTTGACCCGCAGTTTTTCGCCAAATGCGGATTTAAGTTTAAGTTGTGCTTGAATTTTGCTAGTGTAATTCATTATTTTTTCGGCATCTTCCGGTTTTTTAATCAACGGAACAATCACAACCTGATACGGCGCAACGTGCGGCGGCACCACCATACCGTCATCATCGGCATGGCACATAATCGTACCACCGATTAAGCGGGTGGAAACGCCCCACGAGGTGGTATAAGCATACTCTAATTCATTGTTTTGGTTGGTAAATTTAATATCCGCCGACTTGGCGAAGTTCTGCCCCAAAAAGTGCGATGTACCGGCTTGCAAAGCTTTACCGTCCTGCATCATAGCCTCAATGCAATAAGTATCGATGGCACCCGGGAATTTTTCGTGTTCCGGCTTACGACCGACCAAAACCGGCATAGCCAACGCGTTTTCGGAAAAGTCGCGATAAACTTCGAGCATTTTCAGGGTTTCCGCTTCCGCTTCTTTCATACTGGCATGTACGGTATGACCTTCCTGCCACAAAAATTCACGCGTACGCAAAAACAGACGCGGCCGCATTTCCCAACGCACCACATTGGCCCATTGGTTGAGCAAAATCGGCAAATCACGATAGGATTTAACCCATTTGGCAAAAGAGTCGGCAATAATGGTTTCCGAGGTCGGACGCACAATCAGCGGTTCTTCCAGCGGCGAGGCCGGCTTTAATTTGCCGTCTTCGCTGACAAGCCGCGAGTGAGTGACAACCGCCATTTCCTTGGCAAAACCCTCAACGTGGTCCGCTTCTTTTTGGAAAAAGGAAAGGGGAATAAACATCGGAAAATAATAGTTTTCGTGGCCGGTTTCCTTGATTTTTTCATCCAAAACACGTTGAATGCGCTCCCACAAACCGTAGCCCCACGCTTTCATTACCATACAGCCCGGAGATACTGAATTTTCCGCCATATCGGCTTCGGATACCACATTTTGATACCACTCCGGATAATTCTGTTTGCGTGTTGTTTTCATCGCCATTGTTATTCTCCTATCTCAGTTCGCCGCCGGTCTTTTTGCCGACTTCGACAATTACTTTGTTCATCAGGTTTTCGATATCTTTATCGGTAAACGTCTGCTCAATCGGCTGCAAAGTCAGGCTGATTGCCACCGATTTTTTGCCGCTCGGCAGATTGTCGCCTTCATAAATATCAAAAATGCGCACTTCGGTTATATGTTCGCGGTCGGCATTTTTGGCGGCGGCAGTGATTGCGGCGGCGCTGACGCTCTTATCTACCACAAAGGCCAAATCCTTATCAACCGGCTGGAACGGCGAAAGCTCCAATCTCTTGCGCGCCTTGCCTACGGTTTGCCGCGGCAACGGAATGTTGTTTAAGTTAACTTCAAATGCCACCACGCGCGATTTAATATCCAGTTTTTTCAAAATTGCCGGATGAATTTCGCCGAAATATGCCAACACGTTTTTGCCGAGGCGAATTGTGCCGGAGCGTCCCGGATGATAATAACTCGGCGCGTCGGTCGTAATCTGCGGATTTTCGTACGGACCTTTAGCCGCGGCAATCACCGCCAACGCATCGGCTTTGGCGTCGTATATGTCATAATCGCGCGCACTGTGTGCCCAATCTTTGGCCGAAGTCTGTCCGGCACGCACGCCGGTAGCCGAAATAAACTGCTCCAGCGGATGGCGTCCGGTAAACACCGGTCCGATTTCAAACAACGCCACGTTCGGATAGCCGCGGGCAATATTGTTTTTAACCGCGGTCAACAGGTTAGGCATAATCGACGGCCGCATTTCGTTTAATTCCTTAACAATCGGGTTTTGCAGAAGAACCGCCTCACGACCGTTGCGGAAATATTGAGCAATATCACTGTCGGCAAAGCTCCAGGTAACGGTTTCATACATACCGCGCAAAGCCAATTCGTGCTTGCTAATCATGGCGTTATGCTGCATCGGCGTCAAAATCGGCTTCGGCAGCTTATCATGCGGCAAAGATATCGCCGGAATCTCGTCCAGGCCGATCATCCGTACAACTTCTTCGATTAAATCCTGTTCGCATTCGATATCGCCGCGCCAACTCGGAGATATGGCTTTGATTTTGCCGTTTTCCATAGAAACGACAAAGCCGAGATTGCGCAGAATTTCCATCGATTTTTCGGCGCTTACCTCAATGCCTGCAAATGTTTTCAAACGCTCCGGACGCAGATAAGCCACTTGCGGCACATAAGCGTCTTCGGAACCGACAACCGTCAAATCCGACGCTTCGCCGCCGCAAATTTCGCAAATCAGGGCGGTAGCATAATCCGAACCGCTGATATTGGATTTCGGGTCTACCCAACGCTCATAACGATAGCGCGAGTCCGAATCAATCTGCAGATGGCGGCCGGTCTTGGCAATACATATCGGCTTAAACAGCGCGCATTCCAACAAAACGTTGGTCGTATCGGCGGAACAACCTTTTTCCAAACCGCCCATAATGCCACCGAGGCATTGTACGCCTTCATCGTCGCAAATGCCGAGAGAAAAGTCGGTCAGCTCATATTCTTTTTCGTTTAAGGCCGTGAATTTTTCGCCTTGTTCAGCCATACGGATAGTCAGACCGCCCTTGAGCTTATCGGCATCAAAAACATGGAGCGGACGGGCCAAATCATAGTTAAGATAATTGGTAATATCCACCAACGGCGAAATCGAGTGAATACCGACGGCATTCAGGCGGTCTTTCATCCACTTCGGTGTTTCGGCATGATTATTAACGCCTTTGATGTAACGACCGGTATAAACCGGGCATTCCGTCGGACATTCCACCGTAATTTTTATCGGATTGGCAAATTTGGCCGGTGTTTTAACGATGTTGAGCGGTTTTAAGGTGCCTAAACCAGCGGCGGCCAAATCGCGGGCAATACCGCGTACGCCCAGACATTCGGCGCGGTTAGGGGTTATGGATACCTCGATTACCGGATCAATATCCAAAACGTCGGCTGCCGGCACTCCGATCGGAGTATCTGCCGGCAATTCGATGATTTTATCGTGAGCTGTGCCCAAGCCGATTTCATCAACCGCACACATCATACCGCAACTCTCGACGCCACGGATGGTGGCGCGTTTCAAACGCTCGTTAAACAGCGGAATCAGCGTACCTTCGCGGGCAAAAATACCGATAAGGCCTTCGCGCACATTCGGCGCACCGCATACCACCTGATATTTATCGGTACCGTCATTAACACACAATACGTGCAACTTATCCGCATCCGGATGGTTTTCCACGCTGTCGATACGGGCGGTAATAAAATCGCTCAGACCTTCGCGCGGGTCGATAACTTCTTCAACTTCCAAA
>JAEEMQ010000042.1 GCA_016283295.1 Alphaproteobacteria bacterium
AATATTACTCATAAAGAATTTTCTTGGTTCCTTTATCTAAATATACTAGACTTTATATCTTTTCGATATACCGTCTGCATATCCTCTTATTTACTATATTCACGATTTTTTTATAACTCCGGTCGCTTTTCCGCAACCGCCCTTCCGCTCAAGTTACCCCCTTGCGGCCGGTAACGCGTTTTATACGTTATTACTTTCTCATTGTCAACACCTTTTTGCAACTTTTTTAAAATTTTTTTACGATTTTTAATAACTATTTGATTTTGCACAAATTTAAATTGTGATAAAATTATCAACAGCCCCTCATTTTTACGGTTTCCATCCCCCGTCAAATTTTGCCTTTTGCTACCTGTTCGGCTCCGTTTTTCCTAAAAAAGTATTAAAAATCAAAACATTAAGTTTTTATTAAACATTTTCTTTCAAGATTCGAATCAGATTCGGAGGTTAATTTTATGAAATTCGATTTTTTCACATTCGGCGGTCGATTCTTTTGGGAAGATTTGTATAATTATCAGGATTGGGTAATACAACGCAATATCATCAACAATAAATGCCGCCTGCTGGACCCGCATAATATACGGCGTCACTCCGGAACTTTTGCCCAGTGCAAAGACATACTTTTAAAATATATAGAGGCCTACGAGTTAAATCCGCTTTATGACGATACCATTTTAATACTGCACGGATTCGGTCGTTCCAAGAAATCGGTGCAGAAATTGGCCGATTCGCTCAAAGAGTTGCCGATGAATGTCGTTTGTTTGGGATATCCGTCGCTCAGACGCAATATTTATTATCATGCCACCATGCTGTCGCAATTTTTGAAAAATATCGATATTCGCGGCAGGCTTTATATCATCAATGTCGGTTGCAGCTGTCTGATTACGCGGAAATTGCTCAGCAAGAGCAACAATTATCGCCAATATAATATTGCACGAATCCTTGACATCAACCCGTTGAATTCCGGCAGCGATTTGGCCGAATTGCTTACTACGCGCAAGTTTTTCAATTTTACTTTGGGACCGATGTTGCGCGATATTTCCACTCCGCGAGCGGTTGCTCTGGCGCGTTTGCCGCACGATATCGAACACGGAATTTTGTTTGCGCCGCTGACCGTTCATGATCGGGTGAAAAAACTGCTTTCCCGATTCGACAGTTTTCCGTTTACTACTCCGCCGAGTGAAGAATCTTACTCCGATAATGTGAAAAAAATCCGCAAAGATACTTATTTTCCGCTGGGCAGCGATGCGGTAGCACAATATGCCCGTAATTACATCGTCAGCGGCGAATTCGGTAAGTTATCCGACGACGACGATGACGACGAAGATGAAGACGATAATCACAGCGCAACCATAGTGATTGAAAACAACACCGAAGCCATGCCGATATAGCCGATTTTACGTGTTTTGTGAGCGAATCCCCTATCTAATTGTTACGAAAATTTAACAAATTTGTCATAAAATATTGAAAAATTTTATGTTATACTGTATTCATAGTAGTATAAGAACTAAGGATTTTGCCATGGAACTGAGGAGCTGTGTCCGTTATTTATTTTTATTATTCCTAACCCTTGCGGTGTTATGGACAGCGCCTGCTTTTGCCGCCAGCGCACTTCATACTTGTCCTTTTCCGCTTCCGAATGACGGGCAAGATTGTTTGTGTGACGACAGCAACAAAATCGTTTGTGACCGCTCAAACCCGCAAAACACCCCGACGGAAGAAGGGCAAGATGCGGACGACGAATGCGAAACCGTTACGGGTTACGAGCAACAATTCTTAGAAAAATGCTTTACCTGCAGTTTGTTTGCCAATTTGATGGGAGCGGTGCAAACCATTTCCAAGAGTTCGTTTGAGGCAACCGGCGATGCGTTGAGCGAGCTACTGATTATTGCTTTTCTGATTTATGTCGGATATCTGACTTTGATGTCCGTTGCCTCGCCTGAGGCGCAACAACTCGGCAAATATTTAACCACTCTGCTGTTGCAGGGCTTTAAGGTCGGCATTACCATTTTGATTTTACAACATCCGTCGTTTTTATATAACAAGTTGCTCAGCCCGATTTTGGAAAGCAGCGTAGATTTCGGTATGGCTCTTACCGGCACAAATTCGCAAAAAGCGGCGGAAACCGGTGCAAAATATGCCAGCGCTTTTGATACTTCCAATGAATATTTTTCGGCCCGAACCGCACAAATTATGGTCGGTGCCGTAGAAAACTTCAGCAACGGCGCAACCACCATGCCGGCCATCGGGCGCGGTTTTATTTGCAATTCGTGGAAGGACTTGGAATGGTTCTTCCGCATGAAAGTTATTCCGCGTATCGGTATGTTGACCGAGGGCGCATTGCTGTATATTTCCGGCGTCGGTATTTGGCTGGCCATCGGGTTTTATATGCTCGATTGCGCCATAGAATTGGGAATTGTGTGTGCGCTGATGGCGTTTTTCGTGGCGTGTTGGCCGTTCAAAATGACTTCGGGCTACACCAAAATCGGCTGGAATATGTTTTTAAACGTTTTCTTCAACTTTGTGATGATGGGCATCATTGTTGCTACGATTGTCGGTATTTCCGGACAGGCGCTTTCCGTCGGGATATCGCAGGAAGAATTGATAAATCTGATTAACAGCGACAGTGTTACCAGCTTGGAAGACACCATCCAAATCGGCGGTTTGCAAATGCTGATGGTTATCGTATGTTGCTTTATGTGCTTTAAATTACCGGGAGAAGCCGGCCGTTTGGCCAGCAAGTTCGCATCGGGTGCACAACTCGGAGGATTGG
Organism: Alphaproteobacteria bacterium; assembly: GCA_016283295.1. Taxonomy (GTDB): domain Bacteria; phylum Pseudomonadota; class Alphaproteobacteria; order RF32; family CAG-239; genus RUG410. Next base: position 2,771 of record JAEEMQ010000042.1, read on the forward strand.
GCGGCAACATCGGCGGTACCGCTGCCGCGTTGGTAACCAAAGCCGCAGTCGGCGATGCTTTGAGCGGCAAAGGCGGACAGCCTGGCAAGCTCGGCGGTGTGGCCGGTTTAGCCAAGAGTGCGGCTCAGGGTGCCGGTTCGCAACTCAAGTCGGCAAGTGACGACCTCGGTGTTACCGGTGCGGCCAAAGCCGGCGCCAACAAAGTTAAAACCGCAACGAAAAACTTTAAAGACAAAGCGGTAAACGGTGCCAAGGCCGCCTTGGGTATGGATACGGATAGCGATAAATCCGGCCAACAAAAAGACGAAATTACCAACGGGTTCAATCAGGATAAGTAAAGGGAGAAAATAAATGAAATCTACAATTTTATCATTATTTATCCTGATTTCGATCTTCATGCTGTTTAAGTGCGGAGCTCTTTCCGTATTGGGTTCGCAAGCTTTTCACGTTACCGCTTTTGCGGCGCTGGCCGTAGTTTTGGCGGCGGCCGCCTATTTTGTTGGTTTCGGCGGTAAAAACATTAACTCGGGACAAACGGAAGTTCCGGCAAACACAGAGGATAAAGCCGATGAAAAATAAGTGGTATAAAATTCTCTCGGTTTTGTTGCTGACGGTAATTTTACCGGCGGTACGACCGGCGTTTGCCGCAGAAGAAAATACCTGCAAACCGGACGTGCAGGACACAATCAAACAAGCTCTTACGGATAACTTGAAAACTTCGTTTAATCAATTCAAATCCGCAGTCGGACCGTATAATTCGTTGGCTCGTACCTATATGGGCAACTGCCTGGACGAGAGCGGAAATCCGGGGCCGAAAGTACGTATTTCGGTGGAAGACTCGGTTACCGCCAGAACGGCCGGCGTAAATATTGAAGATGACAGTTTATACGAATATATCAGCATTCCGTGGGGTAACGTTCGCGGTGATACTTCCGCTTGCATTCAGTTGTTGCAAGAAGTTAAAGCCGCCTATACTCCGGCGATTGAAGCCTATAACAATATGCGCAAGGATATTCAGGCACTTAAAAATCCTGCCGCTACAAGATGTGACTGCGATGAAAACGGTGAAGTTCAGCAATGTTATACTCTTAATAAAGACACCGGTGAGATCCAGGGACAGGGCGGAAAATGCGAATCCTTTACCGGTATTCAGCAACGCTTGGCGGCCTGCCCGTTGTGCGGTGTGTTTGAAGCGGCTTTGAACGCCAGCGCCCGAGTGGCCCACGTTGCCTGGCAGAGTACGGCCAAACCGCTCAGCGAAGTCGTTATTATCTTTTTCCTGGTGCTGTTGGCCATAGAATCCCTTAAAGCCATCGGCTCAACTGCCGGTGTCAAGCTCGGCACGTATTTGAAATCGGTTCTGCTTATCGGTTTGAAGATTGCCATCACCGTTACTTTGCTGAGCAGCTCGCAATATATCTACACTTTGTTTATTTCGCCGGTTATCCGCGGCGGCCTGGATATGGGTTTGGCGATTGCGTCTGCCGGCGGCAACATCCAATGCGATACCAATCCGGGCGGCTACGGGATAATTGCGTCTTCCGAATTGGATGAATCGCTGTTTAACCAAGTTCTCAGCACCGTCAGATGTTTCGGCGCCACCGCTGCCACTTTGCCGGCCGTGGGAATGGGCCTGATTTGCCACTCGGCTCCGAGCGGAACCTGGGGCGGTGACTTGTTGCCTGATTTACACATGTTCCTCAGCGGTTTGATTATGTTGGCTTTCGGCCTGATGATTTGGCTGGCGCTGTCATTCTATTTGATTGATTGCACGGTACAAATCGGTATGCTCAGCGCGTTGGTACCGCTGTTGGTGGCCTGCTGGCCTTTTGATCTGACCAAGCAATACACCACCAAAGGCGTTAAGATGCTGATGAACACCTTCTTTAACTTTGCCCTGATGGGTACCGTCCTGTTGGTGGGAACGGCCATCATAGCGTTTGCCGTATCCGGTGACGGAAGCTCCAATATGCAGGAAATACTCCACGCCGTAAACAATAACGAGGCCGATACCCTCAAAAAGTTGGCATCGCTCGACGGCATCAGAGTTTTGATGTTGCTCGCATGCTGCATTTTTGCCTTAAAACTGATTGCCAAAGTCAGCTCGCTGGCACAACAGTTCTCGCAAGGTGCCGGTTCCGATGCCGGTGCGAAGATGGGCACTGCGGCCATCGGTGCAGCAACCGCACTCGGCAAAGGCGGATTACATTCTATGGGCAGACTTGGCGGTTATGCCGGTAATGCCGCGCTGGAAAATACCGGTATTAAGGCCGGCTTTAACGAATTGACCGATAAGATATCGGATGTCAAACACAGCGGATTACAAACCCTCGGCCAGAAGATGGGCTTGGGAAGATTCCAAAATCAACAGACCGGCTCCGGACTTCCGACGCAAACGAGCGGAGATATGCCGCCGGCAAGAGGAGCAACATCGCCGAATGACGGTAATCCGTTGCCATATAATGATGAGAACACACTTCCGGATAACGAAACGCAGTTGGAGAATACAAACGGCGAGGAGACCCCGCCGACCGAGGGAACAACTCCGCCGTCCGGCGAAAGCAGACAAGCCGACGAAAAAGGTACGCCGCACTCCGGCGAAGAAGCCGGCCCGAAAGGCAAAGGCCCGACATCAAGGACCGGTAATTCGGGCGAACCGGTAACACCTCTGGCAAATGATGAAGCGGCACCGGCAGATGAAGCATCCGGAGAACCGGCGGTAGCACCGGCAGAAGCAGAGGCAGCCGAACCGACCGACCAAAAGCAAGATGATAAAGGTACACAAAAACCGCAACAACAGCCGTCTAAACCGCAAAAAGAGGCTCCGACGGAAGCGGCAACACAACAAAACAATGAGCCGGGAGAAGGCCCGCAACGCACTCGGGTAAGTACCAGTCCGAACCCGACCGCAACAGCGGAAGCTCCGAGTGAAACCGGAGAACCGGCGGCTCAAAACAATTCCGAACCGACCAACAAACCGGCCGCACAGGAAAATGAAAATGTACCGAGCGGACAACAAGAGGGACAACCTAAGGGAGCGGCCGACGGTCAGACCCAGCCAAAGTCAAACGGTGAAGGCGGTTCTGCCACAAGACCGACGGCTCAACAACAACCGCAGCAACCGGCGCAACCGACGCAAACAACGGAGCAACCGCAACAGCCTCAGCAACCGCAGCAAACGGAACAGTCGGCACAGCCGCAGCAGCCGAAGGGACCGCAGGTTGAAACTCCTCAGCCGCAACCGAACAAACCGGATATAAAATGAGGATAGCGACGGCTTGTAACCATATTGAAAGAGATACTAAACTATGATAGAATAAATACAACGGGTGGAACTGCAATGATTAGGATAAAGGACATAAATATTTGGAAAATTTTGAAGATACTGTGCCTTGTTTTATGCACTGTTGTCCTTCTTTCCGCATGCGGTGACGAAGAAAATGCCAAGCAATCGCAAGGTTCGAGTGAGCCGCAAACCGCAGCCAGCCAGCGTTTTGAATGTCCTTCCGTCGGCGACGGCAAGAGCGTGATGCAAAACGAACAACCGGACGAGGACAACCGCTGTGCTTCCGGCCGCAAACAATGCATTCAGGCTTCTCTTCTCAAAGTTTTCTACAACGGTCTCAGCAGTATGGCTCTCAACGTTTACGGCAAAGTAACGACCGAAGATTTGTTGTCGCTGATGGTGCTGGCATTTGCCCTGTGGCTGGCGTTTCAGGTTTTGCGACACGTTTCCGCCACCTCACCGGAATCTATCGGCGAATTCTGGACCAAGGTGCTGCGAAAGGCGGCAATATGCTTTGCCTGCGGCTATTTGGCATCTTCTCCGACCAATATCATTTATGTAATCAACACCTTTGTGTTCCCGATTTATATGACGTTGCTCGAATTTGCCGCGGCGATATTGTCGCTGATGTCGCAAAAATCGGGCTCGCTCCGTGATGTTGTCATAGACGGCGAAACGGAACCGGTTAACTTTACCATTGCCGACGGCGGATGCTCGGTTCCGGCCGGTACGTCCATGCAGATGAGCAGTTCTTCGTTCCCGCAGGAGCCGCTTGATATGATGAGTTGTATGGCATGTGCGGTAAGCGACCAGCTCAATGCCGGTTATACCGTGGCTTTGCGAGGTGTGTTCGGCAATGGCATTTTCCCGTTCATTGTCGGTATATTCCTGATGGCGGCATTTTTGATTGCCAAATGGGGTTTCGTACTTTATCTGGTAGACGCGATTTTCCGTATGGTTATGATGATTGTCATTATGCCGTTCCTGATTTTGTTCTACGCCTTTGAACAAACCCGCAAATGGAGCAATGTCGGATTTAAAATCATTTTGAACTCTGCCGCTATTATGCTGTGTTTGGCTATTTTGGTTTCGATGACCGTGTTTGCCGTGAACGAATTATTGACCGCAAACGGCAACCAGTACGGCGACCTCGAACAATACCAAAGTTTCGGCACGATTCCTCTGTCATTGATTATGATGGGCTTTATCATCATTAAGGCAACCGGTATGGCCGTTACCATGTCCGAGAGCGTTTCGGGCGGCGGCGGCGACACCAAGTTCCAACAAAAAGTTGCCGCTCTCATCGGTACAATCGCGCAAGTTTCGTTTGAAGCGCTTACGTCCGGTGCTGGTAAGGTTGCGACGGTGGCCGTTAAATACAGCGCAAGATTAAAGGCTCTGCGTGATAAAGTACAAAAAGCCAGAGAGGCTATGAATAAGGCCAGACAGGCCATGCAACGTGCGGCAGGTCGCGATAAGAAACAGAATCAGCAAGGGGGAGAACAATAATGAGAAAAGGTATTTTTGCATTTTTGTTCCTGTTCGTCGCGATGCTGTGTATTTCACCGCGTGAGGCTTGGGCTGACAAAAGTTTGGTAGAATATCAGATTGCCGCCGTTTTGATGGATGAAACGCGTAACGGCAACGAAGTTTCCATGACTTATATGGCCAACGTTCTCCGCAACCGCCTCAAAGAGCAGCAATCTACTCACGGCAGAAAAGATGTTACCTACACCGATATTATTTATAATTCCGGCGCCTTCTCGCCGTCCGGTGATTTAAGCAGTATTGAAAGAATTGAGAAAAGATGGCAAAATTCCGCCGGTTGGAATACGGCTCTCCGCTTGGCAAAGCAAACCGTCAGCGGCACGTTATCCTCCCTCGGACACGGCGATATTAACGATTTCAGCCGCGGCGGCGGACCGACCGGTTCGTTTAAGGATACCAATACCGGCACGTATTTCTTCAGTCAGGAACACGGCGCGTTGTCGCACGACCCTTCTCTGCCGACCGATAAGGAAGAAGAAGTGCAGGAACAGGAAGCTCCGGAAGAACCGAGTAACCCGCATTATAAAGACAACAGCGACGGTGCCAAGGCGGCCGGCGGTTGCAAGTTTGATGCCATGAAAAAGATATATATGGACGATACAAACGACGCCAAACTCTGCTGGTATTGCAACGTTGTCGTGGTACTGATGAATTCGTTTTTCCAGGCAGCGGGCAAGGCTTTGCCGAGTGCGATATCGTTGGGTAAGCTGATTTTGCAAATCGGATTTATGTTGTGGCTGGCATATTATTTGTTGCAACGACTGGCTTCTTTTACGCCGACCACCACCGGTAAATTGTTGCAAGATATTCTCAAGATGGGATTCAAAGTGGCATTGGCGTATTTGTTTGTGGAAAGAGCCGGTCCGCTGATTGCGTACTATTTCATAAATCCGGTATTGGATTTGGGGTTGCAATACGGTCTGGACCTGTTTGCCGGATTGGCCGGGCAAGCTTTGCGATGAAAGGAAATATGATGAGAAACGGAATAAAAAATATCATCTTCCTTGTTTGGGCATTCATTATTGCTCAAGTGCTCTTTGCCGTGCCGGCGCATGCTCAGGTTGCGGCAGACAGCGCGGGCTTGTTTGATAACGGAATTCTGCAGGGAATGCACTTATTGATGACCGCTACTTATAAAACCATGGGTAATGTTCTGATGGTGGGACACGCGCTGATGTGCTATGCCATTGATGTTGATAAAACCTCTGTTTTCGGCTTGATAGACGTACCGAACATCGGCTTATTGTTGGTCGGATTGGCTATTTATGTGGTGGGAATCTTTATGTCTTTGAGCGTCGGCATGTATTTTGTTGATGCGTCATTGCGGCTCGGTGTTGCCATTATCTTTATGCCGATAAGTATTGCTTTGTGGCCGTTCCCGCCGACCAGCAACAAATTTGCCGATAACCTGGGTACGATTATCCGCAATTCCATGCTGTTTATGCTGATGTCGGTCGGTGTGGCGTTTGCCGTTTGCCTGATAGACGCCGGATTGTTTGAGGGCGGCGACCAGGCCTTCTGGTACGCCATTGACCAGGAACAAACGGAAGTAATCAGCGAAAACTTCTCGTTCTTCAGTTCGCATATTCTGGTAGTCGGGTTCAGCTTGGTCTTCGGCTTCAGAATTTTGGAATCCAGCGTAAACGACTATTTGAACGCGTTTTTCAGCGATGCCATGTTCGGCAGTTCGAGCCCGATAAACCAGATGGGTACGCAGGCTTTTGCCATGGCGGCGGAAAATGTGGCCAAACCGGCCATGGACTATGCCAAAGACGTGGTTACTCACCAGGCCGGACGCGCCATCGGCGGCGTAGGTTCGCTGATTTCGGCCGAGGGCAGAGAAAAAATTGCCGACGGATGGAAGGGCGTAAAACGGGTGATGGCCAACCCGCGACAATACTACAATAACGCCATGCACAATGCCGGAAGAAGAGCTAATGAAACCATACAAAATCTCGGGCAAAAAGCCAACGAGGCCGTTCAAGCCGCCGGCGAAGGGGTAAAAACAGCCGCCGATTTTGTTACTGCGGCAGCACCTTTGCCATACACCGAAGACGAGCGTCAGAACTTTTTGGAAGGCAAATTGGAAAACGGCAAGCGCTCCGGCAAAGGATTTAATGATAAAGTTGACCGCCTAACCAAAAAGGTCGGCGATAAGCTTCAGCGCAAAATCGACAGCGTAACGCCGACGGCCGGACAAGCTACCGAAGAAGTGATTGCCCACGGCGGCGGAGCGGCAAAAGAAGCCGGAAAGCAAGCGGTTGCTGCCACCATAGCTTCGGTTTCGGATAAGTCAACGGAAGAAGTTCGCGCCGATTTGCATGAGACCAAGGAAACGGTTAAGGAAAAAGCCGGAGCCGCGGCTCAAACCGTTTCTTCTACTGCCAAAGCCGCCAAAGAAGAGGCTTCGAATACCAAGGTCGGAAAAGGCGTCAAAGAATTTGCGCAAGGGTTTAAGGAAGGTCTGAAAGAAGCTGATCAGGCGCCGGTTACTCTCAACCCTACCGATGTGTTGGCAACTCCGTTCAAAAAAATGGCCCATCCGATTAAAACGGTACGCCAGATGGCAAATATGCCGCAATCGACCAAAGATGCTCTTCAGGCCATGAAAGATAACAAAGGTCAGCGGACTCGCTTTATTGCCAAGAAAACCGGCCAAATTGTGGCTCGTACCGGTAAGGATATGGGTAAATCGGCAGATACGCTCGGCGGAGTGCTGAAAGATTTCGGCAACTGGCTCGGCGATAACAGCAACCGTCAGAAAGATAACCGTTCATGGACGCAAAAATGGCAGGATATCGTGGATGACGATAAAGAAACCGAGAAATTAAAGGCCGAAGAAGCCGAAGCAAATCGTGAGATAGAGGTCTGAGACAGATAACCAAAAAACAGGATGACGAATATGAGAAAAGTGCAGTTATATATGTTTTTATTGATGTTATTGCTTGGTGCGTTTGCTCCTCTGGCTTCGGCATGGGCCGGTGCTTCCGATTGGGGCGGTGCCTGCGGCAGCTGCCCGGAGGGAAGCCCTTGCGGTTCGTCAGGTTATTGCGGCAGTCCGGAAATTGTTCACGGCGGGGGAGCCGGCGGTTCCAGCAACACGGAAGTAACCGGAGCACAAATTAAGGAAGGAGATTCCAAAGACTGCGCCTTGGGCGAATTCTTAGATTCAAAAAGCTGCGTTTTCTGCAACTTATTCAAAATTATGTTCAATGTTGCCAGCTCGTTGGCCTTAACCGCCAACAACCAACTGGCAATACCTAGTAAAAACCTGGTGGTTATCGGCTTTTTAATCTGGATGCTGTTCTATTTCGGCAAACAAATCGGCACCATGAGTGCCACCTCCACCGGCGAAATGCTGAAGGGATTTTTGTTCCAGGGTTTCCGCGTGGCGGTTGTGGTAATGATTTTGAACGGAGCGATTTTCCAGGTTATGAATCTGACGCTGAATCCGGTCATGAAAACGGGGTTTAACTTCGTCAACACGCTTAATTCGACCTCAACTTGCGATAAATCAAGTGATTATATGCAGAATATCAAAGGATATAAGGGCAATTATGCCATCGGTGCGGACGGCGGTTTGCCGGTTGAAATCGGTGAATCGATTGTCTGCAACATCAAAAATTTGGAAGATGCCACCGGGATTATGGTCGGCTTAGGCAAATATTCGATATGTTTGGCCCACAACAAACACCGCTTTTTGAAAAACCTTTTGCCGGGGTTGGGATACGTTTCTACCGGCTGGGTATTATGGATAGTCGGCTCAATTCTGATGTTGGCGTTCCCGTGGTGTTTGGTGGATTGCATTTTGCAACTGTGTATCGCCGCCGCGCTGATTCCGTGCGCGATTGCCGCCTACGCCTTTAAGATTACCGAGAAATACGTCAAGATAATTTGGACCTTCTTCATGAACGCCATGTTCAACTTCGTATTTATGGCTCTGATAATTTACGTTATTAACTCCAACCTGGCTTCGTGGCTCGGATTATCCAGCCTGTCGCCGGCAGAAATTGAGGCCCACGATGAAATATTCGTAACCGGCAGCTTTATGGATATGCTTGATAACAAGATGGAGGGCTTGGCCTGGTGGGGTATCGGCGCCTTCAAACTGATGGCTATCTGCTTCTTCTGCTGGTCGTTTATGGACGAGGCCGGAAGTATGGCCAAACGCTTTGCCGATTCTCCGGGATTGGGCGGCAGCGAAGGTATCGGCCGTATGGTCGGCGGTACCATGGCACAGGGATTTACCAACTATGCAATGCAACCGGCCGCACACTATGCCGCCGAAGGGGCAAAGGCCGCAGGACAAGGACTGAATTCAAAATTCGGCAATTCCTTCCGCAGCGGCTATAACCATTTGACCGGCGCGGCCATGAACGGATTGAGCAAAATCGGTTTAAGCAACAGCGAGGCAATACGTGACCCGTCAACCGGCGACATTATCGGTTATCGCAGCAATATGCGCCTGCTCGGCAAAGAAATCGAGCGCACGGTTACGCGTGATGCCAATGGTGTATGGACGTCAATGCAAAACGCCAAAGAACGCACGGCCGTGGATAAGGCATTTGAAGTGATGAAAGACGAAAATGGCGAGCCGATGCGTGATGAAAACGGCAATATCAAATATCAATCGCGGCAACGTGCCTTGGGTGTAGTTACCGGTTATGAGGAAATGACGGCCACCAGAGACGAAGAAGGCTATACCCACTACACTACCGCCGACGGCAGCCGCAGCTTTACCATGAATCCGGAAGGCGAAATCGTGTCGTATAAAACGCCGTATACCCGTTCGGTTCTGCATCCGTTGGAAGGACAGGAAATAACCGCCAAAAAGTCTCCGGGCGTGACTCAGACCATTAACGACGGTGCTTCCACCACAACCAATCAGTATGACAGTCAGGGCAATCTCGTCAGCTCAAAGACGGATTACCGGGGTACTGCCGCCGATAAATTGGTAAAGACCGACGGTACTCTCAACGCCAAGGCTTTCAACCAAATCAAAAACGAGTCATCAAATCCGGAAGCCGCCGCAACGTTTATGGTTTCGGAGGTTATGGAAAGCCGCGGTTTGAATTTGCCGGATACGTTTGCGAGTCGTGAAGTAACCATCAATGAAGACGGTTCGTTTACCATTACTCAAAGCAATCAGGAAGGTGTTGATAAAGCAACCGGACAAGCCCAAATGACCCAGCGTGTGATTAATGCTAAAATCGTCGGCAAACAGATGGTTATCGATATGAAGACGATGGACAGCAAGGGCAATATTACTCATCACAAGAGCAACGGTATCCAGACCGCCGTCAACAAATATACGGTTAAACGCGATGCCAAAGGCAAAGTCGTGCTCGGGCCGGACGGTAAGCCGTTGTATGACCACGACAGCAAGAGCAGTTTCTCGGAATACACGAATCAACGCAACAAGGGACGTCAACCGCTCGACGCTCAGGGACGTTGGGGCAACAATATCGACCGCGACCAGGCAATGGCCGGATTTACGCAGGAAGATTATGACCGTCATCTGGCGCAAATCCAACTTGACCAAATGCAGCGTACCACCCGTGCCCAAAAGTTTGAAGAAGCTCTGAATACCGAAAATTCGGAAGTCAGCGCGTTGAACGGAATGTTGCATCAGACCGGTATATCGTCCGACGATGTGATGGCCGCGACCGGTTTCAGTTTCACGCCTCCGGCTGAGGGTTAACGAATAATTTTGACGACAGTTCTAAAAAAATGCCGTGCAATCGGCAGCGGGTCGGTGTTATGCGGATAATGCCGACGCCGCAAGCTTTTTGTATATAAATTAATTTTTGTCTTGCTTTTTTGGGATAAGTGCATATTATGAGTGCAGATGTTATGTGTTTTATAGGGGCTGAATATGGAAGAAATTATTTTCCCAAATCAAATAAGAATGCATCGTCGTATTCATGGTATGCCGATGCAGGAATTGGCTGATCACTTAGGTGTCAGTTTGTCTGCAGTTTCCAAAATCGAGAAAGGTTATCGCAGATTGAATCAGGAACAGCTGATTCAAGTGGCCGAGCTTTTGGATTGCTCTTTGCAGGATTTATACGTTAACGAGCAAAACTCGCAGCAGGAAGTTGTCCAGGCATGGAAGCGCGAGCAGGAACGCCGCAGCAAAATCAATCAGAGCGCGGGTTTAAAAACCCTCGGTGCCGGTTTACGTCATATTCGTACCAATAAAGGCTTAACCCTGATTGAGGTTTCGGAACACGCCGATATGACTTTGTCGGTATATCACCGTATTGAAATGGGGCAGCGCGAAGTTTCGGATAAAGAATACAAAAATATTGCCAAAGCTTTATCCATGACGGTAGACCAATTAAAGTCCACCATTCAAAAACTTGATGCCGAAGGTCAGCTTGAAGACATTATTGAGCATAACGATACGCGTTACAAAGTGTTGAACAATGCCCGTTATGCCAACCTCGGAGTTTCGTCGGTTGACGGCAATGACGACATTCTGGTACCGCTGTACGGTGTCGGTAATGCCGAAGGAAATATCATTGTCAGCCGCTCCGGTAATTTCAAGGAAGTTGCGTGTCCGAGCATTCTTCGCGGCAAGCAGGATATTTATGCCGTTAATTTGTGCACGCGCCGCTTGGGTTCTTTGCTTTCCAGCCGTTCCGTGTTGTTTATCGACCCGTCTGAAGTAGTCAGCGCCGGAGATATTGCACTGTTTTACATCAACGAAACGGAAACAAAGCTGTTGAGCATTCGCGAAGATGAGAACGGTCAACTTTACGGATTACGTTGGAATCCTGAAGAACGCATTAATTTCACCAATGAAGATTTAACCAAAATTCATAAGGTTGCGGTTATCAATCTTTAAGGTCTTATTTGTTATGCGATATTAATAAGATATTTACTCTCTCTATATTAAAATAGGGAGAGTAAATGCATAATAGATTGCTGGGAGCAAAATGGTAGAAGCCAAAGAAAAAGAAAAACCGGTACCTGCCGTAAGTTCGGAACTGAATGAAAACGCGGAGTATAGAGGCAATAGAGAAGATCAGGAAGATTTATTGCTGACGGCTCAGCGTTATCTGAACATTTTTCACCAGATTCATATTTTCCGTGAAGCAAAACGGGCCGAATTTGACCAGCAACTTTTGGATATGCCTAATAAAATTCGCCAGATTTTGGCTTTGTTGCCGGGCGGACGCATTTTGTTGGAGCATATCAGCGATCTGGAAACGCAAAAAGGTATCAAAGATGCCGTATTGAGCAATCTTATCAATCAGAAAACCCCTACTGCCGATTCCGCTCCGAATCCTATGCAAGCCGCCGCAGTGCCGCCGACACAGGTTGTTCCGACGGTTATCAGCGCGCCGGTGGAATTGGGTAGCGATTTTACCAAGGCATTGACCGATTCTTTCAGCACCTACTCCCAAAATCTGCAGAAGCTTAATGCCAATATTCAGCAAATTGCCGTGCAACAAGGCAATTCTTCTACCGATAAAAATGCTCCGAACATTGATATTGCGGATACGATAAGCACGTTGCTTAAAGAAAATTCGCAACAACAAATGGATGTTTTGAAAAACTTCGGGCAGACTTTATCGCAGACCATTTTGGAATCGCAAAAAGAATTTATTTCTTCGCTGATGGCACAGCAAAAAGATATGCAGCCGCAGATTATTGAGCGCACCATTATTCAAAAAGAAGCTCCGACGGTTGCGCCTGTTGCACCGATTGCTCCGGTAGCGCCGGTTATTGCTCCCGTCCCTGTTGCTCCAGCGCCGGTTGCTCCAGCGCCGGTGGCACCGATTGCTCCGGTTGCCGCTCCCTCGCCGGAAGTTAAGGCCGAAAAGGTTGCCGCGGCAAGCGAATCGCTCAACCGCGAAGATGAAGATGCCGCCAAACAGCCTCATGAAAGTATTACCGATAAGATTTTGAAGGTTGCTTCCAACATATCTTCCAATATCATCAAAAAAGAGAAAACCGAGCAGCCGGTTAAAGCCGAAGCAGAGCCGGAGAAAAAAGAGATTGCGCAGGAGAAAAAGCCGGAAGTCAAAGCCGAAGCGGCTCCGAAAAAGAAAGAAATTGCGCCGGAGAAAAAGCCGGAAGTCAAAACCGAAACGGCTCCGGAAAAGAAAGAAATTACGCCGGAGAAAAAGCCGGAAGTCAAAACCGAAACGGCTCTGAAGAACAAAGATAAGCAACACGCGCCGCAAACAAAGGAGCCGGATAATAAAAAGGCCGAACCGATTAAGGCGTCGACCGAAAGTTCGGCAAAACCGGCAAATCAGCAGGCAAACAATGTTGCTAAAAAAGACGAAGCCAAGACCAAGCACGAGACCAAAACGATTGATATTTCCGATATTATCGTTGATAACAAAGGCCCGAAAGAAAAACCGCTTGATAAAAAAGAGCCAAAGGCTAAGTCTGAGAATAAAGAAATCGATATTTCCGATATTATCGTCAATAGCGACAAAGGCCCGAAAGAAAAACCGCTCGATAAAAAAGAGCCTAAGGCCAAGTCTGAGAATAAAGAAATCGATATTTCCGATATTATCGTCAATAACGGCGTCGAAGAAGAACCGATTGATAAGGTTGTCGATATTGACATTGATGCTCTCTTTGCGGCAGCGCAAGGCACAAAGAATAAGCCGGAAACGCCGGTTCAGGATAAAAAGCCGACTCCGGCAACACCGGCAAAGGCCGCCAAACCGGCTGATGATATAGCTGCGGCATTCGGTATGGAAACCAAGCCGGCAACACCGGCAAAGGCCGCCAAACCGGCTGATGATATAGCTGCGGCATTCGGTATGGAAACCAAGCCGGCACCGCAAGCAAAGGCCGCTAAGCCAGCGGACGATATTGCCGCCGCATTCGGCATGGAAAGCAAGCCGGCGGCGCAACCAAAAGCCGCCAAGCCGGTTGATGATTTAAGCGCCGCATTCGGTATGGAAAGCAAGCCGGCAGCACAACCGAAGGCCGCTAAGCCGGCGGATGATATTGCCGCCGCATTCGGTATGGAAAGCAAGCCGACGCAAGCAAAAACCGCTAAACCGGCTGACGATATTGCCGCCGCGTTCGGTATGGAAAGCAAGCCGACGCAAGCAAAAGCCGCTAAGCCGGCGGATGACTTAAGCGCCGCGTTCGGTATGGAAAGCAAGCCGGCGCAGACAAAAGCCGCTAAGCCGGCGGATGACTTAAGCGCCGCATTTGCAACCAGCAGCAAAGCCCCTGCCGGTAATCCGGGCTATGACAGCGCCATGCAAAAAATCAAAGATGCCATTAACTCAACCGATTCGGTTTCGCTGGATGATTTGGATGTAACTCCGGTATCTTTAACTGCCGACAACGACAAAGGTCCGGTCAGTCTGGAGGCCGCTTTCGGTGATTTGGAAGATGCTTTCGCGGATAACAACGCCGAAGCCGCAACCGCCGAAGACGAGTGGGAATACGTCGACGAAAACGGCAATCCGGTTGAAGCATCGGCTGACGACGAATGGGAATACGTTGATGAAAACGGCAATCCGGTCGAAGCATCGGCTGACGACGAATGGGAATATGTTGATGAAAACGGCAATCCGGTGGCGGCATCGGCTGACGACGAATGGGAATACGTCGACGAAAACGGCAACCCGGTAACATCGGCCGATGGTGATGAGTGGGAATATGTTGATGAAAACGGCAATCCGATTGAGCCGTCGGATGGCGACGAGTGGGAATATGTTGATGAAAACGGCAATCCGATTGCCTCATAAAACACTCGCGACAAGTTGCTCAAAAATATTTACAAACCATATATTCTTTAGTAGAATGATGGAAAAATGAAAGGAACAAATAACATGGCAGAAGTTGCAAATAAAGCCGTTTCAAAAGAATCTTTATGGTATGTCGATAATTATATCGTGTTGATTGATTATTACGACCGCACCATTTCGCGTATTGCGGCCCGTTGCATACGTATGGGAAACATTGCCATGGAAGAATATCCTTTTTATCCGTATATTCTCGATATATTGGAAGAAATTTGCGACACGGGAAATTATGTTTTGGAACATCAGGAATTATACCCTTATGTAGAAAAAAGAATCGCCGGCGGAATTGAGGCGTTGCGCAAGAATTTATCGCTGTATCAGCAGGAACTGACCAACAATCAGACGCCGGAAATGTTGCGAACCGACCCGAACGAAGCAAAGAAGTTAAACGAGGTTATGAGTAACTTTGATAAGGCAACCGATCCGACCGTCGGTGCCGGCATGAATATTGATGATTTAATGAATAAACTTATGGCGGAGAACGCTGCGGAAACAGGTAATGAAGCCGCTGACACTCAAAAATAAGAGGATACCGACAATGAAAAAATTGCTTAATTCAGGACTATATATTTTCTCGGCATCTTTGTTGTTTGCAATAACCGGATGTCTCGAAAACAGCGAAGCCGTCAGACAGGCAGAAGCGGAACAGCTCGCCGCCCGGCAGGAATATGAACACGCCATGCAAATGATGGAAGCCGAACCGGTACGTAAAGAACCGCAGGACCCGTTTATGATCAGAACTACCGAAGGCGCCAATGCTTTGGATTTGGAAACCCCGTTGCGCTGCAACGTTAACTGGGGAACCCAGCAAATGATTCTGACGTTGCCGTATGTTCGCTCCGCCTTCAAACTCGAACGCAACGGGCAAAACGACGCGTTGCCGCGTTTTGAAGTTACCGGATTTTCGTTTGATATGATGCCGGCAGAGCAGGCTTTGGTACGCTTAACCAAAGAAGCGGGCATTCGCGTTTCTTCCGCCGACGGTCCGTATACCAGCATTTCGGCACAAGATTTGAAGGGTGAGTTTTCGGAAGTTATCAAGATGATTGCCGAATCGGCCGATATTTACTATTCTTACAATGCCAAAGATAAGATTTTGACATTGAGCCGCCGTGCCAATATGACCTTATACACGCCGCATTCGCGCCCGATTATTCTCGGTTTGCTGGACGTTATCCGCGGTGCCGGCATTACCAATATTACGACCAACTGGGCGGATTATTCCATTACTTTTGATGCCGATATTGAAATGCAGAAAAAGATGACCGAGCTGATTAAGATTTTTGAAAACAGCCCGACTTTGGTGGCTTATGACGTCAGCGTATTCCGTTTGTATCCTAACGACCCGACGCGTGATATCGAATGGAAAGAAATGCTTAAAGCGTTTGATTTCGGCTCGATTACCACGGCACAAACCGGGGTTATCGGCAGAGTTTTGACCACCACCAACGACATTTCGATTGAAAAATTGCAGCAATTTTTGGGCAGTCAGGCCAAAATCGAAGCGGTTTCCGAAGGCAAGTTCGTAGTACCTAATCTGTGGCTGGCGCGCTTTGACATCGGCAAATGCAGCCAACCGGGGGCAGACCCTTACGGTATGTCCGTCTTAGCTAAAGCTTCGGTCGAAAAGAACAACGAAATATTTACCGACGTTACGGTTGAAGTTACGGACGGCCAGGTTACAAAATTCAATATTCGCAACAAACTCGGCGAAAACTTCCTGATTATAGGTATGCCGAACGAGTTATTCGGGGTAAGCTCGCCGAAGTCCGAAACCATTATCTTTATGGTACCGCGCTTGATTCGTACCTTAAAGACCAGTGAAGCTATTAAGAATAAGATTAAATAAGGGGGTATTATGGAACAAAATCAAAATGCGCCTAAAATTCGCAAACTGCGCAAAATCAAAAGATCCAGACCGCAAAATCAACCGATGTCGTTCGGGGCACCGACGAAGGTGAATTATTCTCAGCCGAGTTCGTTTTTAGAAGATGCTTTCAACGAAACGACCGACAATAATACCGTATACGACAACAACGGCGATGCGGAAAATATCCATTTTATTACCGAAGAAGAACTGGTGCCGCAGACGCAGGATTCCATAGCGATATTGTTGCGTAACAAAACCGTGTTTATGTTGCTGATTATCGCCGGTTTAATCGGGGCGATTATCGGTTATATTCTGGCGCCGACATCGTCCTCCTCCACCTCGCGCGGGCTTGACGGTGTTATCCTTAATCCGGACTTGCCGCAGGGTCGCAGCCGTTGCGGTGTTGCCGAACCGCACCAGGGTTGCGTATTGTATATGATGAATCCGAAAAATCAGGAAATTCTGGCCAAAGACTTTTATAAAACGGCGGCAAACTGGACCGGACGTGAGTTGTATATGATTGATACCAGCAATATGAAATACAGTTCGACCAGAATTAAGCCGGGATACATTGCGCAAATCAATATTCCGCCGAAGAACTGAGTGCAGTTCAGGCATAAAAAAAGACCGATATATGTATCGGTCTTTTTTTATAACACCGAGAGATTATTCTTCCGCCATGGCGTTGGCACCGGAAATAACATCTATCAATTCGCCGGTAATTTCTTCCTGACGTTGCTGCTGAAATTCCAAATTAAGTTCTTCCAGGCTTTCATCAATATTTTTCTCGGCATTTTGCATATTGGTCATACGAATATAGTGTTCGGCCGCCAGCGAAGCATTGATTTGTTTAGATAAGGCAATCATCAGAATTTCTCCGACCAAGGCCGCAAACATTTTATCTTTATTTACGGGTAACATCGGGATATTGTTGGTTTCCCATCTTTTTTTCTTGAGCTTCAGCAGCCCCTCTTTATCCACCGGCAGAATTCTTTGCAAATTAACATTTACGCCGGTGCCGCTGCGCCGATGGAAACAGGCATAGACATTGGTCACGCGTTGGCGGCGCATAGTCTGTTCCAGACGCAAGATTATCGTTTCGGCCAGCGATACCACCGCCTTTACCGAATTAGAGGTGGCATAGCCGGTTAAAACGTTAAAATCAGCCTGTTCGCTCAAGGCCGACAATCTCTTGCCGATGGTGATAAAATAGGCGTCGGAGGCGGCGATTTTTTCCGTTTTGATAAACTGTTGCACCCGCTCGGTCAAATCACGATTGAAGCGCCCGACCATACCGTTATCCGAACCGATGATGATAAACAAATAACGCGGATGCGCCGGCTGCTCGGAAGCCGATTGCGGAATGCCGTTATGCAGCGCCAACACATGAATTGCATCTTGCAAATTGCGCTGATATTTTTCCAAAACCGCATTAGCCTGATCATATTGCAAGATACTGACCGACGACAGCGTTTTCATATTGCTGACGATTTCCCGCAATTCCTGAGTGGTTTTTATTTTGCGCTGCAGTTTTTCAATCGGCATATTATTCCTCGCCTTGCAAAACAGACCTGAAAGTTTGTATCATATTATTCATATCGGCATCGGAAATTTTGTGGCGCTTATCCACGGCGTGTATCAGCTTTTTGAAGCGGCTGTGCAACACCTGCAAGATAACTTCCTGAACATGGTTGGTTTGCTCGGCATCCAAGCCGTCAAACATACCGTTGTTGGTTGCGGCAAAAATTGCTATTTGCTCGGCCGCCGTCAACAAAGCATATCGCCGTTGTTGCAGTACCGCACGCACCGCCTGACCGCGGGCAATTCTTTGCTGGGTTTCTTTATCAAGCTGAGTGCCGAATTTGGTAAACGACTCCAGTTCCTCAAATTGCGCATAAAACAATTTTAACGGCCCGACCACCGATTTATAGGCCGGCAACTGCGCATCACCGCCCACGCGCGAAACCGATTTTCCGGTGTCTATCGCCGGCATCAGGCCCTTTTGAAACATTTGCGCCGATAAATAAATCTGGCCGTCGGTAATCGAAATAATGTTGGTCGGAATATAGGCCGAAATATTGCCGGCTTCGGTCGAAACAATCGGCAACGCGGTCAAAGAACCGCCGCCCGCTTCCGGCCGCAAATGAGTAGCTCTTTCCAACAAACGGGAGTGAATATAGAAAATATCGCCCGGAAAAGCCTCACGCCCCGGCGGACGACGCAACAACAGCGACATTTGCCGATAAGCCCGGGCGTGGTTGGTTAAATCGTCATACACCACCAAAACATCATAACCGCGCTGCATAAAATATTCGCCGATGGTGGTGGCGGCATACGGAGCAATATATTGCATTCCGGCTTCGTCGTCGGCCGAGGCCGAAACAACGATTGTTTTATCCATCACATCATATTTTTGCAAATCGGCAATTACCGAAGCCACCGCCGCATTACGTTGCCCTATGGCGCAATAAATGCTGATTACGTCGCTGTTTTTTTGATTGATTATCGTATCCAACGCAATCGCGGTTTTGCCAGTTTGACGGTCACCTAAAATCAACTCACGTTGCCCGCGCCCGATAGGAGTAAAAGCATCAACGGCTTTAATTCCGGTCTGCAGAGGCATATCGACCGGCGCTCTATCCATAATCGGAACTGCCTCGACTTCAAGCGGGCGACGTTCTTCGTAGGTGTAAGCCCCCTTGCCGTCCAACGGCTCGCCCAGCGGATTGATTACCCGACCCAACAGGTTTTCGCTGACCGGGACATCGGAAACGCGGCCGGTTCGCACCACGCGATCGCCGGCTTTTATTTTTTGCGGGTCATCCAAAAACACCACCCCGACCGACTGTCGATTAAGCGTCTGCACCATTCCCGAAACGTTGTGAGGAAATTGCAGCAACTCGTCCATCTGTGCGTTTTCCAAACCGCTTACAATCGCCGTTCCGGCCGAAACCGATTGCACGGTGCTAACTTCTTCCTTTTTCAGCTCCATATCGGTTTTTTCGATACTTTGCTGAATAGCCTGCAACATATTTTTCGCTTCAATCATTTTTACCTCTGTTTAAAAATTGTGTTGCTTCCTGTTTCAGATTCTGCCCGAACTGACGCATATATTCTTCCAAATTCCACGAAATCAACTGTTCTTCGGCCATCAGGCTCAAACCGCAGATCAGCTCATCGTTAACCGTAAAAATAATTTGGGTTTGCGGCAAAAGCTGCCATTTTTCCCGCAGATATTTTTCTAATTTTTTTTGATTTTTTTCACTCAATACCGCCGCAGATTGAATCTCAATACGCTTTTTGGAGTGAAAATCCGCGGCATATTCGGCCTGCTGTTCCGGTGACAGATTATCCAGTTGTTTTAACAAACAATCCACCGCCAAATCGTTGATATCAACATCGGCAATCTGCTTTAAGGCCTTTTGCGCAAAGCGATTGAATTGCAAACTTACGGCCTTTTGCATCGTATGCACAAAGCTGTCTTGTTCCGCCGCCATCCGGCGTTGCCATTGTTTTTGCGCCGCAACGTATTCCTGTTGAGCTTGAGCGGTCAATTCCGCCGACAAATCATCGGCTTCCTGATGTGCTTTTTGCAAAATTTCCTGTTTTTGCGCCTCAAGTTTCTGAGTTTGTTTTTCGCACGCCTTTATGGTAATTTGCGCGTGCTTTTGCGCCTCTTCCGCCGCTTGCAATTCGTCGGCAACGGCTTTTTGCCTTGCCTCCACCGCCTTCAAAACCGGAAGATATAAAAATTTTCTGAGCAAAAACAACAAAATCAGTAAATTGATGATTTGCGCAATTAATGTTACCAGGTCAATTTCCATCGGTCCTCGCGTATTTTATTGGTTGACGGCATAATTCCAAAACGGATTGGCATACAGCGTTAAAAATGCAATCAACAACGCATACAGCGCCGTTGTTTCGACCATTGCCAACGTGACAAACATGGTGGAACGAATCCGTCCGGCCTCATCCGGTTGCTGTGCCATTGCAGTCAAGGCCGCGGCTGCCGCCTGCCCTTCGCCGAGTGCCGAACCGATACTGCCGATGCCCATACATAAACAAGCACCCAAAACCGAAACCGCACCGATAATTGTATAAGAATCCATTGTTTTCTCCTTTACGTTAAGTTATTGATAATTCTTCTTCCTTTTTAACACTTGAGGTATACACAAGTGCCAACAAAGCAAAAATATACGCCTGAATCGAACCGGTCAACAAGCCGAGCGTTTGCATGGTCAGCGGCGCAATAAACGGTATAAATGCGCTCAAAATGCCGGCAAACATCACTCCGCTCAGCATATTGCCGAATAGCCGCAACCCCATGGCAAAAACCGAAAACACTTCGCTGAATATGTTCATCGGCAACAACAGCGGCACCGGTTCAATAAATTTTTTCAAATAGCCCTTAATTCCCGCGTTTTTGATTGAAAAATACGGTATGGCCATAAACACAATCAGAGCCAGAGCCATGGTTGTGCTCAAAGACGCGGTCGGCGGCCGAAACCACGGAATAAAGGTCAGCAAGTTGGCCGTAACAATAAAGCAAAACAGCCCCAGCGCCATGGAAAAATATTTCCGGTTGCCGGAACCGCTGGTCTCTTTGGCCTCATTTTGCATCCAGGTTACCAAAGTTTCCAAAACGATTTGCATTTTTGAGACATTTTTGCCGGTGCTGATACGGCGCGTAACCAGCCACGAAACCAGCGTAATCAGCGCTATTACCAGCCAAGAATTGAAAATCGTGACATTAATGCCGAAACTACCGCAATCGATTAACTTAATCGAATCAAAATTCTCCAGGCCGATGGCCTTATCCTGCCACGGCAAATCAAACCACTGCGAAAAATCAGCTCGGCACTCCATTACTTTTTCACCTCATCTTTGTTATCGGCGGCAACATATTTGCGCTTTTCCAGCCAAATAATCGCGATTTTGGTCAGGAAAAATGCCAGAATATATAACAGAATAACGGCAATATTGCGATGTCCGATTAAAATCAAAACTCCGAAAAACAGAGCAATCCGGCACAACGCCGTCAGGGCATAAATCTTGAATTTATGTTCCAATTCGCCGCAGTGATTTATACTCCAGCGCAGGCTGTAAAAATATACCAGTCCGACCGCAATACCGCAGATAAACGCGATGATCAATCGCCATTCTTCCGCTTGCTGCCACATCAGTTCCAAATAACCGCTACTCATTTTTTTCTCCTTTTTTCAGCGCGTCCATTTTGGCGTCCAACTCGGCAATTTTACGATTTTCCATCGCCACCCACATATAAGCATTGAATACTCCCCACACAAAGCCGACAAACAACAGCGACAACCGCCATGAAAAGCGTTGCGGCCAAGTTTCGTCCAGATATCCGCCCAACCATATTCCCAGCAAAATCGGAATAATAATCACTCCGCCGAGAGAGGCTATCATCCCGAAATTAGAATGCCAATGCCGCTCCGGACGTTGCTTCATCAGCGAGGCTTTATAGACCAGCTCGTCCCGCACTTTGCTGTTTTGCACCTTTTCAAATTCCGCCATTGAAGTCTCCTTTACTCAGTTGCCCGAAACCGCGGATAATCCCCAGTTCCAAACGAGCCATGGCACTGTTGAGTTCTTTGCGCTGTTCATCGGTCTGTTTAAAGTCGCGATTGATTATCTCGGTCAGTTCGTCCAGCGTATCGCCGACAACCGCGTTTTGCACGGTGATGGTAACGGCCTCGCCTTTTTTCACCACAATTCCCCGATGGCAGGCTATATATTTTTGTTGCATTTGCTCGGTGGTATAAGTAACGATGTTTTCACTCATTGCTGCCGCAAAATCAATATGTTTGGGTAGCAAAGTATAGTGCCCGTTTAAGGTTTCAACGGTGATTTTTTTGATTTTGCATCTGAGCACTTCGCCCAAAGGCGTGAACACCGTCAACTTCATCAGGCACTCTCTTTCAGCGATTGTTCATAAGCCGCTTTTTTATCTTTGGTTTTGGCCAGCACCTCATCAATGTCGCCGACCATAAAGAAATCGTTTTCGGAAAGATAATTGAATTCTCCCGACAATATGCGCTCACAGCCCTCAATGGTCTTTTCCAAATCAACCGAGCGCCCTTTCATCCCCGTAAATTGGAAAGTGGTGTGGAAAGGCTGAGTCAAAAAACGCTCCAGTTTGCGCGCGGTCAAAACTGTTTGCTGGTCGTGTTCCGGCAACTCATCAAAGCCGAGCATGGCGATAATATCCTTGAGCTCCTCATATTCGGCCAAACATTTACGCACGGCAATCGCCACCCGATAATGCCGTTCGCCCACAATCTGCGGCACCAGCATATTGGAAGCCGAAGCCAGCGGGTCAACCGCCGGATATAGGCCCTGCGCCGCCCGCGCTCTTGAAAGCACAATGCTGGAAGACAGGTGCGCAAACGTATGTACCGCTGACGGATCGGTAAAATCATCGGCCGGCACGTATACCGCCTGAATTGAAGTAATCGCGGCATTTTCGGTGGAAGCAATACGCTCTTCCAAATCGGCAATATCGGTACCGAGCGACGGCTGATAACCAACGCGCGACGGAATTTGCCCAAGCAACACCGAAACTTCGGAGCCGGCCTGCACAAAACGGAAAATGTTATCCACCAGTAACAGCACATCTTTTTTCTCTTTGTCGCGGAAATATTCGGCCATGGTCAAACCGGTCAGCGGCACGCGAAAACGAATGCCCGGAGCCTCGTTCATTTGCCCGAAAACCATCACGGTTTTATCCAAAACGCCGGCCTCTTTCATTTCACGATACAGCTGCTCGCCCTCACGCGAACGCTCGCCGACGCCGCAAAAAATACTGGCGCCTTCGTAGCGTCCGACCATGTTGTTAATCAGCTCGGTAATCAATACGGTTTTGCCCACGCCGGCACCGCCGAATAAACCGGCCTTGCCGCCGCGTTCCATCGGTGCCAGCAAATCAATGGCTTTAATGCCGGAGATAAATATTTCGGACGAAGCCTTGCGCTCGCTCAGTGGCAATGCTTTGGCGTGTATTGATTGTTTGTGTTTGGCTTTGAGTTCTCCCGCATGGTCAATCGGTTGTCCGAACATATTGAACATCCGCCCCAGCACCGCATCGCCGACCGGTACTTCAATCGGATGGCCGCTGTCCACCACTTCGGTATGGCGCGACAACCCTTGAGTAGGCCCCATTACCAACGCCCGAACGTTTTGCTGATTTATATATCCCTGAACTTCGGCCACCAATTTGCCTATTTTCAATTCGTTATACAATGCCGGCAATTTTTCCGGAAACGTAACCTCAATAACTCCGCCGTTGATGGCCGCGATATACCCGATATTTTTCTTTTCTGCCATTTTTCACCGCTCTGCTTAAAATAATCCTTTTAAGATATAATCTTAACCTTACCGAAAAGAATATATTAATTCGGTTAACTTAATCTTAAAAACAAAGCGATTTTATGCGTTTTTACGCTTGGCGCAACAGGGCGGCGATAATCGGCTTATCCGCAGGTGCAAAATCGTATTGCGGCAATTCCTCAATCGTAACCCATTTATATTGTTCGTGCTCGTTGACAACAGCAATATCCCGACTGTTGCAAGTAGCCCAATATGCGTGCAAAATTATGGTACCGAAGTCGTAATCGTAGGCGGAATCGACAAAGTGCTCGCCGACGGTGATTTCAAGTTGCATTTCTTCCATCATTTCACGTGCCAGACACTCTTGCAAGGTTTCCCCCTCTTCCAATTTGCCGCCCGGAAATTCCCATTTATATTCCAAACTTTTGCCGTGCTTGCGTTGGGCAATCAAAATTAAGCCGTTACACATTATCAATCCGGCGGCAACATCGCGCACCGATTTTATTTTTTCTGCAGTATTCATTTTTTTCTCCATGTATTATTATGCTTTATAGCATATTGTTATGCGGCTGGCAATGCATATATCCGTACTGTTCACAATTTCAGAGGAGAAAAAAATGAAAAAAATTTTTGCACTTTTGACGATTGCATTAATCGGAATTTCGGCGGCGGATTGTATGGCCGGAGACGGCAGTTATAAAAATTCAGACGAGTATAAGAAGATGGATAACGATATGCGTGCCGATTTACAAAGCTGTTTGAGCAATACCCAAATGAGCACCCACGATTGCATCAAACAGACTAAGGAAAAGTATAAAGAACAGAAAAAAATGATTAAAAAAGAATACAGGCAAAAGATGAAGATGTAATAGTAAAATATTGAATATAAATAACAAAATCAATAATCATAGACTTTAAAAACTCAGCTGATGAGATAAATACGAAGAGGTTTTTCGACGACGTGTACATCAAGAAGTACACGAGGAGAAAAACCTCAAGTAGTTATCCGTTAGATGAGTTTTTACTTACCAGGAATAGGTGGTGCGGCGAATATACCGACTCAACCTCCTATAAGGGCAAAGTAATGAGTACCCTCAAGCCTCCTAACTCACTGTCTGATAATTCAATCGAACCGCCATGCGAAACTATGATGTCTTTGGCTATGGCCAAACCCAAACCGACACCGCCGGTATCTTTGTTGCGCGAACCTTCAACACGATAGAAAGCTTTGAATACATCATCGCGCTTGTCGGCCGGAATACCCGGACCGTCGTCATCGATACTGAGTTGGACGTGCTTGTTATCGCTATCCAGCTTGACTGCTACGGTTTCGCCATAATGAAATGCATTTTCGATGATGTTGGTAACGGCACGGCGCAGAGCCTGCTCACGCCCCTGTACGGCGCTGACATCGTAATTGGTGGCAAAACGCACCATTGCATTGGAGTTTTTGCGATATTTGTTGATAATGCCGGAAATCATCTCGTTCAAGTCAACGAAAGTAGATTTTTCACCGCCCTCACCACTGACGAATGCCAAATAGCCGTCGAGCATTTTTTCCATCTCATCAATATCTTGTACAAACTCCTGATTTTCCTTGCTGTCCGGCAACATTGCCATTTGCAGTTTCATCCGCGTCAACGGCGTACGCAAATCGTGCGAAACACCGGCAAGCATCTGAGTTCTTTCCGAAATTTGGCGCATAATGCGCTCTTTCATTTTGGTAAAGGCCAGACCGGCGCGGCGCACTTCAATCGAGCCGTACGGTTTGAACTTGGTATTGATACCTTTACCGAAATCTTCGGCCGCTTCAGCCAACTGCGAAATCGAGCGTGCCTGTACCCGAAGGAACAATGCCGCCACCACAAACAACAGCAGTCCGCAACCGATCATCCAGATTACAAAACCGAAAATCGACGAGCTGAAAATATTTTTGGCCGGCGTACTGAAAACATACAATCCCTGGTCGGTATCCACCAAAACATCCAGATTTGAATGGTGTTGAGTCAGGAAAATTTCGGTATTTGCCAACGGAAATTGCTTTTTTAGGGCGTCTTCCAAATATTTGGTGGCAAAGTGGTGATTCTTCTTGTTTTCGCGCCATACCGAATGTTTGTTGTCGTTATCATAAAAAGTAACGTCGAGATTATACAGGGTTGAAGCCAACTGACGCACCCGCTCAAAATCAACTCCGTCGTTTTTCATCTGGATGGTATAGGCCATATTTGCCGTCAGATTCTCGGACAAATGACGGCCGACGCGTTTCCAGTTACCGTCCAAAAAGGCATAAATCGACACCACCTGCACCACAATCAGCGGAATAAAAATCAGCAGCATGGTCCGAAAAAACATGGTCTTCGGCAACAATTTACGCTTCATCAGCGTCAAAAAATTATCTACTTTTTTAGGAAATCTGATATGCATTTTTTGCTCCTATTCTGTTAGTAACATATAACCTTTACCGCGTACGGTCTGTAAATAGCGCGGATTTTTGCTGTCCGCCTCGATTTTTTTGCGCAACCGCGTAATTTGTACATCGATGGAACGCGGGTTCTGCCCGCTACCCAACATTTCCGCCAACCGTTCCCGCGTAAAAATCTGTCCGCTTTTCTGCCCCAATATGTTCAAAATCGTCTGTTCAACCGGTGTAATATGAATAATTCCCTCGCCTTTGCGCCGAAATTCTTTTTTATTCATATCGTACGCGCAATCTCCCATTTTCAGCACGGAAGCATTATCGGACTTAGCTTCCGGCACCCGGCGCAGAATATTGTTTATGCGCAAAACCAGCTCTTTAGGCTCAAACGGCTTAGGCAAATAATCGTCGGCACCGGCTTCCAAACCGCAAATCCGGTCTTCGGTCGTCCCCATCGCTGTCAACACGATGGCCGGTATATCGCTGTCGCGGCGCAATTTTTGCAAAAACTCGATGCCGCTCTCGTTCGGCATCATCACGTCAACAATCAAAAGATCAAACTGATATTGTTGCAAAAACATCCGCGCATTTTCGGCATCACAGGCACCGGTTACGATAAAACCGTTTTCCTGCAAATAGCGTTGCAAC
>JAEEMQ010000043.1 GCA_016283295.1 Alphaproteobacteria bacterium
CAGGAAAAAATGTTTTACGGCAACGAATTATATCTCGTTGACGACGGTTTTCGCAAAACTTATCAGCAGGCGGAGCTTGATTATGCCGACCTGTTGATAGGTAAAGACAGGACCTCGCCTGAAGAAAATGACCCGGCAACCGGAACGCTGAGAGATGTTGACGAAGGTAGACCGCAACCTGCTCCTCAGCCGGCACCTCAGCCGCAACCGGCACCGCAACAGGATACAAAGCCGCAACCGGCACCGCAACAGGATACAAAGCCGCAACCGGCACCGGCCAATGACGATAAGGATAAAAAGCCGATAACCGTCGGCGCCATTCCGGGCAAGGATAAGGAAAACGATAATGTGAATATTACTCCGCAACCGCAACCTCAGCCTAAGCCGGAAAAAGACAAGGCAGACGAGTATGAAATCGTAACGGAAGAATATCGCAAGCTGAGCCTCAACGGCGACGAAAACGATGCCTTGATGGATTTGTTGCGCATCGGCGTTTTGCAGAATATGAAAAAAGTGGAAAATGTCGATTTGGATAATCTGAGCGAGCAACAGGCAATTGATATTTTGCACGATACCCTGCCGAAACTTTCAAATAAAGAACTGAAAGAAATGGAAAATCAGGTTACCGACAAAATTCTGGAAGCCGATCCGCAAACTAAGCAGGCTAAGCTTTTGGGTTTGGTACCGCCGCTGGTTTTGGCCGAAAAATATGAAGAATTAAGTGAAGTTGTCAGCAAGACCAAAGACGGTCCGGAGCATGACGCGGCCGTAGATAAGCTGAACAAAGTCGGCGACAGAATCGATAGTCTGGCCTCTCAGTTGCTTACCAAAAAAATCGACCGTGATTTGTGGTTCAACGACTATACCAATATTGCCGACATTCATTACGGCTACGAAAAAATGTTTGCCGCCCGCGAAAAAGATTTGGTTGAACTGGCCAAAGAGGGCAATCAATCGGCTGACCAACGCGTCGGTATTATGCACGACGGTATGAAGCTGTTGAACGAAGAAGTCGCCAAATATGACGAGCGCATGAATTTATCCGGCGTTGATAAAGACAGTGCCGATGATTTGAATAAGCACTTCGATTCGGTTAAGCCGCGGATTGACGGTGTGGAAATTGATGCGGAAGTTTTGGAATTGGCTTCGCGCTACAAGTTCAAAGATGAACAAGGCCAAATCGAGCCGCAGTTTGAGTTGCCGGACGGCACACGCAGCGATACTTATGCGCAAGGCGCCAGAGTTATCGAGGGCAGCAAGCTCGATTCCATGATTAAGATGGCAAAACAAGACATCTTGTTGGAGAGTTTGGGGGCCGATGAAAATGCGCTGACCGATGAAAACTTAAAACGTGAAGTTAACGAGCGTCTGCCGTTTAAGCTGTTTGAAATCGATGCCGAAACCAAGGGCCTGGATTTGGCAAGCCGCTTAAAACAGGACGGTCCGGTGATGGCCAAAGACGAGTTTACCAACTCCGACCATTATCTTAAGTTTTTGAACGAGTTACGTCAGGCTCCGAAAGCCTGCGATAACGGGGTTTATGAAATTGCTCGCGACCGTATGGTCGAGAAAAACCGCGCCTTTACGCAGCGTTTGGCACAAAAGATTGAAAGTCAGGATAATCCGATTTTGTTTAAGGTAATGGATTCGGTAAAAGATTTTGATAAACGCGCCAACGACAGAAGTACCAACGGCAAAGTCAGCCGCAAAGAAATTTGGAAGAACATCGGAAAACGCGCTTTGGTCGGCGGCGGTATTGCTTTTGCCACCTCGTTTGCGCTTTCTACCGGTGCGGCGGCTCTGGCGGCAGATGCCAGCCTGACAGCCTCAACCATGGGTATGAACAAATTTGCCGGCGCTATTTTGGGAACCGGTCTCGGTATCGGCGCCATGGCTCTGCATGTTAAGAATTGGCGCAAATCACAAAAAGCGCAAGGTAAACCGGCGGGTCTTAAGGCATTCTTCAAAAATCCGCAGAACCTGATGTCGGTTGCCACTTCGGCGCTGGGCGGCTTTGCTACCGGTGCTTTGTTGACCGGTAACCCGGCAATGGCACAACTGGCCGGCTACGGAGCAATCGCCATGGGAGCGCTCAACGGTACAACCACCAACTATGTACAAATCAAGAAAGCCGGCGGCAACAACTTTGACGCCATTGCCGGCGGATTGCTGATCGGCGGTGCCACCATCGGCGGCGGTTTCTTGGGACGTGAAGCTTCGCACCTGGCGATTGACGCCTTTAACAAACTGGTGCCGGATAATCGTATTTTCCAAAGCCAGCACGAAACCAGAACCCGCATTCAGGACGCCAAAGACGAATTTGTGTTCAATGATAAAGATGCGGTGGTTAAAGGCTCGCAGAACACGCTTGACCACTTCTATAAGGGCAATGAAGCGCAACTCAAGGCGGATTTGGCCGATATTAGAGAATTTTACAAAGCACACGGTATTGACTTCCCGGAGGAGCGTGCTTTGGTAATGTTGGCCGACGGCGGTACCAATACCAACACCGATACCATTAACTACACGCCGCACGGCACCGTTCATACCCACGGTAACAATATGGTAATGACGCACAGTTGGGCCGATACCAAAGGTTTGGATCACTCGATTGTTGACGCTTTGAATATTCCGAGAGGACCGGACGGCCACTTGATGATGAATATGGATGCACACAATGCGATTATGAAAGTAAATCCGTTCGTCAGCACTCATAATGCCATCGGTTATACGCCGAATACCGAAACTTACGGTTCGGGCATTCCGTTCAATGCTTCCAGAGACGGAGCTAACATTCCGGTTGAAGATTTGAACGGCGGCAAGGAGTTCGGTACCTATATTAACCACGGAGACAGCATCGGCGAATGGAAACATACCCCGGCGATTGACCGCATAACCACAACAACGGTACGTTATCACGGCAATATTATTGCAACCTTCGGTACCTTCTTTAAGCCGCTGACCAAGCGTACTTTCAAGATGGGCAGCGCGTTGGCGGATAAGATTGTCGGCGTATTCAAGAAAAAGCCGATTCCGACTCCTGTTCCGGACCCGACGCCGAAACCGCAACCGAAACCGGAGCCGATTCCTGTTCCGATTCCTGATCCGAAACCGCAACCGAAACCGGAGAAAGTTGATATCACCAAAGATTTGATTATGGATGAATATCAAAT
This sequence comes from Alphaproteobacteria bacterium, assembly GCA_016283295.1. Classification (GTDB taxonomy): domain Bacteria; phylum Pseudomonadota; class Alphaproteobacteria; order RF32; family CAG-239; genus RUG410. The sequence goes on from JAEEMQ010000043.1 coordinate 3,174, forward strand.
CATCTACGGCGAAGACCCGCGTTCGAAGTTCGAATTTGACGGCAAGCGCGATAAAAAAGTCGCCGCCGATCCGGAGAAGAACGAACAGTACAAAGATTATGAAAAACGCGTATTGGCAGAGTATGCCGAAACCGGTAAGGGTAAGACTTTGGAAGAGTTCCTGAGCAACCGTCGCAATGACTATAAAACAGCCGTAAGCGATAATTTGTCGGCATATCTCGGCAGTGCGGAAGCCCAGAAGGCGCAAAAGGAAGTGTTGAGCGTTAACGGTCAAATTCCGGATACCAATAAAGTACGTATCGACTTTATGAAGAATCCGGTTACGCATCCGGTAACGGCGGCGGCACGCCAGAATTTCCACGAAAGCAAGGTTGGCGAACCGGGCAAGTGGACATTCAAGGGCTTTATCAAACATGCCGTCGGCTATCTGCAACGCTCGTCCGAAAACAAGCAGGCACGCGATCCGTCCAAAACAACGATGGTAAGCCATGCTCGCATGAATGAGAGCGGCAGAGACAAATAAAATCTGCATTTGAAAAAATAACCCCGTCGCGACAATGCGGCGGGGTTTACTTTTGGCGATAACGCAAGTTTTTAAAAAAATAACACCCGATGACGGTCAGGTCATCGGGGTTAATCTATGAAGATTTTTTCTCCTTCGTTCTGTCGAAGATCTTCCGCGGCATCATCATGTTGTTGATGTCATTCTCGACAATCTCCTTTACGATGAAATTGTTGGAGCCGTCGAGCATCTTCGAAATGAGAACATTGTGTCCGTCGGGATAGCGGAATACCGTGCCCGACAAGTTGAGCCACTCGAGAGTGGACTGAGACTTCTTGACCTCACAACCGGTGCGAAGGTCAACATATTTGCCGTTTTTCTGCTTGATACACGGCTGAATCTTCAAAACCCACGGATTCGAATACTCGCCAATCTGAGGACGAGAAAGAACCGGCAGGTATTCCGGAATGGTTGCCAATGTAACCACTGTACCGGTAATAACAGATGTTTTCATATCCGATTTGTTTTTGAAAGTTCTACTATATCTAACTAATATCGATTGCAACGTATCTTTTAGCATTTTTTAAGTATTTTGTCAAGCGTTTTCGTAAAAAAAATCGGCCGAAATGTTGATTTTCGACCGATTTATATGATTTTATTACGGAATTACAGGTATTTTTTGACACCGGCAATAATATTTTCCGCGGTTATGCCGAAGTATTCGTAAACCTCGTTACCCTTGCCGGAAGCACCGAAACGATCAATACCGATGATGGTGCCGTTGTCGCCGACATAGCGTTCCCAACCGTAAGAAGTGCCGGCTTCAACCGCGATTCGCGGCAGGTTGCCCAACACCGCGTGCTTGAATTCTTCCGGCTGGGCGTCAAACAATTCCTGACACGGCATGGATACGACATTAACTCCGATATTTTCCGCCGCCAGCTGCTTTTGTGCCTCAATCGCCAGCGAAACTTCGGTACCGGTAGCGATAATCGTAGCCATCGGCTTATGAATGCTCGGCGAAATCACATAAGCGCCTTTGGCCGACAGGTTTTCTTTGCCGGAGTGACGCACGGTCGGAACCGATTGGCGCGAGAGTGCCAAAATACTCGGCGTATGTTCATCTTCAAGCGCCAACTGCCAGGCTTCGGCCGTTTCCACCACATCGCACGGGCGGAATACGTTGATGTTCGGCATGGCGCGATAAGCGGCCAGATGTTCAATCGGTTGATGCGTAGGTCCGTCTTCGCCAACCCCGATGGAGTCGTGGGTCAAAACATAGATTACCCGCAGCCCCATCAGCGCCGCCAACCGCATCGCCGGGCGCATATAGTCGGAGAACACAAAGAAGGTGCCGCCGTACGGAATAACTCCGCCGTGCAACGCCAAACCGTTCATAATCGCCCCCATGGCGTGTTCGCGAATGCCGTACATAATGTTGTTGCCGTCATAATCGGCGGCGGTTATGGTTTTCATCCCGTCGACAAAGGTCAGATTCGAGGCGGCCAAATCCGCAGAACCGCCGATAATTTGCGGAATGTATTTAACGATATTTTCCAAACACATTTGCGAAGCCTTGCGGGTGGCAACCTTGGTTTGTTCTTCAACAGCCTTGTCTTTCAGCTCGTTCAGCGCCTTATCCCAGTTTTGCGGCAAAACGTTGCTGATGTAATTGATAAAGTCGTAATTTTTATCCGCGGCTTTCTTCCACTTATCGTACGACACGGCCGATTTTTGAGCGGCGGCGCGCCAGGCGGCAATTATTTCCGCCGGCATTTCAAACGGGGCATACGTCCAGCCCAGTTGCTTTTTCATGGCGGCCAATTCTTCTTCGCCGAGCGGAGAGCCGTGTACCTTCGGAGTGCCGCATTTATTCGGGGCCCCGCAGCCGATTACGGTTTTGCAGGCAATTAAAGTCGGCTTGTCGGAACGCTGCGCCGCCTCGATGGCTTCAGCAATTTGTTCATAGTTGTGGCCGTTTATGCTGATGGTGTTCCAACCGACGGCCTTAAACCGCGCAATCTGGTCGGTGGCGTTAGACTTATCTACCGTGCCGTCGATGGTAATGTTGTTGTTATCCCAAAAAACAATCAGCTTGTTTAATTTCCATAATCCGGCCAGCGAAATCGCTTCTTCCGAAATACCTTCCATCAGGCAACCGTCGCCGCAAACGGCATAAGTGTAGTGGTTGCATAAATCATCGCCGAAACGGGCATTGAGCACGCGCTCGGCCAAAGCCATACCCACGGCCGAAGAAATACCTTGTCCGAGCGGACCGGTAGTCATATCGATACCGCTCAAATGGCCGTATTCCGGGTGTCCGGCGGTGTTAGAGCCGAGCTGGCGAAAGTTTTTTATATCTTCAATGGTAACATCAGGATATCCCAGAAAATAAAACAGCGAATATAGGAGCATCGAGCCGTGACCGGCCGAAAGCACAAAACGATCGCGGTTGAACCAACGCGGGTCCGATGGATTGACATGCAAATACTTGGCAAACAAAACCGTCGCCACATCGGCCATACCGAGCGGCATTCCCGGGTGTCCGGAATTGGCTTTGTTAATGGCTTCGGCACTCAAAACGCGCAAAGCGGTTGCCATTTGTTGCAGTTTGATATTGTTTAAACTCATGTTATGCTCCTTTTATTTTTTTTCAAACAAAGCGACCAACTCAAAATGCTCGGCATACACAAATTGGTCCACCATGGTTATTTCGCTCAAAACGTAACCGTTTGCGAGCAGTTGATTGGCATCATTTATAAATGTATGCGGATTACAGGAAACCGCAACGATTTTTTGCGGCTTATCCGCCTGATTCGTCAGGGCAATCTGCTGCACTTGCGCGCTTGCGCCGGCTCGCGGCGGGTCAAACACGACGGCAACAAAATTCTTAAGCTCCGTCGCCTCAAATGGATATTTAAATAAGTTCTTTTTGCAAATTTTTATGTTCGGGATGGTTAAAAAATTCACGGTTTTTTGAAAGCAATCGAGCAATTCTTCCGAAGAATCCGCCGCGGTGATTTTGTTTTTGATGTTTTGTGCCAACGGATATGAAAAAGTGCCGACACCGCAGAATAAATCGGCAATATTGCCGGTGGTGTCGCCGATGTATTTCATTACCAAATCGGTCAAGGCTTCTTCGCCGGCAGCCGAGGCCTGCAAAAACGTGCCGGCCGGAATAAATACCTCGTGTTCGGCAATTATGATATGAGGCTTGCTTTTCTCCACCACCGTTTCCGGACGGGCGTTCTTTTTGCCGATGGAAACGCGGATAATTTCCGGATTTTGCGTGGCAAAATCGCATATTTCCATACGGTGTTCGAGTGTGATGTTTTCATCGATTTCCAACAAAATATCAATACCGTTGGCGGCTTCGGTCAGCCAGATTTCGCCTTGATTAATATTGGAAGTGACGAATTTTGTTTTGATTTTTTGCGTGCTCTTTATTGCGCATAATTTTTGCAAAAAGTCACGCACCTGCGGCAACACATTGTTGAGATTCTGGGTCAGAGCCGCACATGTTGCAATATCAACCAACTGATGACTCTGCGCGGCATTAAAGCCCAGACTTATCGTGCCTTTGCGATATTGAAATGTAAATTCGGCACGGCGCCGCTGTCCGTCGGCAATAAAAACCGGCTCGCCAAAGGGGATTTCGTCTTGCTTGAGATTGGCCGCGATTTTTTGAAAATGCTCGATTTTGCGGCGACGATAATCCTCGGCGTTAAGCTCCCGCAGCGGACATCCGCCGCAAATATTTTGATATGCGCAACTCATTTTTTTCTCTTACAAAGGTTGACTTCCGTAGCTGTCAAGCAGCGAGATTTCTTCGCTTTCCTCGTTTTGGAAAACCGGATGAATATTGCGCTTGCCGGACTTGGATTTTTTGTTTTGCACCGAGCGCAACTGTTGTTCGTCGTAGGCGGCAACCTGGTTGCGTCCGTTATGTTTGGCCAAATACATGGCGTCGTCAACCTGGCGCAGTAAAACTTCCAAACTGTTGGTTTTTTCCGACGAAACAACACCGATACTGACGGTAATTTTTACTGCTTCGTCATCGTCATCTTTGAATACGTTGTTTTCAATGCTCTGGCGCAGACGCTCGGCCACGCGCATGGCGGAACGCTGTTCGGCATCGTTGAGGAAAATAATAAATTCTTCACCGCCGAAACGAGCGACAATATCATCGTCGCGCAACGATTTCTGGCAGATTTTCGCTACCTCTATCAGCACTCTGTCGCCGAATTTATGTCCGTATTTATCGTTGATTTTCTTGAACTTATCGGCATCAATCAGCAATAAACTGAAGTTTTGCGCATTATGGATGCACTCTTTGATGCGCTCCGGCACGAATTTTTCAAAATATTGGCGATTCCAGGCCATGGTCAGCGGGTCTTTATGCGCCTGATTTTGCAGATTGTTTTCCTGTTCTTTGCGCAAAGCTATATCCTGAAAAGTGATGTAATTGGCTTCGATATTGTTATATTCCATATTTTTGGCCGAAGCCGACATCCAAAACGGCGAAGCATTCAACAAATTGCACACCATAACTTCGTAATCGTCGACACCGCCGTGCAACAGCAAATTTTCAAAAAACTTCCGGCGGTTATGTTCATCCACCAAAATTTCGTTAAGGTTATGATAGGCCACGTCTTTATGTGTCAGGCCGAACAGCGCCGAAGCTTTGTTGTTGATGGTCAAAAGTTTGTTGTCGTCAGCCCGGGTTATTATAATCGGAAACGGCGAAGTATTAATCATGTTGGATATTTGCAAATTCAGTTTATCAATGGTGTTCCACGAATGTTTTAAGTCGTCGTGATACATGCCGAAACGCATAAAAATCACGGCAACGGCAAAAATATAAATCCACAGCCAGTTAAAAATATTAAGGTTGAGCCAGTTATACTGATAAAAGAAAGCCGAAACGCTGATTTTGCTCATCAACATAAACAAAGAAAGACAGAGCAGAAAATAGCCGATATTGGTCTGTCGGTATAAACACACCAAACCGCTCAAAAACAGCAAAGATATACTCAAAATCAAAAACATCGGCCGCAAAGATAACGCAAATTCTGAATTGTAATCAATAAACGAATAATAAACGCATAAGGTTGCCGCCAAAGTGGTATAAATGGTCAGGGCTTCGCGATTGGCCAGCCGGTGATTGTATAATTCGGTCGCGGAATTTATCCATAAAATAGAAATCAAAGCGGACAGCAGCGTAAGCACAAATCGCACAAAATTGTCGTTCAGGCCGATTTTATACAGGATATGGTCCTGCGTCGTAATATAGGTCAGCAAAATCATCATCAGCCCGCCGAGCTGAAACAGCAAAAGCCCGCGGAAATCTTTGGACCCGCGTACCAAAAACACCGAACTGATACCGATAAAAAGCGACAGAATGCTGAAAAGCATATTGTAGCCGGAATAAAATATATTTGTACTTAACATAATTACACCATTTTTAAAAACGTTTATATGCAGATAGTACACTTAAATATCATAAAAACAAACATTATTTAAAAAAAATAGTGAAAAAATTTTTTTATGGGTGTAAAGTGAAGCTGTTCTTAAATTTAAGGAGAGAAAGATGACCTATACGGCTCCCAAACATTACAGTCACGACTTTAAGTTGGATATTGAAAAACTGCCGGTTACGCAAACCGACCGAATTGCCCGCAAAATATCATGGTGGGGCTTCGGTTGCGGGCTGATTTTTGTTTTGCTCGGGGCTTTTGAAATTATTGCGTATTTTCTGCAGAGCAGCGACGAGAGCTATGATTTTGGCACCGATATAAGTTTTACGGCACATCAGCTGTTTGTTATGCGCTATTCTTTTGATACGTTTATCGTGCTGTTCGGGCTGTTGATAATTTTTCTGTCCGTTATTGCCATGCGTCGGCGCAAAGAAGTGTATTTTGACGGCGAAAACGTTAAAGTAATACATCATCCGCTGTGGGGAGGCACGCAGGTTCTGACCGATAAACTTTATGCCTATACCGGAGTTTTGCTGATGGTGGAATATTTCCAGTTCGGGCTGATGAATCGTAATCGCTATATTATCGAGCTCTATCATCAGGACCCGAAAAAACGGGTGCCGCTGTATATTTCTACCGACGGTAACGATGTGCGTAAAAAATGGGAGTATTATGCCGCCAAGTTGAAAATGCCGGCATTGTTTATGACCGACCACGGTCTGGTTTCGCGCAACCACAACGAGCTGAGCAAGACTTTGATAACCATGGCCAAACGCTGGAATTTGGAAGCGCTGTTGCGTGAGGAAGAACAGGCGCCGATGAGTATTCAATACAAGCGCAAAAAAGATAAGGTTATTTTCCGCGAGCGCCGACTGTTCTTTGACGTATATTCCATTTTATGCATTGCGAGCGCGCTGGCTTTGGGTATATTTATTGCGGTGGCAATCAAGAGTTATGCCGTTTTGCTGCCGATTATCGGATTTTGGGGATTCGCCGCAGTGTTGCTGTTGTGTATGGCGACGATTATATTTATTTCGGCGTGTGTGTTGAGTAAAGACGTGCTGATTATCACGCGTTCTGAGGTGGTGCTCGGGCACAATCTTTCGATTTTGCGGATGGATGCCGAATTTTTGCCCAAAGAAGATATTGAATCCGTCGATATCGGCTACAATCCGCTCACCGAGCGTTATTATCTCTCCGTGATTTCGCACGATAACAGCATAGTTTTCGGTAAAAATATGCCGATAGAAGATTTGCGCTGGATACGCGGTTGCTTAATCAGGGAAATAGTAAAGTAAAAAATGATTTGCTTTATATTTTGTTTTTTGTTATGAATGAAAAAAATTAAAACAGTTATCTGAAAAAAAGGAAAGAAAAATGGCTAAAACAGTAAAAACCAAAAAAGAACCGACCGTTAAAAACAATGTTGTTGCCAAACCGGCAGCCAAAGCACCGGTACGCGGACGCCGCGATTTATCGGATGTTAATCCGGAATTGACCGATGCATTTATTCAGGAAGTTGACGAGGATGTCAAAAACGATAATCTGAAAGAACTGTGGAATAAATACGGGTTGCTGATTATCGCTTTTGTGGTATTGGCCGTTTCCGCCGCGATTTCGTTTGATAAGATTCAGGCGTGGAAGATGTTGCGCAACCAAAACCGCACGCAGGAATATATGGCGGCGGCACAGTTGCAGACCGACAGTAACGAAACCATTGCCGCATTGCAGAAAATTTCGGCAGATAACCAAGGTATATTCAGCGATTTCGCCAAGTTGCAGATTGCCAACGTTTTACTCGTTGAAAATAAACAGGAAGAAGCATTTGCCGCTTTGGAAAAATTGCACGAAGACAAACAAGTTAACGAAGAAGTCAGAAATATCGCGCTGATTAAGTTGGCCACCTACAAGGTGGATTCGCTCGGATATGAGGAATTTGCCAAGTTGGTACAGCCGCTTATTGCGGAGAAAAGCTCGTGGACACCGGCGGCTCAGGATTTGCTGGCAATGTCCGCCATCAAAAACGGCAACGTTGAAGATGCCAAAGAAATATACGGCAAGATTTTGAAAATAAAAGATTTGCCGGAAGGTTTCCGCAATCGTATACAGGATATGTTGTCATCAATCAGCGATATGTAATTTTCAGGGGTAAATATGTTAAATAAACGTGTTTTGTTGGGATGCGGATGTTTGTTGTCCGTATTGGTTTTAGGGGCGTGCACCAAAAAGGAATTGCCGGTCGGCACGCGTATTTCGGTATTAACCGAGTCAACCGCAATCAAACCTGATGTGGCCAACGGTTCGGCCCAGGTTAAGATTGCCGGAACAACCTCGGGCGATTGGTTGCAAAAAGAAGCCAATGCGCGTCATGTAATGCCGAATGCTTCGGTCAGCACCGATTTTGTTAAACAATGGAAGTCGGATTTCGGCACCGGAAGCTCTAAGCGCGAGGTGTTGATGGCGCGGCCGCTCGTTAAGAATAATACGGTTTATACTCTTGACGCCGAGGGACGTTTGAGCGCGTTTAATCTGGCCGACGGTAAAAATCTGTGGCAGGTGGAATTGGTGGCCGAAAACGCTAATATCGGCGATATGGCTCTTAAAGGCGTGGGCCTTGCCATTGAGAAAAATACGATTTACATCACTACCGGATTCGGAGTGGTGGTTGCCGCCAAAATTGAGGACGGCAGCAAAATTTGGGAAAGAAATTTGGGTATGCCGCTCAGAATCGCCCCGACGGTTGCGGCCGGCAAAGTTTTCGTACAGAGTGCCGACAACCATTTCTTTGCTTTGAGTGCCGACGACGGCAGTGTGTTATGGGATTATGATATTGCCATGGAAAATACCACTCTGATGGGCGGTGCCATGGCCGCATACAGCAAAGCCAACGATATGGTTATTACCGGATTTTCCAACGGCGAAGCGCAGGCATTCGGCGCCACTATCGGCACGCCTTTATGGGGAACCGATTTGGTGGAAAACAGTTATGCTTATTCCTCGACCTATTTGCACACCATTAAGGCATCGCCGATTATTGACGACAACATAGTTTATCTTTTGGGCAGTGCCGATGTGTTTACGGCGATTGATATGCGCAGCGGAGCGCCGAAGTGGCAGAAGAAAATCGGCGGAACTTTGACCCCGATATTGTCGGGCAATACTCTGTTTGTGACTACCAATAACAACGAGCTGATTGCCGTTGATAAAGAAAAAGGCAACGTGTTGTGGGCTTCGCCGCTTGATTTGGGCAAAAAAGCCGCCAAAATTACGGTTCATGCGCCGGTTATGTTGAATAATCAGCTGGTGGTTGCGCTGTCTGACGGTAATGTGTTGGTATTCAGCCCGCAAACCGGCAAACAAATAGATAAGTTCGATACCGACGAAGATTTGAATTCGGCTCCGATTGCGGCCGGAGGCTACATTATCTTTACAACGGCAAACGCCAAAATCGTGGCCTATAAATAGGAGAAAAACGTGCTTAAAGTTGCAGTCATCGGGCGCCCGAATGTCGGAAAATCAACGCTGTTTAACCGCTTAGTCGGGAAAAAACTGGCAATCGTCCACGATATGCCGGGAGTGACGCGTGACCGCAAAATGGCACCGGCCAAGTTCAAAGATTTGGATTTGGAGGTGATAGATACCGCCGGTTATGAATATTCCACCACCGACAATATGGAAAGCCGGATGTGGACGCAAACGCAAATGGCTATTGCCGAAGCCGACGTATGTTTGTTTTTGTTTGATGCCCGCGCCGGAGTGCAGCCTTATGATGAGCAGTTTGCCGATTTGGTACGGCGCACGCACAAGCCGGTGATTTTGCTGGCCAACAAATGCGAGGGCAAACAGCAGGAAAACGGTATCGGCGAGGCCTATAAACTCGGGCTCGGCGATCCGATTATTTTTTCGGCGGAGCACGGTATCGGATTCGATTCGCTTTATGTGGAACTGATGCAACTTGACGAAGCCAAGCAAAAGCAAGAGGCGGAAACGCCGCAGGTGGCAACCATCGGCGCGATTCCCGATGATTTTGAACCGATTAAAGATAATCGCCCGATTCAGGTGGCGTTTGTCGGCCGGCCGAATGTCGGCAAATCAACCCTGGTTAACGCTCTTTTGGGCGAAAATCGGATGCTGACCGGACCTGAAGCCGGTATGACGCGCGATGCCATTACTACCGAGTGGACATGGCAGGGGCATAAGTTTAATCTGGTGGATACCGCCGGTTTGCGCCGCCAATCAAAAGTAGTCAACAGCTTGGAAAAAATGTCGGTGGAAAGCACCAAATATGCGGCCAATATGGCGCAGGTGGTGGTGCTGGTTTTGGATGCCGACGCGGTGCTTGATAAGCAGGATTTAACCATTGCCCGCAACGTGTTGGATGAGGGCCGGGCGTTGGTAATTGCCGTCAACAAGTGGGATATTGCCAAGCGCAAGGAAGCGCTGGAAAAGCTCAATTATAAGCTGGAAACTTCGCTGACACAGGCTGCCGGGGTGCCGACCGTAACCATTTCGGCGCTCAAAAAAGAGGGGCTTGATAAGTTGATGCGCGCGCTCTTAAAGGTTTATGAGCGGTGGAATATGCGTATTCCGACCGCGCCGCTCAACAAGTGGTTTGCCGATGTGCAGGAGCAAAATCCGGCGCCGCTCGGCAAGAATAAACGCCGTATTAAGTTGAAGTATATTACCCAAGCCAAAACCCGGCCGCCGTCGTTTTATATTTTTTCGAGCAATCCGGAGGGGTTGCCGGAGTCGTATTTCCGCTATTTGCTCAACAGCCTGCGCCAGACTTTCAATATGGGCGGGATTCCGATTCGCATCACGGTACGCAAGGCCGATAACCCATACGCGGATAAGAAATAGAATATGCGGATATAAAAACAGCCGCTTCCCATGGGGGCGGCCGTTTCTTTTTGATTTTTACAAATTAATATCTTTGCTGGTTAATCGTTCTTTGCTGATTAATCGGCAGAGTGTCCTGAACTTTTTGGTTGCGGGCATAGCGGTCGAGTTTTTCGCCCCAGTTA
>JAEEMQ010000044.1 GCA_016283295.1 Alphaproteobacteria bacterium
CATCGCGATAATTTTGGGTGGTACCGGTTTTGCCGGCGGCAAATATCGGCAAACGAGCCTTGCGGCCGGTTCCCTGATTGATTACGGCTTCCATCATCCGCGTCAAATTAAGCACCGCATCGGCTTCTAAAATTCGTGCCGGTTTTTCTTCCTGCCGCAAATAAATCTGCCGACCGTCGTGGGTGGCGACTTCGTTGATTGCGTGCGGCCAAACTTCATAACCGCCGTTGGCCAGCGTGGCGTAAGCAGTTGCCATGTCTATAACTTTAACCGTATTTGTTCCCAAAACCATGGAAGGTGTCAGCGCCAAATCGGTGGTTATGCCCATTTTGTGCGCGTTGGCGGCAATGTCTTTGAGATACAATTCCTGTGACAGACGCACGGTTGCCGCATTGAGCGATTGCGCCAAAGCATAAGTCAGTGAAACATCGCCGTAATAGCGCTTGGTGTAGTTTTCCGGCTTCCATTTGCCCACGGTAATCGGCGCGTCGGAAATAATGCTCGATGGCGTAAATCCCACTTGTAGGGCAGTCAGGTACACAAACGGTTTGAAAGACGAACCGGCCTGTCGGCGCGCCTGCGTTGCGCGGTTGAACTGGCTGCGGTTATAATCAACACCGCCGACCATGGCCTTGATGGCACCGGTTTTATCCAAAATTACGACGGCGCCCTCGCTTACGTTTTTATCTTTGGCCGCCGCAATTTTTTGGCTCAAGATTTTTTCGGCGGTTTCCTGTAATTTTTGGTCGAGCGAAGTCATTACCACGATATCCTCGGTACGTTCGCCGATAAATTCATTGATTTTATCGTACACGTATTGGGCAAAATGTTTGCCGCCAACCACCCGATATTCCTGTCCGTTGCCGATCGGCATATCAAGCGCCTGTTTATATTCTTTATCGCTGATCAGTTTGTATTTTCGCATATTTTTCAGCACCACGGCGGCCCGCTCCAACGCCTTTTTTCTTTGCAAAATCGGATTATAGCGATTCGGTGCTTTCAGCATACCGGCCAAAATAGCGGCTTCGTGCAAATTCAAATCGTATACGCTCTTATTGAAATACCAGTTGGCGGCCGCATCGGCGCCGTAATTGCCCGAGCCGAAGTACACGCGATTAAGATACAGCGCCATAATCTGCTCTTTGCTCATTTTCTTTTCGAGCCACAGCGCCAGTAACAGTTCCTGCACCTTGCGCCGTACGGTTTTATTCGGGGTCAGGAAAATGTTTTTTGCCACTTGCTGGGTTATGGTTGAGGCACCCTGTGCATAACGCTTGCGGAAAACGTTGGTAAAGGCGGCGCGGGTAAAGCCGAAGGCATCAAAGCCGAAGTGCTTATAAAAACGATGGTCTTCGATGGCCATAACGGCATTGGTCAGATTCTTCGGCAGATTATCGGGATAAATCACTTGCGCGTAAATGTTGCCGAACTTGGCAATATCGTTGCCGTTCTCTGCCATAATTACGGTAGAAGGCTGACGAGTGCGTGCCACGGCCTTTTGAATGTCAGGCATGGTAATATAACAATAAAAAACATAGCCGCAGAGCAGCAAAAACAGCGCCAATCCGCTCAAAAACAGCCATTTAAACAGCCGCCGTTTCCACGAAGTGCGGTGTTTTTTGCCTCCTGCTTTTTTCTTTGGTTTGGCGGTCGGTTGTTTGCGTAAAGTCTGGTTTTGCCGTCCGGCGTTTTCGCGTTTTAATTTGCCGGATGCGGTTTTGCTTTTGTTGGTTTTAACATTTGTTGCAGTCATTTTACCCTCATTATTCGTTGCCGGATATTATGCGCCTCAGAAGTTAAAGAAATCATAAAGTTTGGGGCAAAATTTAAAATACTTTGCGCCGCCGGCAAAACGGGATTATATTATCGCAAGAGGGAGAAAAAATATGAGTAAAGTTTGCCTTATCGACGGTTCGGGATATATTTTTCGCGCGTTTTATGCCTTGCCGACCATGACGGCGCCGGACGGTACTCCGGTTAATGCCGTATACGGTTTTGTAACAATGTTTATGCGTTTGCTCAATAATATTCCGTGTGATTATTGCGTGGTGCTGTTTGATGCCAAACGGCAGAATTTTCGCAACGATTATTTCGCCGATTATAAGGCTAACCGCGCCGAAACACCGGAGCTCTTGATTCCGCAGTTTGATTTGATTCATCAGGCGGTGGAATTGATGGGATTGCCTTATGTTATGCAGGAGGGCTACGAGGCCGATGATTTAATCGCAACTTATGCTCGGCAGGCGCTCGATTCGGGCAAAGAAGCGGTAGTGGTTTCGGCCGATAAGGACCTGATGCAACTGATAAAAGACGGTGTGGCGTATTATGACGGGATGAAGGATAAGTTCTACACTCCGGAAGACGTCAAAGAAAAATTCGGGGTTTATCCGGATAAGGTGGTTGATGTGCAGGCACTTTCCGGCGATAAAATCGATAATATTCCGGGGGTGCCGGGTATCGGTCCGAAAACCGCCGCCGAACTGGTAAACGAATACGGTTCGTTGCAGGGAGTGCTCGACAATGCCGATAAAATCAAGCAGCAGAAACGCCGCGAATTATTGCTCGAACATCGCGGAGATGCCGAGGTTTCGCTCAAATTGGTTACGCTGAAAGATGATGTGCCGGTGGAACATCAGCTGGAAGAATTTAAATGCAAGGCACCGCAAAACGACGATTTGCTGGCATTTATCGATAAATACGGTTTCAAAAGCATTCGGCCGAAAATTGAAAAATGGGCAGAGGAGCGCTGTGCGGCGGCCGGTAATGTTGCCGACACCGTAAAATCCGCGCCGATTCGGCAAACGCATTACGAAAAAATCGAAAACCGTCCGCAACTCGAAGATTTATACAGAAAAATCAAAGCTTCGGGTCAGGCGGCATTTCAGGTAATGTATGATGGCCGCGATGTTGTCGGTATCGCTTTGAGTCCCGAAGCGTACACAGCCTGGTATCTGCCTTTGCCGCAGCAATTTTCCGGTAATGATTTGTTTGCGTTTGAATCGTCGCAACAACCCGGTATCGAATTTGCGGCGGCAATTAAATTTTTGCGGGCAATCATGACCGATAAAGACATTTTGAAAATTGCCGCCGATATTAAAACGCAGTGGCATCGATTGAATGCTCTCTGCGGCGAAAAACTTGATTTGTGGCCGTATGATGATTTGGCGATTATGTCGTACGATTTGGACAGTTCAACCCATGAACATACGTTGCCGGTGCTCTCCGAAATGTTTTTGGATAAGCCGCTCCCCACGCCCAAAGCGCCGTCTTCGCGCGATAAAATAGATTTTACGGCGGCGGAATACGGTGATTATGTGTTTGCGGCGGCAGATTACGCGATGCGGCTTTATCCGTTGCTCAAAGAACGCTTATTCGGCGAAAAGAAAAACTATGTTTATGAAAATCTTGATCGGCGTTTGGCGGCGGTGTTGCTGGGTATGGAAGATGCCGGAATAACGGTCAACAGTCGGGCGTTGCACGAGCTTGATTTGGAATTTGAAAAGCAGATGGCGGACATTGAAAAAGAAATTTATGCCCTGGCCGGTGAGGAATTCAATATCAATTCGCCGATGCAAATCGGGCATATTTTGTTTGAAAAAATGGGGCTGAAAGGCAAGAAAACCGCAACCGGACGCTATAATACCGGCGCCGAGGTTTTGGAACAACTGGCGGAGGAACACGCTATTGCCGCCAAAATTTTGGAGTGGCGTACCTATGCCAAACTCAAGTCAACCTACACTACCGCTCTGTTGGAGGCGCGCGATTCGCAAAACCGCGTGCATACGACATTTGCACAAACGGTGGTTAATACCGGACGCTTGGCTTCGTCCAATCCTAATTTGCAGAATATTCCGAATCGTACCGACATCGGACGTAAGATTCGCGCCTGTTTTGAAGCCAAAAAAGGCTATAAACTGGTAGCCGCCGATTACAGCCAAATGGAACTGCGGCTGATGGCTTCGGTTGCCGACGTAAAGGCCTTAAAAGAAGCATTTGCGGCCGGTGTGGATATTCATGCGGCGACGGCGGCACGGGTGTTCGGGTTGGCTCCGGATAAAGTAGACCGCGAACATCGCAGCCGCGCCAAAGCCATTAATTTCGGCATAATTTACGGTATATCGCAGTTCGGTTTAGCCAAACAAATCAACGTTACGCACGATATGGCTAAACAATATATCGATTCGTATTTTGCGATTATGCCAGAAGTCAAAGCCTTTATGGATAAGACCATGGCTTTTGCTCATCGTTACGGTTATGTGGAAACACCGTTCGGTCGCAAATGCGCGGTGGCAGGGATAAACGACCAAAATCATCGGGTGTCGTCATTTGCCGAGCGTGCGGCAATAAACGCTCCGATTCAGGGCGGTGCGGCCGATATTGTTAAGTTGGCGATGCAACGGATAGACAGCGCTTTGAAAGAGCGCGGATGGGATGCTCGTTTGTTGTTGCAGGTTCATGACGAACTGGTGGTCGAGGCGCGGGAAGATATTGTGCCGCAAGTTGCCGAACTTATGCAAACCATTATGGAAAATGCTGCAGATACGGCAGTTAAAATGGTGGCAGAGGTCGGCTCCGGAGATAATTGGAACGATGCCCACTAAATGCGATTCGCAAAAAAATGTTTTAATATGGCATAAATTTAACATAAAATTCATACAAAACATATAAAAATGTGCTATAATGCAAAATGTATATATACGTTTAAAAGGAGAAAAACGATGCGCATAAATAAATATATATCCCGGTGTATATTGGGCGTGATGGCGGTAGCGCTGTGGTGTTTTTCGTTTGCATTACCGGCAAGAGCGGACATCTGC
>JAEEMQ010000045.1 GCA_016283295.1 Alphaproteobacteria bacterium
ATACCAGAACGGTGCGTCCGATTCAGTGTGAAGTAAGCTTATTGCCGGAAGCACACGGTTCGGCTTTGTTTACCCGCGGCGAAACACAGGCCTTGGTGGTTACTACTTTAGGTACACCTGATGATGCGCAGATTGTTGACGGTTTGATGCCTGAATATAAGCAAGATTTTATGCTTTATTATAATTTCCCGCCGTTTTCGGTTGGCGAATGCGGTCGTTTGGGTACTCCGGGACGTCGCGAAATCGGTCACGGTAAGCTTGCTTGGCGCGCCATTCATCCGATGTTGCCGACGGACAAGGAAACTTTCCCTTATACCTTGCGCGTGGTTTCCGATATTATGGAATCCAACGGTTCTTCTTCCATGGCAACCGTATGCGGCACCTGCTTGTCGTTGATGGATGCCGGTGTGCCGATGAAAAAGCCGGTTGCCGGTATTGCTATGGGTTTGATTAAAGAAAATGACGGCCGTGTGGCGATTTTGACCGATATTTTGGGCGATGAAGACCACCTCGGCGATATGGACTTTAAGGTAGCAGGTACCAAAGACGGCGTAACCGCTTTGCAGATGGATATTAAAATTACGTCGATTACCAAAGAAATTATGCAAAATGCGTTGGCACAGGCACATGAAGGCCGTATCCATATCTTAGGCGAAATGGCTAAGGCTTTGGCGGCACCGCGTCCGGAAATTTCTCCGAAGGCACCGCGCATTCATACCATGATGATTCCGACCGATAAAATCCGTGAGGTTATCGGTACCGGCGGTAAGGTTATTCGCGAAATTATCGAAAAAACCAACACCAAAATCGATATTACCGATGACGGTGTGGTAACGATTGCTTCCAATAATAATGAAAATTGTCAGAAGGCGATTGAAATCATTATCGGTATTGTGGCCGAGCCGGAAGCCGGTAAAATCTATCACGGTACGATTACCAAGATTATGGACTTCGGCGCATTTGTTCGTTTCTTAGGTCAGACCGAAGGTTTGGTTCATATTTCCGAAGTGAAGAACGAACGTATTGCCTCGGTTTCCGACTTCTATAAAGAAGGCGACGAAATGTGGGTTAAGTGCTTGGGTACCGATAACCGCGGCAAGATTAAGCTGTCGGCTAAACGGGTTAACCAAGAAACCGGTGAAGATTTGGAAAACAAATAATCTTAACTGATTTGAGCGCCGTCGGCATTGTGTCGGCGGCGTTTGAGTTTTATAAGTACGGGGAGTAATATAATGAGCGATAAAACACCTGAAATATCGGTAATTGTGCCGGTTTATAACGTAGAAAAATATCTGCCGCAATGTTTGGACAGTATTCTCGGTTCGACCTTTAAGGATATTGAGGTAATTCTGGTTGACGATTGCGGGAAAGATAATTCGCGGGCAATCTGCGATGAGTATGCGGCCAAAGATAAGCGGGTCAGAGTTATATCAAATCCGCATAATATGGGGTTGAGCGCCTCACGCAACAACGGTTTTGATAAGGCGCGCGGCAAATATATATCGTTTATCGATTCCGATGATTTTATTGATGTAACCATGTATGAAAAGCTGTATAATGCCATGGAGCGCGAAAAGGTCGATATGGCCGGTTGCAACGCGTGGAGTTACGAGGAAGAAAATAAGAATATTATTGAATATCTGGATGTTAAGAAAGATATTAAAACTTCGTATGAAAAACTCGGTAACAGAATTTATGGCGGTGCTTTTCATGTATGGCGTTTTTTGTTCAAAAGAGAACTTTTGCAAGACGTGCGTTTCGATATTATCCCTTTTGAAGATTCGGTGTTTATGCTGAAGTTATATCCTAAGTTGGGCGATATATATCTGTTGGCGGAGCCGCTTTATTTTTATCGTCGCCATCGGAACACGCTTTCGGTGCAACGGCATAAACGCAATTTTGAAACACTCAAAATCAGAGATATTGTGGTCGAATCGTTTAATAAAAATCCCAGAGCAGATATCATCCGCGACGAATTTTGGCTGTGGTATACCAATAATTTAACCGGATTTTATGATTTGATACCGCAGGAAATGCAAGGGGAATTTGCGGAAGAAGTACGCAAAATATTGCCGTATTCTTTTTATCAGTATTTTATTGATAAAATCGAGAGAAGTTTTCATAAATGCTATTTATTCGATTGTATACCGTTATTGACCGTAAGAAAGTATGAGGGAAAGAAGTATATCAAACTGTTCGGCAAAATTCCGCTGTATAAGGTAAAAACTTATTATAAATAGGCCGCTTGTCGTTTAAGTATATTATGTATTTTTTAACGTTTGCCGTGCTATAAATACCATAAAATGTGGGTCCGTATATTTGGAGCTTAGATATGAAGTATGGTTATGGTCCTTTTTTAGCCGGATTGATGTTTATTCCAGCTACGGCGGTTTATGCCTCCGGAGTGAGCGATAATATTTATCAGGCAGCCTTGGCAAATGATACTAACGGTATTGTTTCTTATATACACGGCGGTGTTTCGATAGATACCGCGGATGCTTCGGGGCAAACTCCGCTGTGTATGGCTTATAAACAGGGACAATGGCAGGCTTATGACCTTTTGTTGCAATACGGGGCTGATCCAGACGCACCGTGTATGAAAGAAAAACCGACATCATACGGAAAATATGCGCTTATCGGCGGAGCGGGCGTGGCGGCCGTTGCCGGAGGTATTGCTTTGGCAACATCTCATCACGGCTCGTCAAATAGCGATTCATCATCTTCGGCGCAAAATACAAGCAATAACAATAGCGACGGTAACAATAACAGCGATACCGGCGATAGTGATAACAACAATAACAACCAAACCGGCGGAAACGATAATAATACCAGCGGAAACAATACCGGAAGTAATGATAATAATACCGGCGGTAATGATAATAACAGCCAGAGCGGCGGTAATGATAATAACACCCAGACCGGCGGTAATGACAGCAATTCCGGAAATAACGATAACAACAATATCGGCAATAATGAAGGGACCGGGAACGAAGGCAACGGTAATGCCGGCAACGGTAACAGTACCGTCGGCGACGGTGTGGACAGTGCCGGCGGTAATGATTCCACCAAGGATATTACCTACTTTACGGTGGCGGATTTTGAAACCGAAGGCGGAGTTGTTTATGACGAATATTGGGGCACAAGTACCTTCTATAAAACTTCCGTAACCTACCATGAGGTTACCAAAAAAACCAGAGAATGGATGGATGAAGGGGTTAAAGTGTCTGAAGGCGGCATTTTGCGCTCAATTAATGCGGCTGAGGCATACAGCAAGATTTACGGCTATGATAAAGACAATAATGTTATATTGCTCGGTCGCGACAAGGACGGAAATGTGGTAGACCGCTCGCACGAACGCAATCTCGTGGTGATTTGGGATACCGGTGTTGATGTTGACCATCCGGAATTTACCGATGTTAACGGTCGCAGCAAAGTATATGGTAAAAATTATGATTTCGGCCCTTGTCGCAACGGAGATACCACCAACTGCTGGGTTTATAACACGACCAAAAATCGGGCGGAGTTATACGGCGATACCCCGGGACAGGTTATAATGGTCTCGGAAGAATATGATGCGGAAAAGTTTGCCGAAGGTGCCGCCCATTATGCCGATGATTATGACAGAGATGCTTTACTTTATGATGTGGATCCGATATCGGGGATTGTTCTTGAACCGATTCAGTCCAGTTCTACTCTCGCACACGGCACTCACGTTGCGGGAATTGCCGGGGCAAGTTGGAATCAGAGCGATGTGGGAATGATGGGAGTGGCATTTGCCAACACCGATATCTATGTTGTGCGCAGAACATACAACAGTATAGGTATAGGAGCGGAAATTTTACATATACCGACAGCGGATATATTAAGTACGGGAGCAGTTGCCGTAAATACCAGTTTCGGCGAACCGGCAACCGACACGGATAATGCCGCCACCGCCGCCGCCTATTTCGGTAGCGGTAAGAGCCTTACTTATCTGACTATGGCCAAGGATTTTATAGACGGAAACACATACTCCACCGATCCGAACACCGGAAGAACCGTAACCGACGGCATAATTTGGGTGGACAGCGCCGGTAATAACGGTAAACCCGAACCGGACCCGGAAGCCGGAATTAAAAATTTGGGCAACTTTACGATTATGGATCATCACCGATTGGGCGATGACTTTTACTCTCTCAGCGAGGCCGAACAACAAGTCCGTATAGAGGCCGCCAAAGTCGATGTTGATTTCAGCAAACTGTTGACGCTTGTTGTAGTAAATGCCAATGTTTTTGTTAATGCCGACGGTTCTTTAAGCCATTATTCCTTATATTCGGGTTCTAATATGTGCGGTTCAACGGCGGCATATTGTATTGCCGCTCCGGGACGTAGTATAATTACGATAAACGATGAAACATTTAGAACTTTCGGTATAAATTCAACTATCCCGTTGGAACAATCGGATGGCGGCGGATATTACAGAATGCAAGGTACATCTATGGCCGCACCTGTGGTAACGGGCAGTATTGCCGTGTTGAAATCCGCATATCCGTTTTTACGTTCATCTGAGGTTATAGAAATTCTGTTGGCAACCGCCAATAAAACGGATGCAAGAAGACGAGACGGAGACGGAGGCGGTCAAATAAGCGGCGATTCCGAGGAGTTCAGAAATAATTTCGGCGCCGGTTTGTTGGATTTGGGGCGCGCGGTCAGCGTATACATTCCGCCGGCAAACGGTATATCTACACTTTCCGGTACTTCGGTTGAAACGCCGTATGTTTATATGGGTAATGCCAATTTGACGGTTTCTCCGAATATGTCTGATGCTATTATGGAGGCGTTGCCGGAAACCATAACGCTGTTTGACCGTTATTATCGTCCGTTTGATGTTTCTGCCGCAAATTATGTGACGGTGACGCATGCCGGCTATAAAGCGCTTAAAAACGACGTCGGCTACATTGTGCCGAATACCGGTATCAAACACAAAAAAGAGGGAAATTTGCGCTTTGCGTATGCCGAGGCGCCGCTTTCTGCCGGCCAAAACGGCGGATTGGGCTTTGTGAATACGGAATATAAAGCCGATAAGTTGTCGAGCAGCTTTTTCTTCAGCGAGAATACCCGATATACCGCAACCGATAAAAATACCGCCGATTTAAGTAATCCGTTTATGTCGTTCAATTCGGCTTACGGTGCGTCGGTAGGCTACGACCTTACGCCGAAGTACGGTTTCAAATTGCAGGCTGCTGCCGGACGCAACGGTTTATACGGCGGAGATGAAGATTTTAATGACAGAACATTTAAAGAAATCGCATATTCCGTCGGCAGCGAGCTGACTTTCCGCCCGACCCGCAAGGTGTCTCTGGCAGTTGTTGCAGGTATGTTACATGAAGACGAGGCCTTGCTGGGGTTGACCGGTTTCGGCTCCTTCGGTCTGCCGGAGAGTAAAACCTATTATACCGGAGTAAGGGCCGGCTATAACATTACGCCGAAAGTTACCTTAAGCGGAAGTTATTATCAGGGCTGGACCGATGCACAGGCGTTTAATTCAAATATGTTGCACACAAGCCGGTTGGTCAGCAACAGTTTTGCCGTTGATGCCAATTATAAATGGAATAAGTCCACCGATTTCGGCTTCAGAATTTCGTCGCCGTTGCGGATTGAACAAGGAAAGTTATATGTGGATATGGCAAGCGGCCGCGACTATTATTCGGACGAAGTGTACCGGAAACAATACGCGGCAAGTATGAAACCGGCCAAGCGTGAGTATAAGTTTGCGCTCTACGGCAACAAGGCCGTGAGCGAGAATCTGAGTATCAGCGGCGAATTTGATGTCAGAGTTAACCCGGAGCATCGCAAAGCTTCCAACGATTATCGCGCGCTGTTCGGTCTGGCCTGGAATTTCTGAAAATAAAATAAGAGCACCCGCTTTATCCTTTATTATAAACAACCGTTTACGGCATTGCTTGACTTCTTTGCGCTTTTTATTTATTTTGAGGCGAATTTGAGAAAGGATAAATCAATGATGAAAATTGCATATCAGGGCGTGCCGGGCGCTTATTCGCATATTGCCTGCGGTGTATTGTTTCCGGAGCAGGAGTATATTCCGTGCGATACGTTTGAAATAGCGATGGAGCTTGTCAAAAACGGCGATGTCGATAAGGCGGTAATACCGGTAGAAAATTCCAATGCCGGACGCGTCAGCGATGTGCATTTTTTATTGCCGGAAGCCGGTTTGCATATTGTCGGCGAGCATTTTATGCGTATCGAGCATCAGCTTTTGGCCGTGAAAGGCGCTAAATTGGAAGATATCCAAAGTGCGGCCTCGCACCCGCAGGCACTGGCGCAATGCTCGGAATTTTTAAAGGCGCACAGCATTAAGGCAATTTCGCGTATCGATACGGCCAAATCATGCGAAAAAATTGCGCTGGAGCAAGATAAAACCAAAGCGGCGATTGCTTCTAAACTGGCGGCGGAAATCTATGGATTGGATATTTTGGCAGCCAATATTGAAAATGCCAATAACAATACTACACGCTTTTTGATTATGCAAAAAGAGGAGGAGTTTCCGGTAAACGACGGTGGCCGTTTCATTACATCAATCGTGTTTGTGACCAAACATATTCCGGCGGCGCTGTACAAAGTTTTGGGCGGATTTGCCACCAACGGCATCAATATTTCCAAACTGGAAAGCTATTTAATCAACGGCAAGTTCTTTTCGGCGCAGTTCTATATTGAGGTGGAGCAACACGTTCATTCACGCGCCTTGCAATATGCCCTGTCCGAGTTGAAGTTCTTTTCGGAAGATTATCGGATTTTAGGTTGCTATCCGGCGAGCGAATACCGCAGATAAAACTTTATTCTTCAAGCTGTCTGCCGTAAAGCAGCCAATCATAAATTTTAGACGATTTGCGGATTTCGATATTCATATCCTGCAACGATATTTTTCCTTCCGTCAGCGTAGGTACGGCGGAAAACAGCGAAGTACCCAGTCCCAAACGGTGTCCGTCAATTTGCGCGCCCATACTCTCCACAATCGTCGGATAAATATCAAACGGAGTAAATACGCGGTTTTTGGCATTTTGCGCCGGTACGGCAGAGTTAATGAAAATATTCAGCGGTTTACGATTCATTTCCGGAGTAAAAGCATCATTCATCATCAAATGATCGCCGAGCAGAACCACGGTGGTGTTTGCATAATACGGCTGTTGCTGCAGCCATTCCACAAAATCGTTGATTTGCCGGCTGGCGCACGAAACCACGTTTTGCAAGTTGTTGTCCGGTCCGTAAGCGCGCTCGCACAGCTTGTCGGAAAAATCCTGCGTGCCGAAATGCGTATCCAAGGTCATCAGCGTAAACACAAACGGTTTTTCTTCTGCGGCCAACCGCCCGAGTTCTTCCTTAGCCAACGGGAACAACTGTTCGTCCGGCATATTTTGCCGCCGTTTTTTATAAGCCAGTTTGCTCATCGAGCGAGTAAAGTATAACGTATCCGCAAAGTGCTGTTTGCCGTGAGTTTTAACAAACCTGTCCATGCCGCCGAATTCGCCGTTTGAGCCGATCATGAAGCTTTCGTTATAACCCTGTTCGCGCAGAATATCGTATATACACCACGCATTCGGGTAAAAATCCTGTTTCGGCTGGAAAAAATTGGCCTCGCGGATAGGCAGTTGAATCGGTGCACCGCAGGTTTTTGCAAACAATCCGGCCTGAGTCCATTGAGTGCCGTCAACCGGGTGGGCGCCGCCGATGTACGGATTATCGCTGAAGTTGATGTTGTTATCGGCCAGAGCGTGCAGCTCCGGGATTAAATCGGCATTCCAATAATCGTGCAGAGGAGTGCGGGCAAAAGTTGCTTCAATGCTTTCCATAAACACGATAACCAAATTACGCGGATGTTCCGGAAAGGTGATTTGTGTTTGCTGCGGATAAACATAATATTGTTCGTAAAAATTTGAAGTCAGCCGCTTATATTGCTGATGATTAATCATCGCCCAAACATTCATCTTAAGGCAATAGTAAACCACGCAAAAAACAAACCATAGCAGCGATATGTCCCAACGATGCCGATATATATAATTTCGGCAGTTTTCGATTTTTTTAAACTTCCAATGATATTTTTGCGAAAATAAAATCCATAACACCAACGCAATAATGGCACCGGTCATCACAGTATTTTGCAAATAACTCAAAACTAACCGTATTTCAGAGCTGAACGGCATATTCAAATGAAAGATTATCTGCTCGTAGGTAACCGGACCGTATTTGCGAATTACCCAATTTGCGGAAGCAAAAAACATGTAGCCGAAGAAAAATATCAGCAAAGGCATAAGCTATGTCCTCAAAAATTAAACTGTATAATTAATACAGACAACGCAACGCCTTATCAAGAGTTTTCTGTAATTTATCACATTTATTGTATATAATTATTTAAATTCGATGCACTTCTTTTTCGGATTATACGAGATAGTCAACTTACCTTTGCACAACTGTTCGGCAAATTGTCCGAATATTTTGTAGCGCCAACCTTGCATGGTATGAGTGTTTTCCGGTTGGTTCAAAATGATATGGCGCAAATCTTCGTCCGAGGCAATCAGACGAGCGATTACGCCGGATTCCTGACTCTTGATTTTGAGCAATAACTTCAATATTTCCGCCAGACTTTGTTCGTGATTCGGAATATTACAGCTTTGTTTACGGTCGGCACGGCAAACATCGGACGGCATCGGATTTTGGCGGGCTTTATCCAGCGCCTCCATAATTTCCGCACCCAAACGGCCGTTGGCGATTTCGCCTTTGAGATTGCGCACGTGTTTCAAATCATCAATCGTTTTCGGGCAGGCACTAGCAATATTGAGCAGAACTTCATCTTTCAGAATACCGGAGCGCGGAGTGTTGAACTTTTGCGCCCGCCGTTCGCGCCATTCGGCCAAATATTTCAGCGCCGCCAAAAATTGCGGGGAGTGGGCGTTGTGCTTTACGCGAAGCCAGGCTTCTTCCGGCTCGATGCAATAAGCACTTTCGTCACACAAACTGCAGGTTTCTTCGTCGGCCCAATCGGTGCGATTATGTTCTTCCATATAATTCTTTAAGTATTTGTAGCAATCAACCAGATAAGTCACGTCGCAGATAGCATATTGCAGCTGCGATTCGTCGAGCGGACGCAGACTCCAATCGGTCAGACGTTGCGATTTATCCAAGTCGACATGAGTTATCTCGCGCACCAGATTGCCGTAGCCGATATTCTCGGCAAAACCGCAGACCATGGCGGCAATTTGCGTATCAAACACGTTTTTCGGAGTTTGTCCGGTCAAATTGTAGAATATTTCAATATCTTGTTTGCCGGAATGAAACACTTTGACAATATTCGGATTTTGCAAAACTTCAAAAAACGCGGACAAATCGGCCTTGGAAAGCGGGTCGATGATGGCCGAATCGCCGTCATAAGCCACCTGTATCAGACATAGTTTCGGATAATACGAATGTTCGCGGATAAATTCGGAATCAACGGTTATAAACGGTTGTTTTTGCAAAATTTTACAAAAATCATTCAGTTTTTCGGTATTGTCAATCAAAAGCATTTTTCTTCCTCCGCCGATATAATAACAAACAGTGCTTAATATTTTTTTAATTTAGGGTTGATTTTATCATAAATTGGCTTTAGAACAGGTAAGTAGTTTTAATAAATAAAGAGGAAATAATGAACGAATATCGGACTCATACCTGCGG
Source organism: Alphaproteobacteria bacterium (assembly GCA_016283295.1). Taxonomy (GTDB): domain Bacteria; phylum Pseudomonadota; class Alphaproteobacteria; order RF32; family CAG-239; genus RUG410. The sequence continues at coordinate 9,706 of JAEEMQ010000045.1, forward strand.
AGAACTGCGGGCGGAACATATCGGTCAATCGGTTAAGTTGGCCGGCTGGATACATCGTAAACGTAATTTGGGCAATTTGTGCTTTATCGATTTACGAGATCATTACGGCATTACACAATGTGTTTTTGACAGCTCGTCCGATTTGTTTGATAAAATTAAAGATATCAGAGTTGAAAGCGTTATCGGTATTATCGGCGAAGTGGTGGCGCGCGAAAGCGTCAACAAAAATATGCCGACCGGCGATATAGAAATCAAAGCCGAGGAAGTTATCGTATATTCCGCCGCCGATGTGCTGCCGGTACAGGTGGTCGGCGAATGCAACGAACCGGAAGAATTGCGCTTGAAATACCGCTTTTTGGATTTGCGCCGCGATGTGCTTCACAATAATATTTTGCTGCGTTGCAAGGTAATTTCCGAGATGCGTCGCCTGATGAACGAACAGGGGTTCAACGAATATCAAACTCCGATTTTGACCGCATCTTCGCCGGAAGGCGCCCGCGACTTTTTGGTGCCTTCACGTTTGAATCCGGGCAAATTCTATGCCTTGCCGCAATCGCCGCAGCAGTTCAAACAGCTGTTAATGGTTTCGGGTTTTGATCGTTATTTCCAGATTGCTCCGTGTTTCCGCGATGAGGATCCGCGTGCCGACCGTTCGCCGGGCGAGTTTTATCAGCTTGATATGGAAATGTCTTTTGCCACTCAGGAAGATGTGATGAAAGTCATTGAACACACGATGGGTACGATTTTCAACGAATTTGCTTACGGCAGAAGCGTAAGTCAGGCACCTTTTATCCACATTCCGTTCCGTGAAGCAATGCTTAAATACGGCAGCGATAAGCCGGATTTGCGCAATCCGTTGATTATTGCCGATGCTACGCCGTTTTTCAATAACTCCGGTTTCGGCGTATACGATGCCAAAGTTGCCAACGGTGAGCAAATCAGAGCAATTAAGGCCCCGAATGCCGGCAACAAACCGCGTTCGTTCTTTGATAAGTTTGATGCTTATGCCAAAGAGCAGGGAATGGGCGGCATGGCTTATGTGGCCTTTGCCGACGGCGGTGCCAAAGGCGTGGCCAAGTTCTTCAGCGAAGAAAAATTGGCTGAATTGAAGCAAACCTTTGACGTTAAAGACGGAGATGCCGTGTTCTTTATGGGCGGAGCGAAAAAAGTCATCAACAAGTTTGCCGGTGTTGTTCGCAATATGATTGGCGAAGCGCTTGATTTGTTTGATAAGAAATCAATCAAGCTGTGTTGGATTGTGGACTTTCCGTTTTATGAAGAAAACGAAGAAACCGGCGCCGTGGAGTTTTCGCATAACCCGTTCTCGATGCCGCAGGGCGGTTTGGAAGCGCTTAATACCAAAAATCCGCTGGATATTTTGGCCTATCAGTTCGATTTGGTCTGCAACGGTGTGGAACTGGCTTCCGGTGCGGTGCGCAACCATAGTCCGGAAATTATGTATCGCGCTTTTGAAATTGCCGGATACGAAAACAGCGTGGTTGATAACAAATTCGGCGGTCTGGTTACCGCGTTCAGATACGGGGCTCCGCCGCACGCCGGCTGTGCTCCGGGAATTGACCGCACGGTTATGTTGATTTTGGATGAACCGATTATTCGTAACGTCATCCTGTTCCCGCTTAACGGTAAGGCGCAGGATTTGATGATGCAGGCACCGAATACGGTTACCGAAGAACAAATCAAAGAGTTGCATATTGACTTAAAACTCTGATATTTTGAGGTCGACTGTTGACAGTCGGCCTTAAAATATGTTGCAAAATAAATAAAAAGGATTATTATCAAAAAAGTTTTTGACGCGTTCAAAGGAGAAGAATATGAAAAAAAGTTTATTATTCGCGTTTGTCATGCTGTTTTCCGCACAGGCTTACGCTTCGTTGCCGGAACTGATTGACGGAGTTAAACAAAACAATAAAGAGGCGGTAATTAAATTATTAAATGCCGGCGAAAATGTTAATGCCGTTAACGAACAGGGTAATTCCGCTTTGCACTATGCCGTGGCTTTGAATAATGCCGAAATGGCCGATATTCTGTTGCGTTACGGCGCCGATATGAATATCAGTAATGCCCAGGGTTGGACCCCTTTGAAAATCGTTGAAAAGAAGAAGGTTGAAGAGGTAGCGGCCGTTTTGCATAATGCAATGGCAAAGGCTCCGGCTCCTGCGGTAGCTCCGGCACCTGTTGCACCTGCACCTGCGGTAGCTCCGGCACCTGCTCCGGCACCTGTGGCAGCTCCGGCACCGGCTCCTGTGGCAGCACCAGCACCGGCACCTGTGGCAGCTCCTGTTGCCGCTCCGGCTCCTGCACCTGCTCCTGCTCCGGCAGTGGCTCCGGCCGAAGTTAACGGAATTTCCGATGCGGAAACCGCTCGTTTGTATGCGTTGGTAGAAAGAGCCAAAGCCGCGGTTGTTGATGCCAAAAAACAACAGGAAGAATTGGCGCAACAAAACATAAAATTGCAAGAAACCGCTAAATTGTTGCAAATGCAAAATCAGGTCTTGACTAATCGTTTGTTACAATATGAAGCTAATGAGCGTAAGGCAGAAGAAGCCGAGCTGAAAGCTAAGAAAGAAGCCGAAGAGGCCGCGGCAAAAGCCAAGAAAGAAGCCGAAGAAGCTGCCGAAAAGGCTAAAAAAGCCGCCGAAGAAGCTAAGGCTAAAGCAGCGGCACGCAAGGCCGAGTTAGAGAAAAACGCTCCGAAACCGGTAGCCAAGAAGCCGGTGTTCAAACCGCGTAAATCTGACCTTAACGGCAATATTTATGCCGGTGATGAAGAAATCATCTATTGCCTGAGCTATCTCGGCAACGGTGAAAATACCGGAATGCGTCGTGCTGCCGGATATTTTGCCGCTTCTGCCGGAATTAATGAGGCACGCTACAATCAAATCGTTCAAATGTCTGATTCGTTCTTCAGCCAGTCTGCGCCGGAGATTTTGGAAAAACGCAGCGATGAGTGCGCCAAGGTCATTACGCCGACTGATATAGCTAAGCAAAATCAGATTATTCGCAGTTTGAACAGCTCGCTACAATAACGAAATTATATGCTTGAACAATATTCCCCGTCGCAAGTCGGGGAATATTTTTTATGCGGTTTTTTCGTCAAAAATCTGTTGCAATAAACGGATTTTTTTGTTATGTTAGACATAAAGACAATAACGGAGCGGTAAACCATGCTGAAAGATTTGTTTAAGCAAATAAAAAACAGGATAATTAATAAGGAAGACGATACAAGTCAGGATCCTTCGGTATATATACCAATCAGGCAAAAACACAAAACCTATAATCTTTATGATTTGCCGGACGGCTTTGTGATTGAGGGAAATGTGAATATAAGCGAAAAAGGCTTAACCGAGCTGCCGGATTTATCAAAGGTTATAGTTGAAGGAGATTTTGATTGCGGTTATAACGAATTGACATCACTCAAGGGGGCGCCGCAAGAGGTTAAAGGAAATTTCAGCTGTAAAGGAAACAGCATCAAAACATTGAAAGGCGCACCGCAAACAGTGAAAGGATATTTTGATTGCGGCTGTAATCAACTGACTTCTTTGGAGGGAGCGCCGCAAAAAGTAGGCGGATATTTCGGTTGCTACTGCAATAATCTGAAAACCTTACGCGGAGCGCCGAAAGAAGTGGGCGGCGGTTTCCATTGTAACTATAATTGCCTGAAATCTCTTAAATGGGCACCGCAAAAAGTCGGCGGATTCAGCTGTGAATACAATAATCTTACTTCCTTAGAAGGCTTGCCGCAAGAAATCAGCGGAGGGTTTTCCTGTTCTTATAATAATTTAACCTCGCTTGAGGGGCTTCCTCAAATGCTTAAAGGCAGTTTGGAATGTGTGCATAACAGATTGACCTCTTTGGAAGGTGCGCCGCAAATTGTAGAAGGGAACTTTTATTGCAGCGAAAATCCGCTGACTTCGTTTCAAAACGGTCCGAAAAAGATAAGCGGAACTTTGATTTGTCATCACACAAGCGTAGAAACATTGTTTACGGCACCGGAGCAAGATAAAAAGAATCGGATTTATTGCAGCGATGAATTAGGGAAAAAATACGGCTTTTCCAACGCGGAAGATAAAGGATTTACCTACGAAAAACTACAAAAGAGTACTCTGTATCAAAGCGAGTTGCACGCATATAAAATCCGCCAAAAAATGCATGAAGAACGTTTGCAAAAAGAAGCGGTAATCAGCGCCAAGCGCAAATCGGGGTTTGAGGCATTCAAAAAGCAAAAATCCGAGGAACGGGAATAGGGAGGATTATATGGTATCCGTGTCACTTAAACAACTTAAAGCAATATTAAACAATGATAAATATCTTCCGTATGAACAAGACGGCAAGACCTATAATCTTTATGATATGCCGGACGGTTTTATAATCAGGGGTAATGTAGACTTAAAGGATAAAGAACTGACCGAGTTACCTGATTTATCGAAAGTGATTGTTGAAGGATGTTTTGAGTGTCAGCGCAACAGACTTATTTCTTTGAAAGGCGCACCGCAAAAAGTAGCGGGCTTCTTTGATTGCCATGAGAATAGTCTTGTATCATTGGAGGGAGCACCTAAAGAAGTGGGAGGAAGCTTCTACTGTTATCAGAATTATTTGGCAACAATGGATGGAGCCCCACAAGTAATAGGCGGGGATTTTAATTGTGATTACAATAAGTTAAGTTCATTAAAAGGCGCACCGCAAAAAGTCGGGGGAGAGTTTAATTGTTCCCATAATCCTTGGTTGGAGTCACTTTACGGAATATCGGCAATACCGGTCGGCGGAAAAATATATTGTAACGATGAATTGGGAGAAAAATACGGATTTTCTGATTCGCAAAGTAAGGGTTTTGTTTATGAAGACTTAATTAAAAGTCAGGTTTATAAAAACGAGGTACTTATTGATGATATTATCCGTAAGAAACATACTAAAGAGCATGAAGATATAAAAACGCAAAATCATACTCAATTTAAGGCCGGATATGCGGCGTTTAAGAAAAAACAGGCCGAGGAAAGGGAATAAGGAGAATGGTCATGGCAAAAGATACTCTTTTATTCACGCAAGACGGGGAGACACGCAGCCTTTATAATCTGCCGGACGGCTTTGTGATTAAAGGTGATGTTGATTTAAGGTATAAAGATTTGACCGTATTACCGGATTTATCCAAAGTAATCGTCAAAGGGGATTTTATTTGCGCCTATAACAGCCTTACCACATTGCAGGGAGCCCCGCTGGAAGTCGGCGGAAGTTTTTGTTGTTACTATAACAGACTATCCTCATTGGAAGGGACATCGCAAAAAGTAGGCAAAGATTTTGATTGCAGCGAAAATTTATTAATCTCTCTGGAAGGTTGTCCGCAAGAAGTGGGCGGACGTTTTTGTTGCGGCGGTAATTTATTATTATCCTTAAGAGGTGCACCGCAGGAAATAAGCGGAGATTTTGAGTGCCACAAAAATAAGTTGGAGTCATTGGAAGGTGCTCCGCAAAAAGTCGGCGGAGTTTTCAAGTGCAGTAAAAATAAATTGACCTCTTTAAAAGGTGCACCGCAAGAAGTCGGATATGATTTTGTTTGTTATACCAACCCGGATTTATCCTCTTTATTCGGGGTACCGCAAATGCCGCCGGATGGAGTAATATGTTGCCACAAAGAACTTATAGAAAAATATAATACTCCGCAATCGGAAGATAGTGAGTTTTATTATATCCATTATAAAGATTTGGTTACCAGCGCGAAATATCAGAGCGAGTTATCCGCCTATAAGATTCGGCAGAAAAGCACCGAAGAAAAAGAGCAAAAACAGGCCAAATTCAAGGCCGGATATGCGGCGTTTAAGAAAAAAAAGGCCGAGGAGCGGGAATAGGGGAATAGCCATGGCAAGACGCTTGGAATATGTGCAGGACGGAAAAACCTATAACCTTTACGATTTACCCGACGGATTCGTAATCAATGGTAATCTGGATTTGCGCGACAGGGGTTTGACCGAATTGCCCGATTTATCCAAAGTTGTTGTTAAAGGGTTTTTTGATTGCAGCGAAAACAAATTGACTTCTTTAAAAGGGGCACCCAAGGAAGTGGAGGGACATTTTGATTGCCGGCGTAATCAACTGACTTCTCTGCAGGGAGCATCGCGAAAAGTGGGCGGAAATTTCAGGTGTAGCAATAATGAGCTTACAACGCTTGAAGGAGCGCCTATAGAAGTCGGTATGGGTTTTCATTGTCACCATAATAAATTGACTACGCTCAAAGGGGCGCCGCAAGCGCTCAGCGATGATTTTGATTGCAGTAACAATAACCTTACTTCGCTACGGTGGCTGCCTAAGAAAATCGGCGGCTGGCTTATGTGTAGTGATAATAAGCTGACGGATTTGGAAGGTTCGCCGCAAACGTTGGGCGGAGGTATGGATTGCAGCTATAACGAGCTCACTTCTTTGGCCGGAGCGCCGCAAAAAACGGGCGGAAACTTTGTATGCAAACATAATAAGCTGGAATCGCTATTCGGTGTGCCGGAGATTCCGGATATGTGTGTTTTTCATTGTGATATTGAAGTGGGAGAGAAATACGGATTGGATGAAATTCCTTTCGGAGTTCAGCTTTTCCAACTAACCCGGAGTCCGCTTTATAAAAGTGAGCTGTCCGCCTATAAAATTCGGCAGAAAAAACACGAGGAACGGGAAAAGAAAGATGCCGAGACCAAGGCTAAGAATAAAGCCGGATTTGCCGCATTCAAAAGACAAAAATCCGAGGAGCGGGAATAGCGGCATTTTATCGCTGTTTATAAGGTGTCGACAGCCGTCGGCATAGGCGGTTTTTATCAGCAAAAAATTTTACCCGATTTAGGTGGATAAAAAGCAAAAAATACTTTTTATCCGACAGCGGTTTTGCTATATTTAATCAGTTTAATATTTAAGAAAAATTAAGAGGTATGAAGTGACTGAAGAAATTCAAGAAACACAGGAAATAAGTGTGGTAAAAACCGATAATATCGCCCCGACCATGATTTCGGAAGAAATGCGCCGCAGTTATTTGGATTATGCCATGAGCGTAATCGTTTCGCGTGCGTTGCCGGATGCGCGTGACGGTATGAAGCCGGTACATCGCCGCATTATTTACGGAATGTATGAAAACGGCTATGATTCGAGCAAACCTTATCGTAAATCGGCGCGTATCGTCGGTGATGTTATGGGTAAATATCACCCGCACGGTGACAGCTCGATTTATGAGGCAATGGTGCGTATGGCTCAGCCTTTCTCCATGCGGGTTACGCTGGTTGACGGCCAGGGTAACTTCGGCTCGATGGATGGTGACGGCGCCGCGGCCATGCGTTATACCGAAGCGCGTTTAGCCAAAGTTTCCGCTTGCCTGACCGATAACTTGGATGAAGATACCGTCGACTTTATGCCGAACTATGATGAATCTTTACAAGAGCCGACCGTATTGCCGGCACGTTTTCCGAATTTATTGGTTAACGGCGGCAGCGGTATTGCCGTAGGTATGGCTACCAACATTCCGCCGCATAATTTGGGCGAGGTGATTGACGCTTGTTGTGCCTATATAGATAATCCGGATATCAGTGTAGAAGAATTAATAAGCATTGTTCCGGGGCCGGATTTTCCGACCGGAGGTCTGATTTTGGGTTACGGCGGGGCCAAGCAGGCATATTTGACCGGCCGCGGCTCGGTAATGATGCGCGCCAAGTGCTCGATCGAAGAAATCCGCAAGGATAAAGAAGCGATTATCGTGCACGAAGTGCCGTACCAAATCAACAAAGCCAATTTGGTGGCGCATATCGCCGAACTGGTTAAGGATAAGCGCATTGAGGGAATTTCCGATATTCGTGATGAATCCGACCGTCAGGGCGTACGCATCGTGATTGAAATCAAGCGCGATTTCCAAGCCGACGTGATTTTGAATCAACTTTATAAATACACCGAACTGCAAACCAGTTTCGGTATGAACATGCTGGCGATTAACGGCGGCCGGCCGATGATGATGAATTTGCGCGACATTATCTCCACCTTTATCGAATTTCGCGAAGAAGTTATTCGTCGCCGTACCGTATATCGCTTGAATAAGGCGCGTAATCGTGCCCACGTTTTGGTCGGTTTGGCGATTGCCGTGGAAAATCTCGATCCGGTAATCGAGCTGATTAAAAATGCCCCGACGCCGCAAGACGCGCGTGAGCAGTTGGTCAGCCGCAAATGGCCGGCCGCCGCGATTGAAGATTGGGTTAAACTGATTGACGAGCCGGACAGAAAGGTGGTTGACGGTATTTATATGATGTCGGACGACCAGGCTCGCGCCATTTTGGATTTGAAACTGCAACGCTTGACCGGTTTGGAACGTGATAAAATTCACGAAGAACTGGTGGATTTGGGCGCAGCCATCAAAGAGTTCCTGTCTATTCTTTCGAGCCGTGAAAAGCTCTACGGCATTATGCGCGACGAACTGGTGGCGGTTAAAGACGAGTATGCAACGCCGCGTATGACCGAAATTCAGGATATTGAATACAACCAGGATATTGAATCGTTGATTCAACGCGAAGAAATGGTGGTAACCGTAACCGAGGAGGGTTATATCAAACGCGTACCGCTGAACGCTTATAAGGCGCAAAAACGCGGCGGTAAGGGTAAGTCGGGTATGACCACCAAAGACGAGGATTTCGTGACCCGTCTGTTTGTGGCCAGCACGCATACGCCGGTGTTGTTCTTCTCAAGCCGCGGTATTGTTTATAAGATGAAGGTTTATAAGCTGCCGCTCGGTTCACCGACCTCTAAGGGTAAGCCGTTCATTAACCTGCTGCCACTCGAAAACGGCGAAAATATCACGGCGATTATGAAACTGCCGGAAAATGAGGAGGAGTGTAAAGGCGTTTCGATTGCTTTTGCTACCGCCGCCGGTAATATTCGCCGCAACAGCCTGATGGACTTCGTCAATGTTCAATCCAACGGTAAGATTGCGATGAAGCTGGACGAAGGCGATAAGCTGATTAACGTGGCGATGTGCGACGAAAACAACGATATTATGCTGGCAACGCGCCAAGGTAAGTGCATTCGCTTCCCGGTAACCGATGTCCGCGTGTTTGTCGGCCGTAACTCCACCGGTGTTCGCGGCATTAAGCTGGCCAAAGGCGACGAAGTTATCTCGATGACTATGCTCAAGCACATCAAAGCGCCGATTGAAGAACGCGACGAATACTTAAGAGTTGCCAACGCCATGAAGCGTATTGATGCCGAAAGCGGCGAAACCAGCTGCATTTCCGCCGACCAGACCGGCCTGTTAAACTTGCTCAGTCCGGAGAAGTTTGAAGAAATGCAGAAGATGGAAGAATTCATCTTGACCGTGACGGTAACCGGCTACGGCAAACGCTCGTCGTCGTATGAATATCGCGTAACCGGCCGCGGCGGTTCGGGTATTGCCAATATGGAAATGTCGCCGCGCAACAAGGAAGTTGTCAGCTCGTTCCCGATTACCGAAGATAAGGATATTATGATGGTGACCGACGGCGGTAAGTTAATCCGTATGCCGGTTGACGATATCCGCGTGGCCGGACGTAAGACTCAAGGCGTGATTTTGTTCCGTACGGCCGAAAATGAGCACGTTGTTTCGGTAACCAAACTCGATGCCGACGAAGGTGCCGACGAGGAAATCGAGGAGGAAAACGACAACATTATCGATACTGAGGCAACGAGTGAGGAAATTGCCGAAAGTGCGGTCAACGAGCCGCGTATCGACGAGGTTGACGCTTAATAATATATTTGATAAACCAAAGACCGCCCTGCGATAAACGGGGCGGTTTTGGTATGCAAAAAACACAAAGAACAGGGAGTTCCCCGGCGAGCCGCCCCAGAAGTTGGTGCCAAACGGCGGGTAGTTTTCTTCAGCTATCCCCATTTGACTAAAAATGAAACGTAGGAAACGGAAAATGGCAACTATGTGAGAATGGGCTTTTCTCTAGAATCTGATAACAAAAATTCTACCGATTGGGCGGTAGCACTCGTAATGAAATTTATAAAAAATATCTGTGTATAAATGGAAAGATTACTTGCCAAACTGGAAAGTATTTATTATATGTTTAGTTGAAATATGGATTTAACCGAAAGGAAGGACTATGAATGAAGTATTCAAAACAAGAGTGTTGGAGCAATTAAAGCAATTACATATGACACAACGGGAGTTGGCTGAGACATTAAATGTAAATGAAACAACAATTTCACGTTATATAGCCGGAGAAAGGGAGCCAAAGTATGAAGTGATGGCAAATATTGCAACTGCTTTACACACAACGGTCGCTTACCTTATGGGAGAAAATGAAGAAGAGTATCCGTTTTCTAAAGTAAAATGCATTCTTGCTCGTAATGCCGGTCAGTTAACTCCTTCTGAAAAACGTGAACTTATAAATGTAATATTAGAAGGTTAAGATGAAACTACCAAATAGAATATACGAAGAAATAAAAGAATCTGTTACAAATTTGCTAATTAAACACAATATATCTTGTGTTCCCATAAATGGATTTGAAATTGCAAATAAAATGGGAATAGAGGTTCGTCCGTATCCTCAAAAGAAGTATGATTTATTCCTTAAAGTAAGTGAAGATGGTTTTACTGTGTTTGAAGACGATAAAACAATAATTTACTACAATCCGTGCCAAATGTATCAGCGTATGAATAACACGATAGTACACGAAATCGGACATATTGTTTTAGGACACCTACAAGAAAGTGAATTAGCGGAAGCGGAGGTTAATTTTTTTGCAAAATATTTGCTGGCACCACCGGTTCTGATACATAAATTACAATTACATTCACCTGACGAAATAGCAAATATATTTGAAATAAGTCATCAAGCAGCACAAATTGCTTGGGACTATTATAATAAATGGCTATTAAACTCAGGAAGATTTTATAAACCTTATGAAATAAAACTTATTGATTTATTTCAAAACAATATAGGAGAATATTTGCAGTCAAATACACAATATCCTATATAACAAAAAAGCATTGTAAAAGCCGTGTTTAAGCAATTACAATGCCCTAAAGAATGGTGTTACCATTCTACATTTGCAGTAACAATGTAACACCATTTACCAAAAATGCAACAAAATTTTGTTGTATAATTTTAATTTAAGTTAGATGGAGATGGCTATGTTATATAGTTATAATATAAGAAACGATAAAAAATTTTTAAGAAATGATTATGAAACGGCTGGATTATGGGAAATCCCCCTTGTGCAACGGCAAAAAATAGAATTGAATAATATCAAGTTGTTAGCCTGTTCACATACACGGCTTAACGAAGATGAACAACATCGTCAGTATGGTGTACATTTTTATGTAGATGACCCGAAGTTTAACGGAATTTATAATTATCCGGAACGAACATTGCAAAAATATGCACAATATCGTTTTTTGTTAACGCCTGACTTTTCGTTATATGCAGAAATGCCAATGTGGTTACAAATAGCAAATGTTGCCAAAAACCGCTGGTGCGGAGCATTCTGGCAAAGCAGAGGTTTGATAGTCATTCCGACAATCAGTTGGAGCGGTTCGCAAAGCTACAGCTTTTGTTTTGACGGAGTAGAGAAAAATTCGGTTGTTTCTATTGGTATGATAGGTTGCAAGGGAAATAAACTAGGCTTTTTGCGTGGTTATAATAAAATGCTTGAAAAACTCAATCCTCAAGCTGTAATATGCTATGGTAAACCTTTTGAGGAAATGCAAGGCAGCATAGTTTATGTGCCGTTTGCACATACGAGAAAGGAGGCATAATATGGGAGGACGAGGAAGTTATGCATCCGGTAATCGTACTTATGAATACGAAACAGTGGGCACTATAGAAGGTGTAAAAGTTGTTCGCAGAATAAGCGGCAGTAACAAATTACCTGAAGAATCATATACAAGCAAAGCATATGTGCAATTTGATAAAGATGGAGATATTAAAAGATATAGAGAATTCAAAGATGACCATACACCTAAATTTGATATAGATTATCAGCGAGAACCGTCAGTAAATAAAAATGGAAAATCTTATCATATCCATTATTATGGTCCTCAATACCAAAATGGTAGAAGCGGTGCCATACCATTATCTAAACAAGAATTATCCAAATATATTAAATTTTTTGATAGAAATGCATTTAAGGAGAGTAAAAAATGATTGGAACAACTGATAAAGAATTTTATGAACAATTATATTATGGTAGCGATATAGAAATGAAAGATAACATATGGTATTATATGATATATAGCGCATATCTTGAAGATGGAAGACATTCTATCAGAGTATGGAAATACGATTCATTAGGTAATGATGCAAAAATATCAGAAGAAATATATAATCACATAAGTCAGCTACCAGAGCAAAGTATTGGACTTTTTAAAAAGGCAAAAATTTTTAACGGTAAATCATTTATGGAAATAGAGTCTGATATTGAAGTAATTTCTATGTAGGAATAGTAAAATGAGTGCAGATATTAAAGAAATTTATGATACGCTGTATTATGGCGGTGAGATAGAGTTTAATTATAGCAACAACAGTTATATGATGGAAGCATCGTATTCTGCCGGATTATCCTTATTAACAATATGGAAAATTGATTCATCAGAGAATGGCGAAAATTCAATGGAATTATATAATAAAAATTTTCAACAAAAAGAGCAAGGTATAGATGATATGCTTACTGCTAAGGTCTTTGATAATCATTCATTTTTAGATATTGTAAATGAAATAGAAATAGATTTTATCGCTTAATGGTGGCTATACAAGGATTATCAGCGAAATCGTCAGTAAAACTGAATGAAAAATCTTATTTTTGAAAAATGAGCTTGCAATAAATTTTCGTCCGTTATTGACTTTTTGCCGATTTGTTTTTACCATACGGATAAATGTAACGATTAAAGAAAGTGCAAAGATGAAAAAGTTTTTGTTAATAGCCGCAATTATGGCGATTTTGCCGCTGACAGCTAAGGCAATATGGTTCTGGAATTATGACGAAGATGCCGAACAGCCTGAGGTAAAGGTTTGGGGTAACCGCCACAGCCAGTCGTTTTATGCCGTCAAACGCGAAATGCTGAATAAAATTTATTATGACCATCGCGAAACGCTTTATTGCGGTGCCGATTTTACCAGAGATAAAAAAATTATTCGTCCGCGCGGTTTTGCGTTGCCGGATTTGCGCAATGTTGAGTTTGATGTTTACGATATTACGCCGGAAGAATTGCAAAAGAAGGCCGAGCGGATGGAATGGGAACATATTGTACCGGCGCAGAACTTCGGTAAGACTTTTCCGGAATGGTTTGCCGGCAAAGAGGCTTGCGTTTCCAAAAAAGGCAAAAAATTCAAAGGTCGCGCCTGTGCCGAGCAGGAAAGCGAAGAATTCCGCTATATGTATACGGATATGTATAATTTGTATCCGGCTATCGGTGCGGTTAATTATCTGCGTGCCAATTATAATTTTACGCAGTTTACCAAGCCGATTAAGCCGACATTCGGGTCTTGCGGCGGCATGGTGATTTATAAAAACAAGGTCGAGCCGCGCAATGCGGTCAAAGGCTTGATTGCCCGCACGTATCTTTATATGCAATATACTTATCCGCGGTATCGAATCAGCGAAAATATGGCCTCGCTTTTGAATGTGTGGAACAAGCAATTTCCGGTTACGCCGTGGGAGTGTGAGCGCGCTTATCGTATTGAAAAAGTGCAGGGTAATGCCAACGAAATCGTTAAGCCGCTGTGTATCAGGGCCGGAATGTACGGAGACAGGTCGAGCCGAAAATGATTACGCAATTTGCCAGAACAGAGTTATTGCTCGGAGAAGCGGCGGTTGAAAAACTGCGGCATTCGCGCGTGGCCGTATTCGGTATCGGCGGCGTGGGCGGATATGTGGTTGAGGCTTTGACGCGTGCCGGTATCGGGGCGCTGGATTTGATTGATAACGATACGGTAAGTTTGAGCAATATCAACCGTCAGATTATCGCGCTTCATTCCACAATCGGACAAGCTAAAGTTGAGGCGGCAAAAAAGCGGGCGCTTGATATAAATCCCGAGATAAAAGTGGTCTGTCATAATTGTTTCTATTTGCCGGAGAATCAGGCGGAGTTTGACTTTACGCAATACGATTATGTAGCCGATGCCATTGATACGGTGGCCGGTAAAATTGCGTTGGCGGAACAGGCAAATGCCGCGAATACGCCGATTATCAGTGCCATGGGGGCGGGGAATAAACTCGATGCAACGGCCTTTAAAGTGGCGGATATCGGCAAAACCGCGGTCTGTCCGTTGGCTAAGGTTATGCGCAAAGAATTGCGGCAGCGAGGCATTAATCATCTGAAGGTTGTTTATTCCGAAGAACCGCCGCTGACGCCTCTGCCGAGCGATGAGAACAGCGGCAAACGGCAAACTCCGGGGAGTGTGTCGTTTGTGCCGTCGGTGGTCGGGCTGATTATGGCCGGAGAAATAATCAAGGATTTAATTAAATAAAAACGGGAGATTAAAATGCCGAGTTGGGATATGGAGAATAAAATCGGCGGTGCGGTGTGCGGAGTTGACGAAGCGGGGCGCGGACCGTGGGTAGGGCCGGTGGCAGCAGGCGCCGTAATGTTCTTAAGCCGCGAAATTAATCCCGAAATTTTGGCGCAGATTGATGATTCCAAAAAACTTACGGCCAAAAAGCGCGAAAAAATTTATGATTTGTTGCTTAAAGAAGCGCAGGCAGGGCATTTGACCTACGGTATAGGTATCGCTACGGCCGCGGAAATAGATGAACTCAACATTTTGCAGGCGACTTTTTTGGCGATGAAACGGGCAGTTGCAAAACTGAATCCCGCACCGCAACACGCCATTATCGACGGCAACCGTCTGCCGGCCGAATTTATGTGCCCGACTTCGTGTTACATCGGCGGCGACGCTCAATCTTATTCAATAGCGGCAGCCAGTATTTTGGCTAAAGTCTATCGTGATAATCTGATGAAAGAACTGGCGCAAAAATATCCGGGTTACGGCTTTGAAAAGAACGCCGGTTACGGTACCAAAGACCATATCGCCGGCCTGCAGAAATATGGGGTAACACCGGAGCATCGCAAGAGCTACAAGCCGATTAAAGAATTTTTGGAACAAGCGATTTAATCATTCAAATCAAACGGCTCAATTACCCGCGCCAAAACTCCTTTTAATGCCGAAATGCAAACTCCGTAATTGGTAATGGCAACGCCGGCCTGTTCACATTTATAAATCCGCGAGAGAATTTCACGTCGATTGATGGTGCAACCGCCGCATTGAATTACCAGCTTGTATTCATGCAGATTATTCGGAAAATCACAGCCGCTGACGTGGTCGATAACCAACTCTTTGCCGGTTTTCTTTTTGAGCCAGTTCGGGATTTTGACGCGGCCGATATCGTCTTCCATGGCGTGATGCGTGCAGGATTCGGCAATCAACACTTTGTCGCCGTTCTGCAGTTCGTCTATCATTTTTGCGCCTTTAATCATTTTAGGCAAATCGCCTTTGAAGCGCGCCATCAAAATCGAAAAAGTGGTGCATTTCACGTCAGGCGGCGTCAACTTTACCATGGTGTCGACAATTTGGGAATCACAAATCACCAGCGCCGGCGGTGTTTTCAGGTTTTGCAAAACCGCGGTGTAGTCGTTTTCCTTGACGGCGATAATGCTCTGGTTGTGGTCAAGACAATCGCGGATGGCCTGTACCTGAGGCATAATCAGCCGGCCTTTCGGAGCTTCGTAATCAAGCGGAATCAGCATAACGACGGTGGAGTGTTCCGGCGCCAAATCGCCGACCAGCGGCTGTGCGTTCAGATAATCTTCAGGGCAGATTTTTATCAGCTCGGCCTTAAGTTCGTTCAGAACCCGGTCGCGCGAAGATAAATCGGCGGAGTTTACTTTGATACCGTCATCAGCCGTGATCGGAAAACGGTCGGCCTGATTATAGATTTTTATCAGCGGAGTTTTATGCGCGGCGGCAAGTTCAATAATCTGTTGCTCCGGTGCTTCGATTTTATCGCCTTGGCAGACCAGCAGAACAATGTCGGCACGATCAAAAGCGGCAACGGTTTTTTCCATACGCTTGTCGCCGAGCGCGCTGTTGTCGGCAAAACCGGCGGTATCAAGCCACAGAATCGGCCCGAGCGGCGGCAGTTCCTGGGCTTTTTCCACTACATCGGTAGTGGTGCCGGCAATATCCGAAACAATGGCGGCTTGTTGCCCGCTGACGAGGTTTAAAAAGCTCGACTTTCCGGCATTTACCCGGCCGGCGATTACTATTTGCAAACGTAATGATTTCGGTGCGCTTTGCATTATTTTTCTCCTAAAAATTCGGTTTGATTTGCGGCGATTATCTGCGCCAATTCGGCATACGGAATCTCCCTCAGTTCGGCAATTTTTTGCGCCAGCGTCGGCAGATTTTGCGGTAACGTTTCAACACCGCGCTCAATATTTTGATACGGACCGTCGGTTTCGAGCAGAATGCGGTTCAAATCGAGCGCATTTAAAATTTCGGCGGCATTTTTCTTGCGCAAAATCGAAAAATTGAGCCCGATATAAAATCCGTGTTTTTGAATATTCTTGCCCCATTCGGCCGAGCCGGTAAAAGAGTGAAAGACCGTGCGCGGCGGCAAAACAGGGAACAATTCGCTCATTTCGGAATCGGCCTTAACCGCGTGAATAATCAGCGGGCGTTGATATTGTTGCGCCAATTCGATATGACGCTTAAAAATATCGATTTGTGCTGCGGTATCCGGATTTTTCAGCCTGTCAACACCGCATTCGCCGACATAGGCTACAGGATTTTGCTCAAGATAGAACTCAAGTTTTTGCCGCCAATCCGGCGCCATATCGGCAATATACCACGGATGCACTCCAAACGCCGGCGTAACTTCCGGATATTGCGCGGCCAGCGCGGCAACCGTTTCCCAATCGGAGGGATGAGCCGACGGATTGATAAAATGCACAACATTGTTTTTTATAGCATTTGTTACCACATTTTTAATATTATGCGTTTTATAGTCCTGTAAATGGATGTGCGAATCTGTGTACATATTTAACCTTTCATAATGGAGATAATAACAGCTATGAAGTTTTTTACAAGAGGCGAATCGCAAATTTTTACACAACCGCGGTTGAAAATTGATTTGAACAATTTGATTGATAATTATAAGACCTTGTGCAAAATCATTGCACCGGCCACCCCATCGGCGGTAGTTAAGGACGATTCTTACGGTTTGGGCGCGTTTGAAGTGGCTAAAGCGTTGTATGAACGTGCGGATTGCCGTAACTTTTGGGTGGCTCATGCCTTGGAAGGTGCTCGTATTGCCGAAGCCGTGCCGGAAGCCGATATTTATGTGTTGCAGGGAATCGGCGCAGACAGCCGCGACTTGTTTGAAGAATATCATCTGATTCCCGTCATCGGCTCGCCGGCGATGTTGGCTTTTTGGAAGAAAAATCCGATAGAAGGCATAAAACCGGTGATTCAGGTGGAGACAGGCTTAAATCGTTTGGGTTTTCGCCCGGAAGAATTGAAAAAACTGAGCAAAAAAGATTTGCAAACTTTCGGTATGGTGTTGAGCCATCTGGCTTGTGCCGATGAGAAAGATCACTTTATGAACGCACATCAATTAGAGAATTTTAAGGCGATTCGTTCTAAGTATTTTCCGGAAATACCGGCAACTTTATCGGCTTCCGACGGCGCATTTTTGGGCGAAGATTTCTGCTGCGATATGGTGCGTTTGGGGGCGGCAATGTACGGCATCAACACGGCGCCGTATCGCTTGAACCAAATGAAAAACGTGATTACGGTAGAAGCGCCGGTGTTGCAAATTGCCGATTTAGCTAAGGGCGAATTTGTGGGCTATTCGGCAACATATCGCGCCGCGCAAAAACGCAAAATTGCGATTGTTTCAATCGGTTACGGCGACGGTATGCCGCGCTCGCTTTCCAATGTGGGTAAGGTATTTTTCAAAAAGAAAGATAAAATGTGCGAGGCGCGGATTATCGGCCGTGTATCGATGGATAACATTATCTGCGATGTTACCGATGTGCCGGATTTGCAAACAGGGGATTTCGGTGCGCTGATATTCAGCGAATATACGCTCGACGATATTGCGCGTGACGCCGGAACCATCAGTTATGAAATTGTATCGCGCCTGGGTAAAAATACGCGTTTTGACCGAGAGTATTTGCTGAAATAATATTTTTAGACAACTTTTTTAATATTATAACTATTTGAAAATATGTTATTTTCAAAAATAATTCATTTTTTTAGAAAAAATATATTGACAAATAGAGAAAATATTGTTATACATAACTCATAACATCAATTATTCTAACATCCATATTGCAAATAATTATGCCCTAGCGAGGGTATCCCAACCCAGAGGCCCGCTGCAGTGATGCACCATCGGCCTTTACATCACGAACAATATAAAAAATGTTGAACGCGAAATGAACAAAGGACCCCCTTAAAAAATTAACAGGTTTTTTCGGTATAGCTTTTGGTGCCTGTTCCCCGATTTCGGAAGTAGAGCAATACCGAATGTCGAATTTTCTGCAAAGAAATGAGACGATGTATTACAGCAACCGCGTAAAGAATTCAAAGACATATCGTTGACCATGCGGGTTGGTTGCCCCCTCTAATGATGGTCAAACCCGGCTTACGTTCTCGCACGCAGAACAATAGTAAGCCGGTTTTGTTTTTTTAAACTACTCAATAAACGAAATATATTTAGCATAGCGTTTGCCGTAATTTTCGCGATATTGCAAAACGCCTTCTTTCATCACCTTATGCTCATATCTTTCTAAGCATTTGGCGGTCGGAACTGCCGTCAATACGTCGTTTTCGTAATGCGTATCAATGCCGATAAGCGCGGTTTGTAACGGTTCTTGCATTAAACGCTCGTAATCGCTCGCGCTGATTTTAAATTTTGCTCCGTCAATTTTGCCCTCGGCGCTGATATAAGCAGCCACGCTCATCAGGCGGATGTATTCAAAAATCAACAGCGGCGAAAATATTTCCAGTTCGGTTTTAGGCGATTCCATTTTTTATATTCCTTATTATATATTTGGTTTGACTTTAGTCGATAACTTGCGTATTGTCAATGTATCAAATAATTTTAAGGAGGGTAAGATGGAAAAATCAAATAAAGTTTGGGCGGCATTGTTGATTGCCGGCGGTTTGGCCGTAGGCGGTTTTTTTCCGGGGTATTATTACTATAAAACCCATGCCGATTTTCGCTCGGTAACGGTTAAAGGCCTGGCCGAAAAAGATGTGGTGGCCGATATGGGCTTGTGGAATATTCAGTTCACGGTTAACGGCAATGATTTGAACGCGGTGCAAAAACAAATCGGCGCCCAGGCACGCGAGATTGTGCAATTTTTGCAAAAACAGGGCTTTGGCGAGGCGGAAATCCATGTTGGACGTATTGAAACCAACGATTTGTTTGCCAATCCGTATCGTGATAATGCCGCGGCCGAAACCTCACGCTTTATTTTGACGCAAACGATTATAGTGCGTTCGCCGCAGGTATATCAGATTGCCAACGCCATGTCGCTCAGCAACGAACTGATTGCCAAAGGCATTGTTTTCAGCAATCAATCGGCTAATTATTTCTTTACCAAACTCAACGATATTAAGCCGGAAATGCTGAAATCGGCTACCGAAAACGCCAAAGAAGCGGCGCTTGAATTTGCCCGCAACAGCGGCAGTAAGGTCGGAAAAATCAATAAGGCAAATCAGGGGGTGTTCTCTATTCAGTCGCGTGATGATGCCAACTCTTATGAGGCTTTGCAAATTGAAAAACGCGTACGGGTGGTGTCTACCGTGGAATATTTGCTGGAAGATTAAAGCCGCCGTAAAATAAGAGAGGTAAAATGCGCAAGTTATCCCTTTTTTTGGCGTTAATGTTATTTGCCGCCGTACCGGCATCGGCAAAGCATTTTCGTATGGTTAAATATAAACCGATGAGTCAAGAAAAATGTATGGCACGCAAAGACGAACTAGGTTTGAAATATTGTCCGTACGATAATGATCATTTGGCCGGTGCGGTTGCGGCATGCGGCGGAGTATGGAATATGCCTACCGTCAGAGCCTTATTGAGTGTCGCTACACAACTTTACAATGGTCTTGAAAGAGAATTTGACGACGAATTTGACGGAGGATGGGTAACTACCCTGTATGGTGAGCGTGATGATGAAAAAATGAAAGAACTCGGTATATGGGTAAACGACAGTCGTATTTATTATTGGAGTAATGAAGAAGCAAAAGACGGCAAGGGCGGCTATGTACGGATGTTTGCCACCGAAGGCTCAAACTCGTATTATGCTCCGCGTGACGGCAGCAGGTATGTAACGCATGTTTTGGGTGAAGTAAATTATGGCAAAACAAAAAATGTCAGAACCGGAAATCCCAGACATGATTCTAATTTATCCGGCTTGCCGAATAAGGATGCTTTGGTAACTATTTGTATTAAGAGGAAAAAATAATGCACGAAATTAAATGTCCGAAATGCGGTGAAGTTTTTCAGGTTGATGAAACAGGCTATGCCACAATTTTGGCACAAGTGCGCGATGCCGAATTTCATAAAGAGCTGCACGAGCGGGCGGCGCAGTTGCAACGAGAAAAAGATGATGCGCTGAAGTTGGCGGCAACCAAAGCTGAAATGGAAAAGGCGCAGTCTTTGACCGAGTTACAACAGGAAAATGCCAAACTCAAAAATCAGCTGCAATCTTTAGATAAAGATAAAGAGCTGGAAAAAGCTCAATCGACGGCGCAATATGTGCAACAAATTGAGCAACTGAAAGCGCAAATTGCCGCCGGCGATAAGGATAAGCAAATTGCCGTAATTGCCGCGGTTGATGCCCAAAAAGAAGCACTGGCGCAAAAAGATCGGCAGATTATGCAGTTGCAGGGACAGCTGAAAGAAGCAGAAAAGGACAGTTTAATCAAAGAGCAGAATTTGCGCGAAAATTTCAATGCCCAGCTCAAAGCCAAAGATGCGGCGATTGATTTTTATAAAGATTTGAAAACCAAAATGTCTACCAAAATGGTGGGCGAAACTCTGGAACAACATTGTGAAACCGAGTTCAATAAACTGCGGGCAACGGCGTTTCAGAATGCTTATTTTGAAAAAGACAACGATGCCAAAAGCGGCAGTAAGGGCGATTATATCTTTCGCGACAAAACCGAGGACGGGGTGGAGTTTCTCTCAATTATGTTTGAGATGAAAAATGAGACGGATACAAAATCTACCAAGCATAAAAACGAGGATTTTTTCAAAGAACTGGATAAAGATCGCACCGAAAAGGGCTGCGAATACGCGGTGTTGGTGTCGCTACTCGAAAGTGATAGCGAGCTGTATAACTCCGGCATTGTCGACGTTTCGTATCGCTACCCGAAGATGTATGTCATTCGGCCGCAGTTTTTTATTCCGCTGATTACGCTGTTGCGCAATGCCTCGCTCAATTCGGCGCAATATCGGCGGCAGGTGACGGAATATCGCGAACAAAATATCGATATTACGAATTTTGAAGAAAAACTCAATGACTTCAGAGATAAATTTGACCGCAATATTCAGGTGGCCAGCGAAAAATTCAATACGGCGATTAAGGAGATCGACGCCACCATCAATCACTTGCAAAAAATTCGGTCGGCTCTGGTATCGTCGGATAATAACCTGCATTATGCCAATGACAAAGTGCAAGATTTAACCATTCGGCGCCTGACCTATAAAAATCCGACCATGAAGCAGAAATTTGCCGAACTGAAAAAAGATAAAAACGAGTGGTAAACGAAAGGAAAAATATGAAAGAAAATGCTAAAAGAAACTGGATTATGACGCTTATCGGCATTGATTCGTTGGCTCTGTTTGTTGTGGCGTATTTTATTTTAACCACCGACGATAAGACCATATTAACGGAAGTTATTTTGGCATATTGCGGTTTTGCGCTGTTTTTGGGCGCTTGCCTGATTGCGGTTTTGAAAAAATATCCCGAAGATAATGCGAAAAAGTAATAGTAACAAGGAATAGCGCCATGAAATTGAACAAAGATGAAATATTGACATTTGCGGCTGGTATTGTGGTCGGGGCGCTGGCAGGAGCGGCGGTTTATTTCGGTTTTAATTTCGATATCGGCAGATTATACGATTTATATACCTCAATATCGGCATTTGTTACGGTGGTATTGTATTTGGCAATACCACCGGTCGCAATTATCTGGTTGCTTTATCAAACCTATAAAAAGAACAAAAAATGGTTTTGGGTTCTGGCAATATTTACGTTGTTGTTGGCCATTGGTACAATATGTGAATTAATGAACCATTCTCATTCAACCGGCTGGATGATTTATGTTGCCGTTCATGCGATAATCCTTATTCTGTTGGGTTTGTTTTTGTTATATAAATTGTATAAGAAAAGCAAAAAATGGTTTACCGTGGTGGTATTTTTAGCCTTATCCATAGCCGGTATGGTGCATAAAATAATTCTCTACGCCACAGAGCCGACGGTATATTCCGGTAGCCATACATCTGACTACGGATTATCCTGAGGATTATCGGCGATGTTTTGCAATCATAAAAAAATAGTGACGGCGGTTTTTGAATTAACCTTAAAATGCAATGCTCGCTGTATTCATTGCGGCTCGACCGCCGGATCGGCGCGGGAAAATAACCTTTCGTACGAAGAAGCTGTGTCGGCGGTAAAACAGCTGGCAGAGCAGGGGTGTAAGGTATTATCTTTAATCGGCGGCGAGTATTTTTTATATCCGCAATGGCGCGAGTTGTTGCAAGAAGCGCGTGCTACCGGTATGGAAGTGACGATTATAACCAACGGTGCCTTGCTTAACGAGGAAAAAGTCGATTTTTTGAAAGATGTCGGGTTGGCGCGCCTGGGTTTCAGTATTGACGGAGGAAATGCCTTGACGCACAATAAAATCCGCCAGGTGGAAAATTGCTTTCAAAAGGCCTTCCAAATGGCAGATTACGGGATTCAGAAGGGGCTTAGCATCGCGGCAGTTACTACCCTTCACAAGTTGAATATTACCGAACTTAAACAGTTGCGGCAGTTGTTGCTCGAACATAAGTTTTCTTTGTGGCAGTTGCAACACGCGTCGCTGTTCGGGCGGATGAAACAGGAGCTGGCGCTGAATGACTTTGAATATTACGTGTCGGGTATTTTTATTGCGCAAACTCGCCGGATGTATGAAAAGCAGATGCACATACGCGGTATGCATTGTATGGGCTATTATTCCAAGGTTATCCCGTATCATACGGAAAATCGTTTCTGGCTCGGTTGCTATGCCGGTAAGGGCGTGGTCGGTATTCGTTCCGACGGCAAGGTTTTGGGCTGTCTTTCGCTGTATGACGATAAGTATATAGAAGGGGATTTGCGTGAGCAGCCGCTGGCCGAGATTCTGGCAAAAAAATCTTATTGTTCGTGGAATAATCGCTTAACTCGCATCAATAATCTCAAGGGATATTGCAATTCGTGCCCGTACGCTTTGGCTTGTTTGGGCGGCTGTACCTCGTTTAATCAGGAAGAAGCAAAGTGCTATTACGCCATCGAGCAGAAAATGAAACACCATGCGCCGCAAAACCCGCAAGAGGCGATGCTGAAGCGTCTGACTATGGGCAAAATGGCTAAAGACGGAACGTTTTATTTGGATAATAACGAGCCGATTTCGCCGGAATTGATTGACGCTTCCGGGCTTTCGGAACACGATAAACAGGTGTTGTCGCTGTTGATTGCCGATAAATTCTGATTTTGGGCTTTATATAATTTTCTGCAAGGCGAGCGACGGTTGTCCGTTTTGTTGCTTAATCGCATCCGGATTATCAAACAAGGATGTGCTACCACTCGGTTGACCGGTTTGATTTGGCACGGCAATATTTAGAATATTGCTCAGAGTGAAAAATTATTATCCTTCTATGTTATCGATATCCCGACGTAATTATTAACCATGATGGTAGCAACAACGGCCAATGTCCAGCATATTGCAAGATAAAGAAACGGATATTTTAAAAGGCAACTCCTCGCTGTTAAAGCGGATTTTTGTTTACTAGGGATAATCAGCAAAAATAAAAACGCAGCAATCTGAATACCAAAGGCTGCAAGATAAATCTCTTTAAGAAAACCACCTAACATTTGCGTATCTGCAAAGTGAAATGCCATATTACCGATGAATGCTAATGAAACAATCAAAATCCACAAAGTTCCCGTACTGCCGAAATCACGACATCTCTTTTGTGTAATCAATAAATAAGCATAAAATAAAAATAACTGTACTATGTAAGTCAACAGAGGATTCTGAAAATACTCAAAAACAGAATAAATACTGCCGAGTATAACCATAATTACTAAAAACTGTATTCCGGTCAGGATTCCTTCAACCGAATAAATCGGAGTAATTTTTTTTGAACCGAAAATCACCGCATAAAGAATTTCTCTTATCGGTTCAATGATTTCATGTGTGATGATATATTTGATTTGAGATATACTCATTTCACTCTCCTAGCTCATCTGCCGAACATTTATATCTTATAATATGTTCGGCAGATGTCAAGTTAGTTGTAACATTATTATTTTACAAATTTATTTCCAAATTTTGTAATGTAATAATATCTTGCTATATCAGAATCTGTATCTAGCAAAGTGTTTGCGGCATCATGTAAATATCCGGCTCCGGCTTGATATGCCATATTCCTTAATCTGTCTTGTCTGTTTGTATAAGAATTATCCATATATTTATCCTTGAAAGAACTATACATTCCACCTGACAAACCATCGGCAAGACGCTCGGTTCCGGCAATAATACCATCGCCAAACCCTGTTAAAGCAGCGATCGATACCTTATCCCAATTATTAGGAACTGCTTGATTGTTTATAATATTTTCTCCCCATTTGGCATAATCAACTTGCCCCGCTGAAGAAGTATTTTGTTGATTATGATATAATACGGGTGTCGGCTGGTTTTGTTTTTTCCACGCATACATATTTTCCGAGATGTAACTCGGTTGTTGCCAAGCGGGCACTTGCCCGGCTGATTGAACCTGTGTCTCCGGTTGTTGCGTCGCCGGCGATGTCTGTACTGCCGGTGGCGGAGTGTCGCCGTAGAGCTGTTTATAGTTATAATCGTCGTGTTCGTATAAATAATTCTGTATTTCGTTGGCATACGGGTTCGGCGAATTCTCGCTCGGCACGGGGATTTCCTTCATCTCGGCGAAGGTTCTTGCCAATTTTCCTTATAACGCGTATTTTTTAGTTTGTCGGCAAAAGAATTTACCCCTTTCTTGATGCATATTTAATCTAATAATCCCCAAGACCACTCACATATTATAACAATAATTCCCACTAGCATACATGTTAACGGCGATAAGAAAATCAATTTTGCCAATATTGGGTGATTACGCATATTGCTGGTGCCAATGAGAAAAAATAACAGTAAAATTATTAAAGTATCTTTCATACTGCCAATATATACTTCTTGATTAACGTAATTCCACGCACCTTTCATTGCTTCTGATCTCCATATTAAGGCATCTTTTTCAGGTGGATTAAAATATTCAGCAACAAACATACTATAAAAAAGCAAATATACTGTGATACTCCACTTAAACTGCCAAAGAAGCTTAAATGTTTCTATTGCACTTTGCTTTATTTTTTCTCTGAGCATTATATTATCCTAAAAGTTGTATTTATAGCAAAATTGTAACAATATAATAAAAAAAAGGCAAGAAAAATTCTTGCCTTCTTTATTATATTACCATCCTTTCGGGTATTTTACATATACCGGCACTGAATTTTGACAATCATCAAGATAATCGCTTAATCTTCCTGTCTGCCACGGAATATCAATACAACCGGCAGAACCTTTAGTTAAACCGCCGTGTATTGTAAACCCTGAACGACCATAAGTATTGGTATTTGCATCAGGTTGCAACCAAACACGACTAGTCCCCCAAGATATTGGTCCTCCTTTCCATTTTCCGATGTTTATCGGAATACCTATTCCATTAAGTGCCTTTACACCAGTTCCTACAACTGCATCCGCAAAAGATATATTCTGCCTCTGATTCTGATTAGCATAATAAGTTCCTTCAGGAATCGGTCCTTTGTTTGCAACATTCTGATATTGTGCACTTTGATAATCATCACGACCTGACTGCGCGTCTAAATTTTTAACATGTCCGGTATTATTATAAAGTCCTAAATTCTGGCCATCAAATGTCATATAGCAATTTGGATCATTATTGCTTTGTGTTTGCACCGGTGGCGGAGTGTTGCCGTAGAGCTGTTTGTAGTTATAATCATCATGTTCGTATAAATAATTTTGTATCTCATTGGCAAACGGGTTCGGCGAGTCCTCACTCGGCACGGGAATTTCCTTCATCTCGGCAAAGGTTCTTGCCCCGCGCGGGTCC
>JAEEMQ010000046.1 GCA_016283295.1 Alphaproteobacteria bacterium
CGTTCAAATCGCTCAATGATGTGGCGCTCGATGAAGATTATAACAACGCGACGGTTTATGCCGCAATTCGTATGGGTGATGACCGTTCGCATTGGGTTGATACCCATAAATTGCAAAAACCGACTTCGGAGAGCGAGCCGTTTGATTTTAAGCTGTCTTTTTTTCCGGACAGACAAGGTAACGTATTTGTCATCAAACAAAAAAGCAATTACGACGATATAATGACTTTGGGCACGGACGGGGAATATTTTCCGAGCAGAAACGAGATTGAGGAGCGGGAACATAATAATACCGGTGCCGGCACAACCGAGGATTCCAAAGTTATGTTTAAGCTTATGACAAATGCGTTGGCCAATGCTTTTCTGCACTCGCACGAACAGGCGCGGCAGCAAAAGTTGTTACCTGCGCTTGCGGTTCGGGAATTGGTGGTCGGAAAAGAAAATCCGCAGGAAGATTTGCAAATATTCAACGCCGCTTGTCAGGCCGGAGCCGAGCAAGGCAAAAAAATGGAACGAGATATTAAAAGACTTATGGCCGAACAACGGCAACAGAGTTAAAATTATATAAAACAAGGAGCAAAAAATGAGCGGATTGAAGGAAGATTTTGAAATTATGCGCGGAAAAGAACTCAGAGATGAATCCGGCGGCATAAGCTATATGTCCGATATGAAAAACTGGGTTTGCGTGCATCTGACGGGGTATGAACCGAAACGTAATTCCGACGGCAGTTTGAGTATTGAAACTACGGCCATGGCAACCGATTATGATTTGCCGCGCGCTACCGTTCACGTTACCTTAAATCAGCGCGTGGGCAATCACGGATACGGTAATTGGGATAAGGCTTCCATTGTTATATTGGCTCCGTATAACGATGTTGTGGCAAAAAACGGCAACCCTCAGGAAGTCGCCACGGAAGATACTTATTTTATTCCGGACCCGGATACCGGTCTGGTTTTGCCGGAAAGCACCTATATTATTCGTCCTGATTTTAAGACCGACAAATTGTTTGAAATCGGCGAACACAGTGCAATTTATAAGGCTGATAACTATACCGAACAGGAAGTTGCAGATATTTTATCAATGAATAACATGGATAGAAACACTTACGAAAAATATATGAGCGGGGATATTCCGGAATACGATGTTGATATGATTCTCGGTTATAATAAAGAACTGCGCAAAATATACGATAACACCAAAGATAAAAAAGCTTTTCTCCGCGGAATGCTTGAAGAAGACAGATTTTTAATACTCAACAAATTGTTGCGTGACCATGTTATGAGCAAAGCTATCGAAAAAATGGGCTATCGCAAAGTTTTTTCGCACGAAGACAAGACGAGCGGAAAAGTTGCGGAGGTGGCGAGAGCCGCCGGTATCAGAGGCGACAGCGGCAACAAAGGACACTCTAATTCTTTGGAAGCGGAAATGGATAGAACCGGCATGGGGTTTACGTATTTAAAACAGGCCATAAAAGAGGGAAAAATCGAAGAAATCCATGAGCGTCTCGGCAGACACTCGGACCCAATCAGCAGCGGTATTATCTCAAGCATATTAAACGATTCTCCATTACCGAATTTATACCGGGCGTTTGAAAAAGCCGCTGTAGAGTTCAGGGTTGAAAAAATTGAGGAATATAATCCGCGTTTAAGTACCGTACTGCATCGTTTTGCCGACAAGATGGCGGTTGATATTCAAGAGGCATTAAATGAGCTTAAACAAAAACCGATGGATTATAAACTGTTGCAGGGTATATTGCGTGATTATGAAGATGCGGACGGACAAATATCTAAAAGCGAGTGGTTGAAAAGAACCAGAAGAAATTACGAGCGGATTGAAATTTCGCAACAGAGATTAGCCGAATTGCGCCAAAGAAAAGATGAAGAACCGGCAGATTATCTGCAAAGAGAAAAGATAAGCGAAGAAAAAGATATTAAGCGTAGTCGCTTGAAAATCGAAGACGATTACAAGGATATAAATCCGGAATTGGCGCGTTTGCGGACAGAAGAAAGAAACAAAATTAAAAACGGTACGGACCCTCAAACAGCGCAAAAAAGACGCCGTGACGCCGTAAGGGCTTTCTATAACGCCCAAAAACAAAGAGGTAAATCGGAGTAAACGATAAACACAAGAGTTGCTTTCGACAGTTCCGGTTATGCTGATTTTTTTCATAGCAAAATCGGCAAAGTTATAAATACGGTTCGATTTCCTGCAAAATGGTTTCCGGTTTGAAGATAATTCCGTTGATTCCGAGCGATTGTGCCGCCCGAATATTTATTTCTTTATCATCGATAAACAGGATTTTTTCGTAAGAAGTTTTCAGTTTTTTTGCCATGGTTTGATATATTTTTACATCCGGTTTCAACAACCCCATATTATACGAAACAAACACATATTCCGGCTCGGCCATTTCTATATACCCGTCATTCAGCGCCGGCATGGCATTTGATAAAATCCCGATTTTTATGCCCTTTTCCCGCAGCAGGCGCATTGCCTCGAGCGTTTGCGGATATTTTTCTCCCCTCCCCCGATGCAAAGCTTCATCAATCAGCGGCAATAGTTTTTTATCATACTTTACATGGCAAAACAAACATAGTTCTCGAGCAAAATCCTCAGCCGTCAGCTCGCCTCTCATATACGGATTATAATCATATTCCGGCGCCGACCGCCCGTCGTTGTCGACGGCCAGACTCTTCATCAAAGCATCAAGCGGAGCCAGGGTATACGGATAAATAACCTGCCCGATGTCAAATATGGCGAATTCCGGTTGCGGCATTTTTTCCTCATTATTTTTTTATATAAGTAATACCGCGGGAGCCATAAGTCAATCATAAACAAAACGCTGCGGCATTTTTTCGGCACAAAAACCGGACAGGCGTTGCATAAAAAGCGTGATTGACAATAGAAGCTTTTTTTGTTAAAATGACAAAGAAGGAGATAAATATGCCGCGTCGACCGTTTAGAGAAACCAGGTATAGCCGCCCGACGGCTTTTGATGCCCAAGCAAACTTATTTGTTTGGTTGCGTCGGCAATGGGTTAATTTTAAAAATTCTAAATTTTTTAATCGTATTAAGCATTCCGATTTGAACCCTTATCATCATGGTTTGGAAAAAATCGTGGCCGATACTCCGCAACAAGAGCAGGAAATAGCGCGCGAAAAAGGCTTAGGGCAGTATATTGATAAAAACGGCGTGCGTTGTTTGGTTAATTTTGACGGTACTCCGCAGGAAGAATTTGCAAAAACCGGCAAAGTTTTGCGCAAAAACGGCGATGTTACGGACAGGATTCCGCGCGACAAGGACGGTAAACTCGATTTGATGGCGGAAGAACCGATCCTTATCGGTATTATTCCGCTGGAGGGAATTTCCCTTACCGGACACGCTTGTATGCAATATAAAGACCGGGTTATCAACCGTGTTCTGATTATGAATACCGAGCCGCTGTATCCGCAATATCAGGACCTGGCCGATTATTATTTCATTTATCCGAGCCAACTCGGGATTAAGCCGAAAGATATTATTCGCGCGATGGATAAACACAATATTAAAAACGGCGGCAAGAGATACGATATTTTTACCAATAATTGCGCCAAAAACGTTGCCGATGTATTGAAAAAACTCGGGGTTAAAGATATTAATTTTATCGGGCCGGATAAAGTAGTAAGTTTGCCTACTCCGGGCAATAATCCGTATCACTTCGGGGTAGAAGATTGGTGTATGCGTCACGGTGTTCCGGTAACTCAGGAAGAAGTG
Organism: Alphaproteobacteria bacterium; assembly: GCA_016283295.1. Lineage (GTDB taxonomy): Bacteria > Pseudomonadota > Alphaproteobacteria > RF32 > CAG-239 > RUG410. The sequence goes on from JAEEMQ010000046.1 coordinate 3,751, forward strand.
GCACATTTATATAAATACAACGATTTTGAAGATGCGAATGCAAAAGCTGCCAGATACAGCAAAATCAGAATGCGCCATAAGCAGTATAAAGACCATTTAATCAGCAAACAAACGCAGAGCAAATTATCTAAGCTGCGCAAAAAGGTCACGCACACCGCAGATGCGGTTTTGCATACCGAACTGGAAAAGAAAAAAATACCGAATTTCGCCAAATATGTTGAACAAAAGATTTCCGACGTGACTTTGGGCAAAGATAAATAATAAAATATTTATAAAAGTTCGTCCGGTCGGCATTTTGTTTGCCGACCGTAATTTTTAGTGCTTGGTATTATGTTTTGGCGTTTTCAATTTTTCTTCGGCCATGATTTTTGCTTTTTCATAAATATCATCACCCGTTGCCTCGGCCGAATAATGCGTTTCCTCATACAGTTCTTCTTCGTCATCGCCCGCAAAGGCATCTTTTATGCCCCCGGCCATATTTTTGGTGCCTTCCCACACATCTTCGGTAACATTTTTGGTATCTTCCCAGATATTACCGCTTACTTCTTTGGTTTTGTGCCAAAATCCTTTTTCTTGTATTGTCATATTTATCTCCTTTCCCTTTCTAAATATACCGAAATAAATCGATTCCAATATAACAAGAAGATGAATAATCTTGATTTATGGGCGGATATGATATAGATAAAAAGAAGTAAATTTATGCATATAAGGTAAAAAATGGTATATCGTATAATCGGAAATATGACCGGCAACAGTATGGACGCGATTGATTTGGTGCTGACCGAATTTGCCGGCGATAAAATGACGGATATTTGTGCTTTTTCGCGGCCGTATTCGCGGCAAATGCAGGAAGATATGGAAAAATTGCGCGCCGCCGTTAAAAACAAAACCAAGGCCGAAATCCTTGCTTTGCCTGATTTTAAGCGGATTCACGATGAATATATCAAAGGTATTGCCGCGGCGATTAACGATATGTGCAAGCAAAATAACCTTGATAAAAACACTATTGATGCCGTCGGTTTTCACGGCAAAACGCTTGACCATAATCCGCCGTCAAAAGCGCGGGCGGAGGGGACTTTGCCTTATACGTTGCAAATCGGTTCGGGTAAAATGCTGGCTGATTTAACCGGTATAAAAGTTGTTTATGATTTTCGCTCGGCGCCGTTGATGGCCGGTTTTGACGGGGCACCGCTGGTACCGCCGCATAATGCGCATATTGCCGCAACCGAGGGCGACGGCTGTTATTATAACGGCGGCAATACTTCCAATTTTGCCTGGATTATTGACGGTAAGGCGCAAATCGGTGCCGATGCCGGCCCGTTTAACGAATATATTGATAATTTTATCCGCAATCATACCGCCGACAGCTTTGATGTTGACGGCAAATACGGTAAAAACGGCCGGCTTGCTACGGCGTTGTTGCAAAAGTTTTTTGATATATGTCGCGAATATTACGAGCGTCCGTTGCCTAAATCGGGCGATCCGCAGTTTTATCACAAAGATAAGGTTTTTGCCGCGATTGAGAGCGCAAAATTGCCGCTTGCCGATGCCGTGCATACGCTGGAATATTTTGCCGCGTATATTGCCTTTCAGGCGTTGACGCTAACTCCGCAAAACATTGCGTTGTCGCCGCATTTTATTTTATTCGGAGGCGGATGGAAAAATCCGGTGGTGCACGAAAGTTTTACCGCTTTGTTGCTGAACAAAGGCTTTGTTTTGCCGGAACATCAAAACTCTTTTGCCGCATTTTGCCGGCGCTTTAATAATGAGCCGACCATAAAATATTCGGCGCTCGGCGAAATGATGGAAGCGCGGTTGTTTGCCGATTTGGCACGCTATAAATTAGAAAATAAAGCTTGGGAAATCTCGGAAATTATGCAAAGCGGAAAAAAGGTAATTTGCGGGGTAATTGCCGAGCCGCAAGCACAGCCGCGAATTTATGATGATATGATAAACCTCGCCGCCAAAGGGTGGCAAAATAAAAACCCCGAATAGATTAATTCGGGGCGGTGCGGTCAGTGCCTGATTTCGTGGCGGCTGTCGCTATATTTAAAACGCGGAGTGTGTCGATATTCCGGCTCGTCATAAAGGTTGTCTTCATAAAAATCGGCTTCCGAAAACTCTATTTCATCGCGCATTTTATTATGATATCGGGCAAAAATATCTTCACCGAAACCGGTATTTTTGGCCTTGATAAATTCTTTGGTTTTGGCGGAATGAGTGCGAAGATTGTCGCCTGCTTGTGTCATTTTTCTCTCCTCTGCTGTAAGTTTACACCCATATAAAATATTTTGCGGCGGAGAAATTTCAATCGGCGAAACGGATATATTAAAAAGTTATTTGTTATTCAAGCGGTTTATGGCACGAGAAAGTTGTTTTGCCGACATAGGTTTTTGCAAACTTCTAAAAGTACAACGTTTATCGGTTATACGCGATATGTATTTCATCACTTTAATAAGTTCATCGTCATTCAGATAATTCAAAGCCAATTCAATTTCATAAATTTTTTGCGGCACATAGCGATAGTAGGTAACGGTTTCACTAACGCGTACCGTTCCGTCAGGCAGAAAACAATCTTGTGACATTTTATCCTCCTTTAAAACAAAAAAACTACCCTGATGAGGAGTAGCAGGAAGTTCAAACCTATTACAGCAATAGTATAGCTTATTTGTTGCTTTACAAGAAAGCAACTTATTCGCTATCTTCCTGCTACATTGCAGGAAATATTTTACATCTAGCATAGTACAAGATGGCTGTTTGAGGGTTTGAAACCTCACGCAAGTTATCGTCTTACGCAAGATAAAGTTACGTTATAAAAATACGGATGTCAATCTAAAACAGCGCTTGTTTTATTTTATTGCAACCGGAAATATTTTTTGTTACATTACCCTTCAAGGAGTATGAATTATGGAAAATCTGGTTAAGTTTGAGCACCCGCTTTTTATTATTGATATGATGTATGCGCGCAAAAACAATATGACGGGGCGCGCCGTTTATGAGGAAATCGGCTACGGCAACAACGCGTATATGCATAAAGATACCGCCGCGGCGCTTTTGCAAATCGTGCCGATTTTGCGGGAGAAAAACTTAAAAATGCGAATTTGTGATGCCTATCGTCCGCCGTTGGCACACCAAAAAATGTTGGAGATTATCCCTTTTAAAGGCTTTTTTGCGGCAACACCGGAACGCTCGAACCATTGTCACGGCACGGCGGTTGATGTGTGTTTAACCGACGCAAACGGTAATAATTTGCCGTATCCGACCGAGGTTGACGCTTATGAGCCGCGCTTCCAACAACAGGTTTGCGCCGGCGATTTCAGCGAGTTTCAAAACCACCTCAAAAAGGCGCGGCAGGATTATTCGGAAGCCGCGGCCGAAGCGCTCGAAAATCGGGCTTTCTTAAGGTTGTTGATGGAGAGTTGCGGTTTTGAGGCTATTCAGCACGAATGGTGGCATTATAACTTAAGCGGTTGGCAAAAATATCCGGTTATTGATTGGAAATAAAAAATGAAAGCAAATTATGAATTGGCAAAATTGCAGCAGGATTTTAAAGCTTTTTACGATAAAAATCTGCGCCAAAAATACGAGCAGTTGGAACCGGCAAGAGAAAAATACTTAAATAAATTTTGGCGGCGTTTTATTATTTGTACGGCCATTGTTTTATTTGTGATATTTTTATGCATAAACGGTACAATCAGCAAGGAACTGTACACCAGCGAAGGATTCTTAAAAATCTTCATATTCATAATTATTGCCATGGGGTATATATGCATTACGCCGTTTTTTGATTATTGCGTTGAAACTAAATCGCTGGTTATGGATAAAATCCTGTCGTTTTGGGGAACGTTTCAATACAGTTTTACTTCAACGGTGGATAGCAAAGATATCGAAAAATCTGAAATTTTCGGTCAGTTTGACAGTACGGAAACCGACGATTCTTTTGAAGGAACTCACAAAAATACCAAAATCAGCGTTTCCGAAAAAAAGCTGTTGGTTAAGGGCAGCAAAAACGATTACAGCATTTTCAGCGGTGTGATTATTTTGCTCAAATTCAATAAAAAATTCAAAGGCAAAACCGTGGTAAAACATCGCGGCAATTTCGGGTCGATGTTCAAAAACAATCTGCGCGCGGCAATTTGGGTGATGCTGTTGGGCATTATGATAGCGTCGATTGCGTCGATTTTTGTGCTTGCCGAAGATTCGTTTGAAGTCGGGCTGTTTATTTATATGAGTATCATCATCGGCAGTTTTGTGGTTTTGGGCTGGTTGCAACTTTTCAAAGGGCACAAAAAAGCAACGCAAAAAGTCAAACTTGAAGAAATTACTTTTAACCGCGAATGGAAGGTCCTTACCGATAATCAGGTGGCGGCGCGCTATATTTTGACCCCGGTATTTATGGAAAAAATAAACGACGTCAGAAAACTCTTTCACGGCAGACACATCGATTTCAGCTTTTTTAATGACAAACTGATGCTGGCCGTGCATACTCGCAAAGATATGTTTGAAACCACCTCGCTGTTTACGCCGGCGCTGGATTATGCCAAAGTGCGTGAAGTCGTCAGCCAGTTATACAGCATTTTCGCGGTTATCGATATTTTGCAGGAAAAAGGCGAAAAATAAATCAACTTGACTTTTGCGCCCTTTTGTATAGAATTAAAGCACAAATGTACAATTAAGCTATTATTCTTGCGTTATGAAAAATAATTATTCGATTGCCGCGAGAAAAACTCTTATGAAGTTAAAGAACCTGAAAAGGTCGGAAAAGCAGCGGTACCTTGAAAAAGTCAACTGTATCATTGAAGAAGTTAAGGCCAAAAAGCCACGTTGCCGGACCCTTAAAGAACATTCAGGTACAGTAAGAAGACTTCGTGCGTCTTACCTTAAATGGCGCAGAGAACTTTACAAGTAACAGTATTCCCGAAACGCTTAGACGGCTTTCGGGAATATTTTGTTAAAAGCGCATTTTTATCCGCAACATATTTAATAAAAACCACACAAACCCGACGACAATAATGAATAAAACCGCATAAAAAGACAAATACAAAATGGCAAACCCCGCCAAAATACTCAAAATAACGATAACAGTACTGACAAAGGCTTCACTCCACCCTTTGCCGAGAGGCAGCTCAATCGGCAGATTGCCGTATTCTTTGCGGGCGTTGTCACCCTTAAATGCATAGCCGCACTTTAAACAATGCGCGGCATCGGCCGGCATATTGGCTTCGCATCGGTCGCATATTTTATAAAAACCCTCGCCGTCGTCGCTCATATAATGCTTGCACGTCGGGCAGAACCGCCACTTCAGTAATTTGAACGGCTGTACATCTTTTTGACAATAAAAACAATAAAACTTTTTCACGTTTACCTCACAGCAATAATGTAGGAAATTTTTTGCCTTAATGCAAGTTATTTGCAAAATAATTGTATATATTAGCCGAACGGACAGCTTTGATTTGCCGCTTTTGCATTTATTTAAGCATAAGGACTTTTTGTTGGATAAATGTAAAAAGGAGAAAAAATATGAAAATCAGTAAAAAATCTTTACACGGCGGTAATTCATCCGCCTCAGCTTCCGGCAGCAAAAGCGGTTGCTGCTGCGGCGGCAAAAAGCAGGGCGCACCTGCCGAATACGAAGTTGAAGAAACCGAAATCGAAGTAAGCAAATAGGAGTTGATATGAAAAACATAATGACACGCGGTACTTGCGGCAACCATAATCAGGAAATGACACCGTTCAGCCGTTCAAGCGATTTTAATCGTTTGATGAATTATTTTTGGAATTATCCGGATGCTACGGCGGAAACGGCGGTCGGCGATTGGGAACCGCATTTGCAAATTGCGGAAACCAAAGATGCCGTAACCGTAACGGCCGAACTTCCGGGTATCAACGAAGATGATGTTGATTTGCGCATTTCTTCCGACGGTTATTTAACCATTTGCGGAGAAAAGAAAAACATTACCGAAACATCCGAAAAAGATGCGTTTTTCTCGGAAATCAGCTACGGTGCATTTAAGCGCACGGTGCCGTTGCCGTGGGATTTGGATTATGAAAATGCAGCCGCGCGGTGCAGTAACGGGGTTTTAACCGTGACGGTACCGAAATCGCAGGACGAAAAACAAAAGTTCAAAAAAATTCCGATACAACAGGCAAATAATTAACTTTTGCTCTGATATTTTTTATGCTCTGCGTCAAAGCGCAGAGTTTTTTATTATTACCCTATTCCCGCTCCTCGGCCTGTTTCTTCTTAAATGCGGCAAATCCGGCTTTGAACTTGGCTTGAGCGGTTTTATTTTCTTCATGCTTTTTCTGCCGAATTTTATAAGCGGATAATTCACTTTGATATTTTGCGCTGGCAATTAAATCTTTGTAAGATTCCGGATTATCGTATTTTTCCGCCATGTTTATTGCCCCGTACCGGTATTGCCCTCAGCATAACAAAAAATCTCGATTAACGCAACAAAATTTTGCCAAAAAAACGTTGACTTTTAACGCAAAAAACGTATACTGAGCGCAAATCGAGAATATTTATGTGTGTTGTTTAAATTATTAACGCCTTATGAAAAAGATTATTAACAAAATCCTCACCACCGTGGGGTATGTCTTGGGTATAGCTCTACCTTTGGCATTGTGTTGGTATTGCTCATCTTGCAGCAAAGAGAGAACCGATACTGCGGCAATACCCGAAACGAACCTGACCGTTCTGCACAGCGAAACTACCACTTACGGCACGGAGGACGTCACGGTTGTCGATTTTTTCTACCTGATGCAGGGCACGGATACCTTGGCGGCACGCTGTTGCATGATGAATCCCTATGTCAATCTTCGCGGAATCGTATATGTGCCGGAGAACGGTATTTACGATTGTCGCAACGGCAGATTCTCGTGCATTTTGGCGGTTGAAGACGATCCCGGCCTCGTCCCCTATGTGAGTATGAAAGCAGACGAAGGCAGCGACGAGCTGTATATCGCAGTGGGATACAGCCAGCTCAGAAACTACGTCTACGACTTGCGCATCAATCGTATCAGCGAATTATAACAAAAAATTCCTTTGCCTTGACCGGCAAGGGAATTTTTTTATTGTTTTCCGGCAAGAAAAATATCGCTTAAAAAATCGTCGACAGACATCACAAAAATACTTGAAATTCAAAAAAAATGCGTTATTGTAGGGCGAATTTAAAAACAAACAAATGTTTGTTTAACGGACGTTTATTGAAGGAAGAAAAAGATGAGTATGAGAAATATTGCAATTATCGCCCACGTTGACCACGGCAAAACTACGCTGGTGGACGGGTTGCTCAGACAAAGCGGAACTTTCCGCGACAATCAAAAAGTTGTCGATTGCGTAATGGACAGCAACGATTTGGAGCGCGAACGCGGTATTACCATACTTTCCAAGTGCACCTCGGTAGATTGGAACGGTACCCACATCAACATTGTCGATACCCCGGGACACGCTGATTTCGGCGGCGAAGTCGAGCGTATTCTCTCCATGGTTGACGGTGTTGTTTTGTTGGTTGATGCCTCCGAGGGTCCGATGCCGCAAACCAAATTTGTGCTGGGTAAGGCCTTGAAAATCGGCTTAAAACCGATTGTGGTCATCAATAAGGCCGATAAACCTGATGCTCGTCCGGATGAAGTTTTGAACGAAATTTTTGACTTGTTCGTCAGCCTTGATGCCAGCGACGAACAGCTTGATTTCCCTACTTTGTATGCTTCCGGTCGTAACGGTTGGGCCGTACGTGAATTGGATGACGAGCATAAAGATTTAACCCCGTTATTTGAAACAATTTTGAGCTACGTCAGCGAGCCGGTCTGCGAGCCGGATAAACCGTTCAGAATGTTGGCAACCACGCTGGAAGCCGATAAGTTTGTCGGCCGCATTTTGACCGGAAAAATTCAGAGCGGCAGCGTTAAGGTTAACGATACGGTGAAAGTAATCAACCAAAACGGCGAAGTCGAACGCACCAAAATTACCAAAATTATGGCTTATCAAGGCCTCGATCGCGTTGCCTTAAACGAAGCGCACGCCGGCGATATTGTGGCGGTGGCCGGTATTGTTAAAGGCACGGTGGCAGATACGATTTGCGCGCTTGATGTGCCGGTAACCGACTATATTCACGCCCAGCCGATTGACCCGCCGACACTCGTAATGACGTTCTCTGTTAATGATTCTCCGCTGGCCGGTCGCGAGGGCGATAAAGTTACGTCGCGCGTAATTTGGTCGCGCTTGGAAAAAGAGGCGGAAGGCAATATCGCACTCAAGATTTCGCGCACCGACAACACCGACAGTTTTGAAGTTGCCGGCCGCGGCGAATTGCAGCTCGGTGTGTTGATTGAAACTATGCGTCGTGAGGGTTTCGAACTTTCGATTTCGCGTCCGCGCGTGATTATGAAACGTGATGAAAACGGCCAGCTTTTAGAGCCGATTGAAGAAGTTGTGGTTGATGTTGATGAGGAATTTTCCGGCACCGTGGTAGAAAAAATGGGCCAGCGCCGCGCCGAAATGACCGATATGATTCCGTCGCAAATCGGCAATAAAGTGCGTTTGATTTTCCATGCTCCGTCCCGCGGTTTAATCGGTTATCACTCCGAATTTTTGACCGATACACGCGGTACCGGTGTTATGAACCGCATTTTTTACGGTTTTGAGCCGTATAAAGGGGAAATCGAAAATCGTCGTAACGGTGTGATGATTTCGAGCGAAGACGGCCAGGCGATTGCTTATTCGCTGTGGAAACTGCAGGACAGAGGTCCGATGTTTGTTGAACATAACTCTCCGGTTTATGTCGGTATGATTATCGGCGAACACAACAAATACAACGATATTGATGTTAACCCGACCAAGTCAAAACAGCTGACGAATATTCGTGCCGCCGGCAAAGATGAAGCGATTGATTTGATTCCGCCGCGGAAGCTGAGCCTGGAACAGGCTTTGTCGTATATTCAGGCCGATGAATTGCTGGAAGTTACGCCGAAATCTTTGCGTTTGCGCAAGCGAATTTTGGACCCGATTGCCCGCAAGCGTGCACGCATTGCTGCCGGCGAAGCGGAATAAGAACAGTGTATTTAAACTTTTTCTGTTAAAGAGTTGCCGTATTTTAGCTTCACCCCCTTGCGTTTGCAAAAGATGAACTCTAAATAACTCTCATAAACAGAAATAAAGAGTGAAAAAATGGCAGATACCGAATACTATGATTTATTGGAGATAAGCCCGACCGCATCGCCGGACGAGGTTAAACGCGCTTTTCGTAAGCAGGCGATGAAGTACCATCCGGACCGCAATCCGGGCGATAAGGATGCCGAGCAAAAGTTTAAGCAAATCAACGAGGCTTACGAAGTTTTGAAAGACGAACAAAAACGCGCTGCCTATGACCATTACGGCAAAGCCGGTGTGAATGGTATGGGTGGCATGGGCGCCGGCGGATTTGATTTTGGCGGCGGTTTTGCTGATGTTTTTAACGACATTTTCTCCGAATTTATGGGTGGCGGACGCGGACGCGGCGGTCGTGCTCCGTACGAACAACGCGGCAGCGATTTGCGCTATAATCTCAACATTACGTTGGAAAAAGCCTTCAGCGGCACCGAAGAAGAAATCAGCTACCCGACCACCGAAAATTGCGAAACCTGCCACGGCCACGGTACCAAAAACGGCGAAAAACCGGGAGAATGCCCGACTTGTCACGGCAGCGGCAAAGTGCGCCGGCAACAGGGCGGATTTTTATTTTTTGAAACCGTTTGCCCGACTTGCGGCGGCAGCGGTTTTGCCGTAACCGATCCGTGTCCGGAATGCAAAGGTGCGGGGCAGAAAAAAATCAATAAAACCATTAAAGTCAAAATCAAACCGGGAATTGAGAGCAATATGCGGATTCGCGTTCCGGGGGCCGGTATGGCCGGTGTGCACGGCGGCGAAAACGGCGATTTGTATGTCGGCGTGATAGTGGAGCCGCATAAGCTTTATGAACGCAACGGCGCCGATTTGTTTACCGCTGTACCGGTTTCGGTTTGTTGCGCCATTTTGGGCGGCAAGGTGGAAATTCCGGGAATCGACGGCCAAAAAGTTACGGTAGATGTTCCGGCCGGCACGCAAAACGATACGCTGATTAAGGTCAAAGGCGAAGGTATGCGGCTGTATGATACGGAAAAGCGCGGCGATTTGTATGTTAACGTTAAAGTGATAATTCCGACCAAATTAAGCAAGAAACAAAAGGAAATTATGGAACAATTCCGTGCCGAAAGCAAAGATGAATCCAGCCAACCGGAAATCAAAGGCTTTTTTGATAAGGTTGCCGATTTGTTCAAATAAGGCGCTTTTTCGCTCATTACAAAACGCGATTGACTTTGTATCGACAAAATGATACAATGCCCTCAATGATGAAAAATCGGAGCGGCAATAATGGCACAAATAAATAAGAATTTTGAGTTTGAGCAAGACGGTAAGACTTACAGCCTGTATGACTTGCCGGCCGGATTTGTGATTAAAGGTAAGCTGTTGTTGAGCGGTAAAGAACTTGATAAACTTCCGAATTTATCCAGAGTCATCGTCGAGGGCGATTTTTTCTGCTCCAATAATAATTTAACCGACCTGGAAGGAGCTCCGCAAAAAGTCGGCGGAACTTTTTATTGCGGCGATAATAACATTACGTCATTAGAGGGTTGTCCGCGTGAAGTCGGCGGCGATTTTTATTGTTGCGATAATCAACTTACTTCCCTAAAAGGTGGCCCGCAAAAAGTCGGCGGCAGTTTTTTTTGTTACAATAATAAATTGACCGATTTAAAAGGTATTGCCGGCGAAATCGGCGGCAGAATTTCCTGTCACGGTAATCAACTGGAATCGCTGTTTATTCCGCCGCCGCAAAAAGACGAATTAGCGATTCTTTGTGATAAAAAAATAGCGGAAAAATACGGACTTGCCGATTCAACGACCTACGGCCGATTGAAAGCAACCACACTCTATGCCGTGCAATTACACGCCTATATGATTGTAAATAAAAAGCATCTGGACCGCGTAAGAGAAGGCGAAGAAAGAAAAAACAGACTAAAATCGGGATTTGCCGCGTTTAAGAAAAAACGGGCCAAAGAGCGCGAGGAGTAAAAAATATGGCGTACTTGGAAAAAAATTTTGAGTTTGAGCAAGATGGAAAGATGTATAGTCTATACGATTTGCCGGACGGATTTGTAATTAAAGGCAATGTTGATTTATCCGATAGAGATTTAACCGAATTGCCGGATTTATCCAAAGTTACGATAATAGGAGGTTTTTATTGCCACGAAAATCAACTTACCTCCTTACGAGGGGCACCGCAAGAGGTTTTTGGAGATTTCAGTTGCTACGAAAATCAACTTACTTCATTACAAGGAGCGCCGCAAAAAGTAATCGGATCTTTTGATTGTCACGATAATCAACTGACATCCTTAGAAGGTGCGCCGCAAGAAGTCGCTGGAGATTTCGATTGTTACGCAAATCAACTGACCACTTTGCAGGGAGCGCCGCAAAAAGTCGGTAAAGGTTTTTATTGCCACGAAAATCAACTGACTTCATTACACGGGGCACCGCAAAAAATTGACGGAGATTTTGCTTGCGAATATAATGATGGCTTATCTTCTTTGTTCGGAATACCTGAAATGTCGGAATATGACGAAATATCTTGCGATAAGGCTTTGATGGAAAAATACGGTTGTCCGGAGTCGGATAATGAAGGCATTTATTACAAGGACTTGATTGCCAGTACGAAATATCAAAGCGAGTTATCGGCTCATAAAATTCGGCAGAAAAAACACGAAGAAAATAAGGTTAATCAAGCGCAATTCAAGGCCGGATATGCCGCGTTCAAAAAGAAATTTAAGCCAGCCGAGCGCGAAGAATAAAAATATTACAGCATATCATTCTTGACAAAAATTGCAAGATGTACTAATATAGGCGCAAGAGGATAGAGATGGATTTTAAAAACAAAATTCGCAAATATTTCAAACGGTATCGGGTGCCGGCGCTGGCCGCGCTGATATCCGGTTTTTCCGTTTTGGGCGGATTTGTGTTTAAGCCGAATTCCGCAAAGCCGGTAAAAACCGCGCCGAAAATCGAAAAAGTTGCCGCACCGCAAGCCGTGCCGCCACAAGTCAAAAATCCGATATTGAATATTGCCTATCGTACCGATACGTTGGATCGTGCGACCAGTACTCTGTTGTTTTACAGCCGCGGCTCGATTACGCGTTATTATGTTGAAAACAACAACAGTTATCGGATGCAGTTGCCGTATTTTGCGCACGAAAATTGGCACCATCATAACGACCTTATCGGCTATCGCACGCGCTATTATTTTACGCCGGTTGAGTATTATAAGCTGTGTATGCACGATGAAATTTCCGCCAATATTGCCGCGGTTTTGACGGCGCGCTACGAATATTTGGCCGCACCGACCAAGGCCGAGCGCAAAGCCGTAATCAAGCGCTATAAATCGATTTATCTGCGTTTTTATTTTGCGGAAGTGGAAAAAGGCAAAATTAATCCGGAACAGCGCGATAAAAAGCATTTTGACGCCGAAATGCGCTTTATTGCCAACGAAACGCAAAAGATGTGGTTGCAGCGATATGCGGCGCACTATGCACCGCGCACCTATCGGATGTTGCAGCGTTATGTTGCCCGCAACGGCCTGGTTGAGGACAGCAAAAAGAGTTACAGTTATGTGCTCAACAAGATGTATAACATCGGCGGGGTTAACTTTGCCGAATATATGAAAGCGGATATCAATACGGCCGATGATAAGGTCAGACTGGCCGAGCAACTACGCAAGGTTAAGACTATGCGTTTCGGCGGAATCGATATTATGAATCACGTTAACGGTTCGTATTACCTGATGGAGAAAGTAAGCGCCGGCAATACTACGGAAGCCTTCCAAAATCTGCTGATTGCGGCGCAGCTCAAATATATGTTGCAGGATAAAAGCGCCGAACAGATTGCAGCTAACCCGCAGTTGGTGAACCTGTGTTTTGTGAAGATAATGAACCAGGTTCGCGCCGATAAAACCTTTAAAGAAGCGGTCCTCAATTATCCGGTGATAGCCGATAATCGCGTCAATTTAAATCGTGACGACAAGACCGATGCCGCGGCAATCAGACAGATGTATCAATTCAAAGGGGTGGATTTGTTGGCGCTGATTTCAAGCTATAAGCAAGAAGCCATGCCGATTCGCAGTATGGAAGATTTTTGCGCTTTTGAAAATTACGGACGGGATTATATTTCGGCAATGGAAAACGACCGCATTGAGGATTTGTTTGACGAACATAAATATTTTTCGCCGTTTGTGCCGTATGTTTCGTCGGATGAAGCTTCTCCGTTTGTAAAAAACCGTTTCAGCGCCATGCAAAATTTGAAAATTCCGAATTTACATGAGCCGATTTTGACGGCGGCCACGGCCGATGATTATTTTCAGATTCTGCAATGCGTGCGCGAGTTTGAGAGTATTCCGCAAGTACTTAAAGAGTGTAATACGGCGGCGCAGAAAAAATATTTACGCGAACACCCCGAATACGCCAAACAAAACGCAAAATAAAATCCGCCGAGCTGTTAACTCGACGGATTTTATTATGTGTGATACAATTCGTAGATTTTCTTGGCGGTCGCAAAGCGCGGGTCAAGCATAACCACGGCCTTGATCTCCGGACGCAGGTCCCACTTGATGCAGAATCTGCATAAGAGGTTGACGTAGTTCTGACGAGCGAACGTTTGCGTCGGCTTGGCATAGATTGAAACAAGCTTCCGCTGCAATTCCATATCCTCATGATCGCTGATGTTGGCGATAAACATATCCGTTAATTCCGGATAGTGCTCAATATAGGCCAAAACATCATTGAACTGATAGAAATCGTCTGCATGCTCGGCAAACCACACATCTAAATCGTTAGAATCGCGGAAAACCAAGCTGTGCTTGTTCACCTTTTGTATCGTTTCCCATAACTCGTTGTGCAGAGGATCCTTCCGTAGTGACTTGTCTTCATCCGGTCGGTTATAGCTGTTTTTGGTAATACAGCTTTCGGCCGTCATGGGAGAATAGTAGTCACAGAGAGGTTTTTCATTCTCCTCCGGATCTTCCTCGATTTCTGCAATCTCGATATGATTGCGACGCTTGTTGAACCAAACTACTACAACGATTGCTGCAACCGCTGCAATAAGAAACAGTATAATCTTTTCCATAATTGTAAAATTTTGTATCTTTAGATTACCATAAATTATACAAAAATCAACAAAAAAATGATTTAATTGATTTTATGGGATTGTTTGAGGCGAAAAAAGCTTAAATTTTTATGCTGATATCGAGAATGTTGCGGTCTTTATCGCGCTTATATTCCACGTCATCCGTCAGTTCTTTTACCAAATAAATGCCCAAACCGCCGATGTTTCTTTGTTCGGCCGTACCGCTCAAGTCCGGAGTTTTGCGTTTTTGCGGGTTATAAGCCACACCGTTGTCCGTAAAGCACAGATGATACGAGCCGTCTTTAATATACGAATAGATGCGCACCAAACCGTGCGAATGATAAGCGTATTGCGCCTCATTAGAGAAAATCTCCTCGGTTGCCACCATAATTCGTGATTGTTGTTGCGGCGGAACATTATTTTTTTCCATATCGTTTTCAACATAGCCCAAAACCGTGTCGATAAATTTGACTTCCGCTTTTATGGTTAATGCGCCTTTCGGCAACGCACAATAAACCAGTTCCAGCATGGTTAAATCGTCCGATTGCTCCGCACCGTCGGCAAATGCCGCAATGTCGTCTTTTATGGTCAGCAACACGTCATAAGGTGATTGCAACGGCCGGTTCAACATATCCATCATCCGCTCGTTGCCGTAAAATTCGCCGGCTTTATTCTGCGCCTCGTTCACGCCGTCGGTATATAAAAACATTCTGTCGCCTTCCTGCATTTGCAGTTTTTCCTCGCTGAACAAGATATTTTCAATGCCGCCCAATACAATATTGCGCTTAACTTCCATCATCTTATAGCCGTCTTTGCCGCGATAACACGGCGGATTGTGTCCGGCATTAACATAGTGAAGTTCGCCGTTTCGCAAATCCAATACCGCCATAAAAGCGGTAACAAACAAATCACCTCCGCCGCGGCACAATTCATTGTTTACTTTACCGAATACTTCGGTCAGCGATACACCGGATTTTGCCGTGCTGCGAATCAATGCTTTGGCATTCATCATATATAGTGCGGCCGGAATCCCCTTTCCGGATACATCGGCAATTACAACGGCAACGTGATTTTCATCCGTATAGAAGAAGTCGTAGAAGTCACCCCCCACCTTCTTTGCCGCGGTCATATAAGCATAAATTTCAAATGATTCGTGAAAAGGAAATTCAACCGGCAGGGCGGATTGCTGAATTTTTTGCGCAATCTCCAACTCACTTTTGGCGCGTTGTTTTTCGCCGGCGGCTTTTTTGACGAGTTCAATATGTTGCAACAGATTATCGCGCATTTTATGGAAAGCGTCGTTCATAACACCGATTTCGTCGTTTGGCATATTTTCCGGTAATGTTGCCTCAAAATTGCCCTCGCCGTACTGAATTGCCACTTTACTCAAATCATATAAAGGTTTGGTCGAGCGGTGGAAAATAAAATTAATGATAAGCAACAAGCCGGCCAGCCACAATAACATAAACGACAAGGTTTTAATCTGCAAGTCACGGAGCGGCTCTACAAATTCTTTTTTGGAACAAACCAGACCGACACCCCAGCCCGTATCGCTGATTGGGGCATATAACACCATCACCGCCGAATCATAAACCGTCGAAGCCTTAATTTCGATATTACCCGATTTCCCTTGCAATATATCTTCATAAGCCTTTTGCAGTTGCGGCCATTTTTTTTGGGCGGCCAGTTCCTGAATGGTGATATTGCTTTGCAGTTTTGAATCCGGGTGAATAACGAATTTGCCTTCCGGCGAGGTTACCCAAAACTTACCGATACTGTTTTGTTCTATTTTAGAAATATCGTTGCGAAGCACATCTAAATCCACGGAAACGGCAACCAGACCGTCAAATTTATCCGAGTCGAGAAACTTAAACGGAATCAAACAGGTAACAACCGGCGATTCCGTATCAAAACTTTCGGCAATATACGGCTCGCTCCAAAAAACCGCTTCTTCTTTCGGTACCGCCTTAAACCACGGATAAAGGCGATAAAAGTCGGTCATTTGGGTTGATTTGAACTGAAATTTGCCATCGTCCATAATCGCCGAATACATGGTGCCGGTGGTAACGTCTTCGTTTTCAAACACATAAACCCAAGCGTGTGCCGCATCCGATTCGTCATGAATCAGCGTTTGCAGTGCCGAATTCAACAAATGCCGCATCATTTCGACATCGGTACTCGGCAATTCTTTCAGCGTATTTTTAATAGTGAATGCGGCGCTTTCGGTTTCCCAACCGGTAGCCTCCAAGTTTTTAACGGCATCTTGCAACGGTTGGCGCGCCAAACTTTCGATATGCGCCTTAATTATCGGCCGCGAGTGGGCGGAAAGGTAGTACCACAACCATGCCACACCGATTAACACACATACTGAAATGCTGACACCCAGTTTGAATGTCAGAGTTCGCCGTCTGTACCATTTGCGGACGGCGGTAAACATTTTTATTCAATGTCCATAATGTTGGTGAAGCCGACTATTTCAAAAATTTCTTTTACCGACGGCTGTACGTTAATCAGCTTTAATTTACCGCCGTTGGCATTCATAATTTTTTGCGCCTGCAGAAAAATACGCAAGCCGGCTGAAAATACATAATCCACATCACCCAAATCATATACCAGCTCTTTTAAGTTGGTAAAATCAACCGCTTCGAGCAACTCCGGTGCCGAATTGGTATCAATGCGTCCCATTACCGTGCATACTGCTTTATCGCCGTCTCTTTCTGTTTTGTATTCCATTTTTTTCCCTTTCAAAAAGCCTTATTGCTAAGGAGTATAAAACAAATTTTCTTATTAAGTCAAATAAAAATCCCGTTCTTTACATATTTTTACCTGCTGATTAATCGGTGCGGTCAATCAAAGCGCCGATGGCATCTTCGTCGTCTTCGCTCGAATCAATCAGCTCGCCGATACTTTTGACCGGTGCGGCCAGCGGAGCGTATTGCGGTGCTCCGGCCGGCGTACCTTTAACCGTAGTCTGCATAATATCATGCCAGATTTCGGCCGGCAAACTCCCTCCCCCGACTTTATTCATCGGTTTTTCGTTATCGTTACCGACCCAAACGGCGGCTACATATTTGTTGGTCCAGCCGATAAACCAGGCATCGCGATAATTCTGGGTGGTACCGGTTTTGCCGGCGGCAAATATAGGCAAGCGAGCTTTACGGCCGGTTCCCTGATTGATTACGGCCTCCATCATCCGCGTCAAATTCAGCACCGCGTCGGCTTCCAAAATTCGTGCCGGTTTTTCCTCCTGCCGCAAATAAATCTGCCGACCGTCATGAGTGGCGACTTCGTTGATTGCGTGCGGCCAAACTTCATAACCGCCGTTGGCCAAAGTGGCATAAGCCGTTGCCATATCAATAACCTTAACCGTATTTGTTCCCAAAACCATGGAAGGCGTCAGCGCCAAATCGGTGGTTATACCCATTTTATGCGCGTTGGCGGCAATATCTTTGAGATACAATTCCTGCGACAGTCGCACGGTGGCCGCGTTGAGCGATTGCGCCAAAGCATAGGTAAGAGAAACATCGCCGTAATAGCGTTTGGTGTAGTTTTCCGGCTTCCATTTGCCAACGGTAATCGGGGCATCGGAAATAATGCTCGACGGCGTAAATCCCACCTGCAAGGCGGTCAGATACACAAACGGTTTGAAGGACGAGCCGGCCTGCCGACGTGCCTGCGTTGCGCGGTTGAACTGGCTGCGGTTATAATCAACACCGCCGACCATGGCCTTAATGGCTCCGGTTTTATCCAAAATCACGACGGCGCCGTCGGTCACGTTTTTATCTTTGGCGGCCGCTATTTTTTGGCTCAAGATTTTTTCGGCGGTTTCCTGCAGTTTTTGGTCGAGCGAGGTCATCACTACGATATCTTCGGTGCGTTCGCCGATAAATTCATTGATTTTATCATACACGTATTGGGCAAAATGTTTGCCGCCGACTACCCGATATTCCTGCCCGTTGCCGATCGGCATATCAAGCGCCTGTTTGTATTCTTTATCGGTAATCAGCTTGTATTTTCGCATATTTTTCAGTACCACGGCGGCTCGTTCCAGCGCCTTTTTCCGTTGCAAAATCGGATTATAGCGATTCGGTGCTTTCAGCATACCGGCCAAAATTGCGGCTTCGTGCAGATTCACATCGTATACACTCTTGTTGAAATACCAGTTGGCGGCCGCATCGGCACCGTAATTGCCCGAGCCGAAATATACGCGATTGAGATACAGTGCCATAATTTGATCTTTACTCATTTTCTTTTCGAGCCACAGTGCCAGCAGAAGTTCTTGCACCTTGCGTCGTACGGTTTTATTCGGGGTCAGGAAAATATTTTTGGCCACTTGTTGCGTTATCGTCGAGGCACCCTGCGCATAGCGTTTGCGGAAAACGTTGGTAAAGGCGGCACGGGTAAAACCGAAGGCATCGAAGCCGAAGTGCTTATAAAAGCGATGGTCTTCGATGGCCA
>JAEEMQ010000047.1 GCA_016283295.1 Alphaproteobacteria bacterium
AGACTTTTTGCCCGGTTCTTTAGATGCAGATTGAACACCGGCGGCTTTCTTAATTAAATAAGAAACCGGCGGCAACTTGGTGATGAACGTAAAGCTCTTATCATCGTAAGCAGTAATAATTACCGGCACCGGAACACCCGGCTCGATTTTTTGCGTTTGTGCATTAAATGCTTTACAAAATTCCATAATGTTTAAGCCTTTTTGGCCCAAAGCAGGACCTACCGGCGGAGACGGATTCGCCTTACCCGCAGGTATTTGCAGCTTAATCAGACCTAAAATTTTCTTTTTAGATTTAGCCATTTTATACCTCTCTTAGGTTTGTGGTAAAGACAATGGCTTGTCCCCCACAATATTATTAACACAAAACACCTCAAAAGACGATTCTCTCTCAAGATGCCTGCTCTGTATATCACATAAAGTGAAAATTGCAAGCATTTTTTTGTTCATCGGCGCAAAAAAAACACCCGACCGGACAAAATTCAAGTTATCCGGTTTTATTTTTAACTTTTATCGACGAAAATAAATTTTTTACTTGATTTTAGACAAAACAGATGTTATATTGAATTTAACAGAAGATTTTTTAGGAGAATTAATATGGGAAAATATACTGAAATACTGTTGCTTAATCCGGACAACGGCCTACCGGTAATTGATGTCCACGAATACCGCGGTGTTCTGCCGGAAGAGCAAACATTAAACTACGCCGATGTGGCAAAATATCATCGTGATTTAGCCGATAAAAAAGTATCAAACGACCAGCTCAATGATATGCTGGATAATCTGTTGCGCCAACCGATTATGGAAAGCGCATATCGCCGCAACGGTATTGCGCCGTCTCAGGTTGATGACTTTATCGCACAAGTAAAAAAACTTCCGGAATTTGATAGAAAAAGCATAATTGATTTGAACTTCCGCTCTTATGGTAATGCCGCTCTTTCCGAAAAAGGATACGACGATGGCGACAATGACTGGAAACTTACCATTTCCGGCGAAAAAGAGTGGGATAATTTAGGTAAAGAATTAATTGATTATCCGAGCCTTAAGCATCTTTCTTTTAAAATGAAGCAATCGGCAGAAAATACCGCACCGGAAGTTAAACCGATAGAAAAAGAAGGCTTCGGCAAAAAGATTAAGCGTTGGTTTGAAAAGAGAAAAATCGACACCAAAGGCATGAAAAATGTGGCGGCGGGCCTTGCAGCTGCGGTTATATTAACTCCGGCCGCAATGAAGTTAATGAAATTAACCGCCAAAGAAGATTTTGCTAAAATCGCCAAGAACGAACAAAAAACCGCTCAATCGCAAACGCAGGATATGAGCAAAGTTTATGATATGAACAAAAATGTTCGCTCTTAAAAATCAATACTCCTAAATTAAGCCCCTTGCAAAAACAAGGGGCTTTTTTATGCTTCGCCTCACACTTATTTAATATAAGGTAACGCGTTGACCAAATCTTCTTCGGTGTTGATATCGGCCGGAGCTTCCTGCACCAATTTGATGTTATCCACCAACATGGCACGCACTTCCATCCCGTTTTCAAGCGCCCGCAGTTGTTCCAACGCCTCGCGTTTTTCGAGCACTCCGGTCGGCAACGACACCATTTTCTGCAACGATGCCGCTTTGAAAACATAAATGCCGATGTGATAATACAAATCCTGATTCGGACATTTTTCCGGATTGCGCGTATACGGCGCGGTCGCCCGGGTAAAATACAAACAGCGCGCTTCTTTTTCGCCCTCTTTCAAACCCATAATGATTTTTACCACATTCGGATTATTTTTATCTTCCTCAGTTTTAATCAGCATACCGCAAGTGGCAATATCGCAGCCGGTACGCTCCACCATTTCGACAAGCGGCAACGTAACTTTCGGGTCAACATTGATATTATCGCCCTGAAAATCCACCACAATATCATATTTTGTGCCGTCCGGGTCCAAGATTTTGAGCGCGGCGGCAATTCTGTCGGTTCCGCTCGGCAGATTCGGGTCGGTTAAAATCGCGGTTGCGCCAAACTTTTTGCACTCATCAACAATCGCCTGGTCTCCGGCGGCGATGGCAATATCGGTATCAAGCGCATTTTTAACGTTTTCATACACGCGCTGTACCATGGTCTTGCCGTTAATCACCCGCAACGGCTTATTCGGAAGTCTGGTGGCGGCCAATCTGACCGGCATTAAAGTAATTACTCTGCTCATTTTTTCGTCCTTTGTTAAAGTTGACCGTATTTAATATCTTTGGCTTGCGCCGTAAATTCTGCCTTTATTTTGGCGATAATTTCCGCTTTTTGAGCCGGCTCATATTTGCCGGTTGAACGGTTCCACACCGTATCCGGCCACTCCGGATCGCCCTTTTGGCGACACACGATATGCACATGCAGTTGCGGCGTCATATTGCCGATCATCGCCACATTATCCTGATCACACAGAAAAAGCTTAAACATCACACTCTCCGCCAAGGCAATTTCCCGCATCAGCTGAAACCTTTCATCCATGCTCAGATTCGTCATGTTTTTGGTATTTTCTTTTTTCGGCACCAAAAAAATCCACGGATAATACTTATTATCTTCAAACAGAACGCGACACAGTTTTAAATCCGTAACATAATCTTTGGCCGCAAGTCCCGCCACAAGTTGAAAAGCCATTATAGTCCTCCCACACTTTTGATTTGTATAATCTGTTGTACATCAATATTTTGCTCTGTGCAAAGACTTTTCACGGTTTTTCCGTTGGAAATTTCTTCTGCCGTAACTCCGGTTTCAACACACAAAATCGGTGCAATTCCCGCATTGACGGCACCCTTGACATCGGTACGCACCGTATCCCCTATCATACAGGTTCGTTTTTTATTGACGGCAATTCCGTTTTCTTTCAGCAAAGCAAACGTATAATCATAAATATTGGCGTGCGGTTTGCCGTATTCCACCACCTCGGCGCCGCGTTTTCTGAACATTTCGGCAACAGTTCCGTTGCGCACCACAAAAACCGCCTCCGCTTCCGGCACCAACGGATGTCCCTCTTTGGCGGTAAAGTCCGGATTGGCGTTTAAGACCGGCAACCCTAGCGCCATCGCTTTTTTCACCCGCGCGACAAACGGCTCGGCCGTGGTGGTATCCCACACTTTGCGCCCGTCACTCTCATTGTTTTTTACCGGCCAATACATATCTTTATATTGCGGATACGTGGCCACATCTTCCTCATACAAAAACGGCACGCCGCAATAAATAAAGTCGGCTTCTTCCATTGTTGCAACTTCCGAATACGGCGTAGCGGCAAAAGCCTTGCCGTGCGGTTTGCCGATAACATAATATTTGCGGGGATGCGGACATTTTGCAAAAGCAATATCGGCTTTCAGCAAATGTTGCCGCAGCACATCGCCCGACGACAGCATATAATTATAATCACGCCCCGCCGTCATTCCGCGCTTGGCATAAGTTTTCATCAAATCGTCATTGAGCTGGGTCGAATTTGAAATCACCGCCACCGTTTTGCCTTGTGCCACCAGAGCCTGCATAGTTTCCAAACTGCCGGCATAAAACTTACTGCCTTCCCAAAAAACACCGTAGGCATCAAACAAAAACAAATCAAAATCGCCGGATATTTCCGCCAAATTATGGTAAATCATCGCCCGCTCCCGCATCATTCAAAATCGCCACCCGCGCCTTGTGCGGAATTTTCCGATTCTGAAATTGCTGATTTGTCGTCACAAAATCTTTCCAGGCGGAACGGCTCGGTTTACGTTTAGCCCCGAATTCCGGCACAATCCAG
The DNA here is from genome assembly GCA_016283295.1 of Alphaproteobacteria bacterium. Lineage (GTDB taxonomy): Bacteria > Pseudomonadota > Alphaproteobacteria > RF32 > CAG-239 > RUG410. The sequence goes on from JAEEMQ010000047.1 coordinate 3,762, forward strand.
ATTTTATCATAAGCCTTAAAAATCTCTTTGCCGCCGAGAGTCAGCCCGTCAAACGGCATTTTCTGCATTTGCTTAAGCGCATTGAGCACCCGTTCGGCCCGCGGAATATATTCTCGCCGACACAGACGCGCCAAAACCCTAAACTTAATCTCGTTGTGCCAGCCCAAAAAATCGGCATACTTTATACAATACACCGTGTTACCGATTCTCTGCACCCGGTCGGCAAACACGTCATCAACCTGCTTTTCGATGTAATCTTCCGCGCTTTGCAACCGCTTGGCCGTTTGCGCCAAACACTCGGCGGAAATTTGCGTTGCGGCTTCCAGTTGCGGCAGAAAAGCCCGGATTAAATTGCGCAAATAACGCTTATCGAAATTAGATTCGTCTTGCACCCATTCAACCCCTTTTTGCCGCAGATAGGCCCGCATTACTTCCGGCGCCGTATACAAAAGCGGTCGCAAAATCGACACTCCGTCGCGCTCGGTCAACTCACGCATACAGCATAAACCTTCGAGTCCGCTGCCGCGTTGCAACCGCATCAAAAACGTTTCGGCCTGGTCTTGCAAATGATGTGCCGTCAGCAAAAACTTAACCTTGTTTTGCCGACACCATTCGGTCAATAACTTATAGCGGGCAACCCGCGCCGCCTCCTCTATTCCCGTAGTCGGCTTGTCGCCCTGCCAATATAAAATATGGTGTTCGATTCCGTATTGTTGCATAATTTTTGCCACATAGCGCGCCTCGTCATCCGAACTCGGACGCAACCCGTGGCTGACCGTCAGCGCAATTATTTCATAACCGAAAACCGCTAATTGCTCCTTGGCCATTAAAACAAGCGCCAGAGAATCGGCGCCGCCCGATACGGCTACGGCGATTCTCTGGGCTCTGATTTGATATTTTGCGAGAAATTCTTGCAATTATTTATATCCGTGCAAAACCTCTTTACAGTTGAGTTTGATTTTCTCAACATTTACCTTGGTTTTCAACTCGGCATTTGCCTTCGGATATTCTTCGTCAAAGTTCATCAACACCAAGCAGGCACGATGGTTATCGTCAAGCAACACAAAGGTCGTACCCAAACGATACAGGCTGTCCGCCCCCTTGTTGCCGTTCTTATAGTTATCGTAACCGTCTTTGAATGCAACTTTGGCCTTGCTGTAATTACCGCGTTTCAAATAAACTTCGCCGAGCCAATACTGTGCGTTACTGGCCAATGCGTGTTTCGGGAAACGATCCAAAATATCTTCATAAGCAATTTCCGCCTCGTCATACAAACCGGCATTATATGCCTTCATGGCATTATTATAAATGGTTTGCGCATCATTGGCAGGTGCCGGAGCCGGAGCAGGTTTCGGCGCGGCAGCTTTCGGAGCCGGAGCCGGTGCCGGAGCAGGTTTCGGAGCTGCGGCCTTCGGAGCCGGTTTTTCCAGCGGAGCCAAATCCTTACCTTTGATTTTGTCGCCGGCAACAGATGCAGCCGCATCTTTAGCCACCGGTGCGTTATAAACCGTCGGGAACCTCGGAACCGGAGCATTCAAGCTGTCCGGAATCGGGCGACCTTCCAAAATCTTCAGGCGAATTTCCATATCGCGATTATATTTTTCGATTTTATCGTTATTTTCTTTAAGTTTATGCTCCAACTCATCCAAACGTCCGTTCAGTTTGCGAATCGTTTCGTCATATTCGCCGATTTTGCCCTGAACATCGCCGTTTGCCGAAGCTTTCTTCTGGTTTTCACGATATAATTGACGTTGTAAAACCGTAACATCTTCACGCAAATTGGCAACTTCGCGAGCCAAATCGGCAGCGGAAGCAACATCAGCCAACATTACCCCGCACAAAGAAATCATACATAATTTAATAAGTTTCATTTTCTACCTCGTTGTTTGTTTTGCTATATGATTTATAACGATTTTTTTTTGATATGACAAGTGTTTGCATAAATATACACAACCCGGATCCGAACATAAGCTCCCTATAAAATCGCGCCAAAGCCGGAAAACCCGCCGCTTAACCCATAATAACAAAACACAAAAAAAGACGCAACCGAATAAGCTGCGCCTTTTAATGGATCTACCTTAAGTGTCGTATTATTCAGCAGAGCTGACAACTGTAACGGCACGACGGTTTTGAGCCCAAGCTGCTTCGTTGCTGCCGAATACAGCCGGTCTTTCTTTACCGTAAGAAATCGTAGAGATTCTGTTTTCAGCAACACCTTGAGATACCAAGTAAGCTTTTACAGCGTTAGCACGGCGTTCACCCAATGCCAAGTTGTATTCGCGAGTACCTCTTTCATCGCAGTAACCTTGAACGATTACGTTTACATCGTCATGGCTCTTCAACCAAGCGGCCTGTGTATCCAAAGCTGCACGAGCTTCAGCTGACAAAGCAGAGCTGTCTGTGTCAAAGAATACGGTATCCGTTGTGTTTTCAGCGAAAGAACGAGCGAGTCTGGATTCGCAGTCAGCACCGCTGAACAGACCACCGTCCGCACCAAATACAGAACAACCCGATAAAGCTACAAGAGCTACGAACAAACTTAAAAGTTTTTTCATTTTATTTTCTCCATATGGTTTTTTTAATATTTAATCGTATTGCTACGACCGTTTATTTAATTGTATAACAACTAATACATTGTTAACTTAGGTAATATTTGTAAATTTTTCAATAAGAAAAATAAAAAAATAGCAATAAAGTTAAAAACTGTGCATTATTTTTATATATTTTGGTTTTAAAAGGCCTGTTTTTTCACCTTGTATGCCGCGTCAACAATGCTTTTTTGCTTTTCGATATCAAAATCGGCCTTAATATTGAGTTGCGGCGCAACCGCGGTAATAATACTGCGCGTAATCGGCACCGCATTCCATCCGGCCGTGGTATAACCGAATGTTTCTTTGCTGGCTTTCGGGTCATCAATCACCACCAGCAGTGCATATTTCGGGTCGGATTGCGGAAATGCCGAGATAAACGACGAAATACTCTTGCTGTGATTATAATGTCCGTTTTCCAGCTTATCGGCGGTACCGGTTTTGCCCATCACCTGATATCCCTCAACATTGGCGCGTTTCCCCGTACCTCTGGTTACCACCGCCCGCAAGAGAGTGCGCATATTGTCGGAAGTCTGCTTAGAAACGACTCTTTTTCCTTTATGCTTATTATTATATAGGAGTGTCGGCTGATGATACATCCCGCCGTTAACGATGGCGGAAAACGCCGTGATAATGTGCAACGGAGTCGAAGAAATACCGTATCCGTAACTGATGGTTACCATCGTGGTTTCGCCCCAGTTTTTCTCACTCATAAACCACGGTTTGGCCAGCTCCGGCAGTTCAAACTCGGTCAGAGCCTTATCCATATTGATACTTTGCAAAAACTTGCGCTGAAATTTTTTGCCGACTCGCATAATTTCCAGGGTCGAACCGATGTTCGACGACTCCACCAAAATATCTTCCGGCGTCAGATAGCCGTGCGAACCGTGAGGGTCCGTAACCTTCAGGCGATGAACCTTAATCGGATGCGATGTATCGAATCGGTCGGTTATTTTAACTTTGCCGCTTTCCAAGCTGAGCGCCGTATTGAAAACCTTAAACACCGAGCCGGCCTCATAAATACCCTTGGTGGCAAAATTGAACATTTCGCGCTCGCCGAATTTGCTGTTTTCGTTCGGGTTATAGTCCGGCACCGAAGTCATTGCCACAATCTGCCCGGTTTTGACATCCATCAAAATTGCGGCTCCTCCGGCGGCATTAAACTTTTGCACTCCGGCAATCAGTTCATCGCGAATCTGGTTCTGAATCCCCAAATCAAGTGACAAATACAGCGGTTTGGTCGAGGTTGTTAAGCGTTCGTTCATTGATTTTTCAATGCCGGCAATACCGTTATTATCAACATCGGTGCTGCCCAAAACATGCGCGAACAGATTTTTGTGCGGATAAACCCGTTTTTCGCAATTTTCAAATTCCAGCCCCGGAATACCGAGATTGTTGACTTGCGATTGTTGTGCCGGCGAAAGGTTACGTTTCAAATAGATAAACGCCCCCTTGCGATTGAGGCGCTTTAAGAAGTATTCATACGAATCGTCCGGAAAGATTTCGCTCAAGGTTGCGGCCACATCTTCCGGATGGCGAATCTTTTTGGTGTTGGCATACAAGTTCTTGGTCGGCAGCGAGGTAGCGATAACTTCGCCGTTTCGGTCCATAATGTCGGCACGTTTAACCGTGTTTTTGAAATGGATGATATCATCGTCGGACATCTCGACCAGAGCCGTATCGATATTGATGCCGTTGCCCAAGCACACATAGGTTACGCGCGCACACAAAATCAAATAAACCGCGGCAAAGCAACACAGCGCAAACAATGTACGCTGGCGACAGGTTAATACGTTATCGTTTTCGGTGGTATAACTTTTAGAGGTAATGGCACGTCGCGAAATCTTTATCTCCTGCCCCGGGAGATAAATTTTTTCTTCCTTTCTTTTAGAGAAACTGACGTTAAACCCCATTTTATTTCTTCTTAACTTCTGCTTTTACCAAGGTTGTTACACTTTTTTTGTTCACATGTACCGAATTGGAGTCGGTATTATTTTCATAGTTGAAGTGTAACGCAGAATAGTTAATAATTTGTTCAGGTTTTGCATTTTCTAGAGATAATTGTTCCTGAGCCAATTTGCGCAGACGTTCCGGAGTGTTATGGTGGCTCCACTCGGCTTTCAAAACGTGGATTTCATCAATATCACGCTGAATATTGCTGTTAATGTTGGCAAGCTGACGCTCCAAGCCCTGCACCTTGTTTTTCAACACGGAAGAACCGAACGCCACCACCAACGTTACCGTAAACCATAAAACAACCATTGCCGTTTTGATGCTTCCACCCATAGCTGCCTATCTCCTTATCGCAAATCTCAGTTTTGCCGAGCGTGCTCGCGGGTTGTTGAAACACTCCGCCGCCGTCGGCATAATTGCTTTTGAAACTTCTTTAAACACACTGTCATCTTGCGCCAATTCCGGCGCATACTTGGAAATACGGACTTTTTTGCCGCCGTTTTCCTTCATATAATTCTTAACGATTCGGTCCTCGAGCGAATGAAAATCCACCACCACCAGACGACCGCCGGAAATCAACCGATTCGTTGCCCCGCGCAAACCGCGTTCCAACTCGCCCAGTTCATCGTTAACCGCTATACGCAGAGCCTGGAAAGTCCGAGTCGCCGGGTCAATTTCGCCGGCGTGTTTATGAATAACCGTATAAACTATTTCCGCCAGTTCGGTTGTGGTTTCTATTTTTTTGCGCCGCCGATATTCCGCGATTCGCGCCGCAATTTGTCGCGATTTGCGTTCTTCGCCGTACTGATACAAAATATCCGCCAGTTCCTTTTCGCCATAAAAATTAACAATATCCTTAGCACTTTCGCCTTCGCAAGACATCCGCATATCCAGCTCCGCCTCTTTGGCAAAAGAGAATCCGCGCTCGGCATTATCCAGCTGCATGGAAGAAACACCGATATCAAAAACCGCTCCGCCGATTCGTTCCGGCACCAACTTGGCAAAGTCGCCGAACTTTCCGGCCCGAAATTCAAAACGCGAATCGTAAAGATTCTTAAATTCATTGGCCCGCACCATCACATTCGGGTCACGGTCAAGTGCAATAACTTTGCACGGCGCCGCATCCAAAATCGCTTGGGTGTAACCGCCGTTACCGAAAGTGGCATCAACATATATCTCCCCGGCCTTAGGCTGCAGATAAGTCAGCACTTCTTTTAACATAACCGGTATATGTTTCTGCCGTGCTGCCGCCATTATTCCTGCTCCTTTTGCGCTTTCAGCGTCGGTCTGTTTTTCATAACTTCGGCTCTGATCCGCGCTTCTTCTTTTTCCCAATTTTGCGGGTTCCAAATCTGGAACTTGCGACCTTTGCCCACAAACACCGCCGTATCGGTTATTCCAGCGTGTTTCAAGAGTTTTTCGGTCAGCATAATTCGGCCGGTACTGTCAAACGCAAAACGTTTGGCATCGCCGAAAATCAAATTGGTCAGGTTGTCTTGAGTTTCCGAAAAGAAGTCGGTAGCATTTTCGATTTCGGTCGCCAGTTTATCGAGCGAATCCTCCAAACAGCCCTCAATACAAGGCGCCGACAGGCTGCGATAGCACACTATTTCGGTTGATAATTCCTTGGCAATGGCGCGGTAATCCGCCGGAAGCGAAACGCGCCCTTTGGCGTCCACTTTATTGAAAATCGTGTCCATAAACAGAAAGATTTTCCTCATTACAGCTTCCTTTTACCATTGTTCCACATTTAAATGGTATAACATGGTATTTTATGGGATTCAATGGTAATTTTTAGCATTTCGTTAACTGTTCTCTGTTTGTTCTTACGCATCGTGTTTTTAATTAAAAAATATCTTGCATTTTCAATGTATTATAAAACCGTAAAAAATTTTTAAAAAATTAACACAGCTTGTCCGTAACGCTGTGGAAAATCGTAAATCGCCAAATATGCGCATATTTTTCAACAAATCGTCTTGACAGAATCGACGATTTTCGTTATGATTCTTAGAAATTATCATTATTAGAAAATTTTTATAGCTTATGAAAAAACTTACAGTAAAAGACATGAGACAAGCCATTGTCTATGTCAACAACGGGAATTATGTCGGTAATCTCAACGACCTCACCGACGATGACTTGCTGGCTTGCGACTTCGGCCGCGACCTCAAGATGGGCAATATCAGAGTAGCCAATGTCATGATTGAGCTCGAGCGCCGCAACAACGGGCTGCGAATCCCTCATGAAATCCTCAAGGAGGCTTCGGGTAATACCGTCGCCGATATGCTGGAAGCCATCAACAAACACATTGATGAAACAGATTGAACTTGAGGACGTCCGCACCGCTCTGTACGAAATGGATGTGCCGGAGGTGCATAACTTTACAGGGGATGCTCTGCAAAGTGCCGATTTCTGGTTTGATTTGGGTATGGACGAGCGCGAAATCTCCTACCTGATCTCAAACCTGGAGATTGCAAAGAAGGTCAAAGTTCCCATCAATGTTTGGGATAGCCTTAAGGAAAAGAACACGGTGAATGTTCTGATTCACGGGGCCAATATCCACCTGATAGATTTGGAAGAAAACTGAAAAACCCGGCAAGACTAACCTCTTGCCGCGTTTTTTTATTTTTAGCTCTATTAAAGAAAAGTGTTGTTTTTTATAAAGCATAACCTATTGATTTGCCGTCATTCCGAACAGACACTTTAATGTCGTGTGAAGAATCTATTTCGTCCCAAGGACGAAACAACACCTGCGGTATTGATGGATACTTCGGCTTTGCCTCAGTATGACGTAAAAACAACACTTTTCTTAAATTAAGCCTTATTTTTAAATAACAGATACAAAAAAATCCGTAGAATGAGGTAAATACGCAGTAAGCGGATTGGCGCGGTGTACAATAAGAGGTATATAAGCCAATAAAAATTTGGAGAACGCGATAAATACGAAGAGGTTTTTCGACGACGTGTACAACAAGAGGTACACGAGGAGAAAAACCTCAAGTAGTTATCCGTTATACGAATTTTTTAGATGTCGGAGATGACAGAGATGGCAATAATCTCATCCGGCTCCTCAACCATTCCGTTGGGTCCGCCGCCTCTTTTGAGCATATCGACATATTCCATACCGGAGGTTACCTCGCCCCAGACGGTATATTGACCGTCGAGCCACGGACAGTCGGCGTAACAGATGAAGAACTGGCTGTCGGCCGAATCCGGCATCATGGCACGCGCCATGGAGACAGTGCCGCGTTTGTGCGGAGTGCGATTAAATTCAGCCTTTAGTTTTTTACCGCTGCCGCCGGTACCGTCGCCGCGCGGACATCCGGCCTGAGCCATAAAACCGTCGATTACGCGATGGAATTTCAGTCCGTTGTAGAAACCCTGGCGCACCAGTTCCTTAATCCGCGCCACATGGTTAGGCGCCACATCCGGCAACATTTCAATCACAACATCGCCGTATTTGGTTTGCAACAACAAAGCATTATCGGCATCCTTAACTTTATACGAATGTTTGATTTTTTTGGCTCTGGTTTCGCTCATCGCCAATCTTTTAGTTTCCTTGTTTTCCAAATTTTTAGTAGAAGGTTTGGAAAGATTTTTTGTTTTGTTTTTTTCCAATAAATCAGTCATGTCAGCTTCCTTTCGTTTATCTTTAAGTTTTATTTAGGAAGTTATTTTGCATTATTCAAGACGTAATCAACTCTTTCTTGTGCCGACAGCCCGAGCGGATAGTGTTTATCGACGTTTTTGATAACTTCTTTAAGGCCGCGGCAATTTGCAATTTGAATTGCCAACCCCGGACGCGCATTGAGTTCGAGCATCATCGGGCCGCGGAATTTATCCAACACGATATCCGCCCCCAAATAGCCGAGTCCGGTCATTTCATAAGCAAGCGCCCCAATCATCAGGTGTTCGCGCCACATCGGCACCTGCAAAGTCATCAAATCAGCACCGGTGTCGGGATGAATGGCAATCGGCATATTGTGCGAAACCGCGTTGTTGGCGTGACCGGTACGCATATCGAGCCCCACACCGACCGCACCCTGATGCAGATTGGCCCTGCCGTCGGATTCTTTGGTAGCCAGCCGCATCATCGACATCACCGGATAACCCTTATAAACGATTACGCGCACATCCGGAATTCCCTGGTAACTGAAATTTTGAAAGGCATCACTAAAATGCACCAGCTCCTCAATCAGTGCCGTATCATATTGTCCGCCCAAACTGTACAGCCCGCTCAAAATATTGGAAACGTGCTGATACACTTCGTTAAATCCGAGTTTTTTACCGCTGGCTGTCGTAAACTCGCTGCCGGTAAAATGCTTGATTACCAGCACGCCCTTGCCTTGGCTGCCGTGCGCCGGTTTAATCACAAATTCTTCATGGCCGGCCACGATTTTCAGTAAATCCTTAACTTCGTACTGGTGCTCAATTACGCCTATTTTGTGCGGAGTATTGATGTTGATATTGTCGGCCAGCGTTTTGGTCTGTACTTTATCATCAACCAACGGATAAAGCGAGCGCTTATTGTTGCGCCCGATAATGAAAAAGTTGCGTGCATTCATCCCCAAAACCCCGCGCTCACGGAATTTTTTCGGATTGGAAAAGATTTTGAAATAATCCCACATTTTATTATCCCTTTATCAGCGGTGCAAAGCGTTTCAGTTCAACCAAGCGATAACCGGTATAAGTGCCGAGCTGCATTACCAAAATCAAAATCACGATGTTCCATTCGTTAAACGCAAACATAATGTGGCGAATATACGAACTGCTGATAACAAAATAGGTCAATATTGCCACCACACAGGTATTGACGATTTGTTTGGTGGCGTTGCGCGCCCCCTCTTCTTCCCAAGTAATCGACGCGCGTTCGATGATCCAGGCCGTAATGATTATCGGGAAAAACACCGCCGAAGCCGCAATGTGGAAATTGTATTGATAACCCAAAATCGTCAGCATTTGCATAATCAGAATCACAAAAATCACCACCGCCGAAATTCGCGGTACCAACAACAGATTAAGCCGTGTCAGCAGGGTGCGTATTAACAAGCCCAAAGCGATAATCAGCGAAAAGCAAATCAAGCCCGACCAAAAACCGGTGCGCACCAACGACATCGCCACCAACATCGGTGTAAATGTACCCATGGTCGGAATGCCCACCACATTACGCAACAATACCACCAACAGAATACCGAGCGGGAAAATCATCAGCCATTTCAAGGTGTTTTGCTCCAAATTCGGCAGGTTATAAATGGTATAGTCAAACATTTTGCTGTTTTCGTATTTAGCGCGCTTTCCCGCCATTTTGAACGACGAAACCGCCGATTGAATAACCGAAAACTTTATTTCCGATTTGCGCCCGCCGACCACGTCAAACAGCGAAACGCCGCCGCGTTGAAACACCACAAAATTTTTCGGCAGACCGGATACGCCGGTTTCGATATTATACATCATCCATTTGCTGTTCTCATAAACTTCGAGCATCAAGTCGGCCGGAGCCTCGCGCCGTTTTTCCGAGATTTTCACTCCGCGCACAATCCGCGCCGCAACGTTTTTGAATGAAAGCAACTCAATGATTTTTTCCGCCATAATGCGTTGCGATTTTTTAACCGGCAAAAAGGCATCAACCTCCGGCTCCAAAATTTCATCATTGAGCAGCTGAATGATTTTTGAGGCATCGGAACCTTCTTTTTTGCTGTCGGCAAGCGCCCAAATTTCTTCCACCATTGCCTTTTGCTGCTCGCTTTCAAACACCGGCTTTTTCACTTTCGGCTGATTATAATCGCGGATTTTACCGATAACGTCTTCGTTGTCATACAGCATAATGCGATAATAGATGTCCTGTTCATTCTTTTTCGGGCCGGATTTCATAACCATGCGATGATTTTTCTCGTCTTTTTCCACCGTGTAGCCTTTGGCCACCACGTCTTCGCTCAAAATTTTATATTCGGCGCCCAAACGCGGCGTAGATAAAGATACCTCAATCGGTTCGCCGGTCGGCACAAACGAAATATGCGCGTCAACCGTCCAAATTTCGGTTCCTTCGCGCGGTTTGAAACTGAAACCCCAATGGACAATTTTATAATATGTCGCAAAACTCGCAAATGCCACCGCCAAAATCAGACATATTGCTAAAACACCACGCACCGAAAATATTTTTTTCTTCATTTTCAAAGTCCTCGTAACAAAATTATCCCAACATATTTTTGACCGATACGTCAACCACGGCCCGGCCGCCCAAAATATTGCGTCCTACCAGCATTTGATACTGAAATTTACGGCGATCGGCCAACGTAAATTCGGCCTTGAATTTTTCGCCGCCCAACTTTACATCCATTTCCACCACCGGCCGCACTTCGTTTTCGTAAACGCGTGTAATCGTCGTGTTTCGTATCACCGCTTTTCTGAATGTATGTTTTTCTTTCGTTTCGCGGTTGGTTACCGTAAACGAAACCAGCTTTTCCGTTTTAGAAAATTTAATATCCGCCGCATCCAGGGAAGACACCACGGCTCCGGTATCAACCCGCGCCGCAAATGCCGATTTCAGCGGCGGCAGATAAATATGCTCCAACTCGCCAAGCACCATTTTCTCCGTATTGTCGCGCGTTTTTTTCCCGGCCTCGGCGGATGTTGTTTTTTTGAAAAACCCCTTCAAAGTTGACAGTATACTGAATGATTTTCGCGTTCCGTCCATGGCTTTTTTCTTTTATTTCAGCGTATTTGAAATGGAAACGTCGACAATGGCACGTCCGCTCAAAATATTGCGTCCGATCAATCCCTGATACTCAAAATCATGACGTTCGTTAAGTGTAAACTCGGCCGAAAACGTTTCCTTTCCCATTCTGACATCCATATTCACCGTCACACGATGTTCTTCTTCGCCGGTACGTTTAATTTTAACCCGGCGCGACAGCGGCTTTTCAAAATCGGCCTTCTCTTTGGTTTCGCGATTTACGAGAGTAAACGAAACCCATCTCTGGCCGTCACGTTCAAAGCGTTTTATATTATCCGCATCAATCGATGAGGTAGTGGCACCGGTATCAACCCTCGCCATAAACGGCGATTTCATCGGCAAAAAATAAATGCGTTCTACCGCCCCGATTACATTATTAGGCAACACTTTTACGACCTTTTCCGGCTGAGCCGTATTCGGCACAATCCCCGGAACAACCGGCTCTTTTTTTGCGGCGCACGCCGTCAGCAACATCAAACAACATAACCCACTTAAAATTATCCGCATTTTTACCTCGTTATCCTTTGATTTTTTTATGATAATCGTCTTTTTTTCGCCCAATGTAAAACAAAAAAATCAAAAAATACCGACTTATACACATAAGCCGGTTGATAAGATTAAAGGTTTTCAGAAAAACAAACTTAACCTGAGAGAAGTTACCGTGGCATAGTCAGATTTGGTGTTTAGCGCCGGATGAATATAAAACTGAATATCCGGCGTTATCGTGGCCCATTTGGATATACCCCACGCCCAATAAGCCTCCAAAACGTGTTCGCCGCTTTCGCTCAACGAAGTTCCGACCGCCGTTGCGTCGATATCGTTATAAGCGTATGCCGCCCCGATTTGGTCGAGCGCGTTTCGCTCCAGCGGATTATTATACACCACTCCCGCCACATACGAATTTTTGATGGTTGCCACACTGCCGCTCACCCCGTTTATGCGCCCGAACAGCGCCCATTTTTCGCCGATGCTCTGCTGCATATTGAGCGACCAACCGGTAGTAGTTTGCGGCTGTTCGCGCACATACGGCTGATTATAGAGCATAACCGAATACTGACCGTCACCTAAACCGCGAATATGCGGATTATAGCCGATTTGCCCGAAGGTAGTATAATGTCCGTCGTGCAAACGATTAAAGCGCACACTCACTGCCGAAACATTGCTGGCATCCTGGGCACCGGCAATAAACTGCCAATTTCCGTACGTTGCCTGCATATAAGCACCGACACCGGCGTCGGTATAAGTGGCACTGCCGTTTTGCGCCAGCGAATAATTAATGAAATTAACTTGCGGATTATTGTCATAATCGGTACCGTCAAAAGCGTACAAAGTATATTGTCCCAACCCCAAAGTCAGCCAATTATATTGCCGCGGCAACTGATATGTATAATACAGCGTTGAAAATTCCTGCTCCTCGTCATCGGCATCGTTAATCGGAGTTGCCACACCGATACGATTTTCGATATCATTGACATCATGCCGGCCGTAGAATACGCTGGTATAAGATGCATTTAATACCCCGACACCGTAGTTATTGTCAAAGGTAGTCCAGGCCACACTCGGCGCCAAATACGATTGCACCGCATTATACCGTCCGCCCGGAGCACCGTGTTGCGGCATAACCGAATAGTTGAGATTATATTGTAAACCGTATTCTTTTTGCAGATAATTTTTAAAGGCGGAATAATCGGCGCCCAAACCGTCGGCCTCGGCAACCGACATTATCCCGAGCGCTCCGCACAACGTCCCGATGAACAAACTTTTTGACATATCATATCTCCCGAATGTTATAAACACCCGGTTGATATAACCCTTCTTTTGATAAAAAAAAGAGGCCGCAGCCTCTTTAATTTGATTTTATTTCCGCAACGCCTTAACGTAGGCTTGCATGGAATGTTCGTCGCAATAAGTCTGACCGCTCCGCACTTTTTTGCCGCAAAAACAAAAATCATCATCACGCGGGTCACCGATCGGCCATCTGCAGGTGTGGCTGTCCAAATCGGCCAATTTAATGTTGGTCAATTCTTCGGTTTTATGCGGTTTTGCCACTTCTTCCACCGGCTTTTCCTCAATTTTTTCAATCAAATCCGGCTGTTGCGGTATTTCTTCCTCTGCGTCTTTGCTCTTAATCGGCGAAGGTCTGGCCGTTAAGCACAAACGATGTACTTTGCCGACAATGGCATTTTTGGTAACGCCCAATTTCTTGGCAATTTCATTTGCTGTCAAACCCTGCGCCCACAACTGGCGCAATTTTTCCACACTTTCGTCTGTCCATCCCATAATAAAAACTCCCCAAAATATTTAACGTTGTTATAGCTGATTATTTTGCCGCTGTCCAGACTAAATTTTATTCTTTATTAATTTTTTTTAAATATAATTGTCCCGATTGATATGAGGAGTGCAAAATGAAAATATTTTACTTTATTCTGGCGTTGCTCATTTGCGCACCGGCGTATGCGCAATACAAGGAATACAATCATTTGTACAAATACGATTTGGATGAAGAAATTCCGCCGCTGTATCGTTTGGAGCGGGAATATAAAAAATCTTATTCCAATTATCGCTGGAATTACGATTTTCGTTGGAATATGTCCAGCTTGTTCAACTCCGAATTCAAACAGAATATTACCTCTTTCGGCAACAGCGAAAAACGCTTATCAAATGCCGATGAAGATGCTATTTTGCGTCAGCTCAAAAAAATACCGAAGCCGTTTTATCAATATATCGGACCGCTTCTTCATACCATGCGCGGCCTTTCCGGCAAGGTGCTCGATTTACCGGGAATTAATGAAACCAAACATCAATTTCCGACGCAAATTGCTTCTCGCTTCAAAGATGTGCCGTATATCGAGTTGATTTCACCGCGTTTTTATATGTATCTCAATCCGGTTTTGTGGGGTGAAGATATGGCCTCGATTGAAACGCCGCAAATAGCCAAACAACCGCGCAAAAAACGGCCGCGCGTACGCATCAATCCGGAGTTTATACAAAGAATAAAAGCCAAGGTACAGGCCGTGAATTATGCCGGCAGAGGCCGCAGAAAAACCGCCGCCGAACTCGATTTAAGACACTTCAACCCCGACCGCAATACTCCGCTGTCTAAGGCAGATGTGCGCGCTTTTGCCCGCACTCTCGACGGATTGGATAATTTCCGCAAAGAAGGTCAACACGAAAGAACGCTGATTATGGTTGAAAGTCTGATGAATTATTGGGATGTCAAAAACGGAATTCCGGAAGAAAGTTTGTTGTTCCGCCAAATAGTGAATCCCTGCCAAAACTTTGTGCGCAAAATTCAATGGAGCGGCCTGCAGGGCGAATTTCAAACCGTTATCGGCCAGCAGGGATTCGGCTTAAAAGATTGGGCTTATACTTGCGATAAGGTGGTTAAAGCATGGCGTGTACACAACGCCCCGTCGGGGATGATATGGGCGGCACGACAGCAGAAAAAAGATGCAGTCTATCCGTTGTTTGAACCGTTTATGGTTACACAGCAGGAAAAAACGCAAATGCGTTATATTTTAGATTCCTTGGCACGGATGTATACCACCAAGGCGGAAGATATAGATGCCGTAAAACCTTATAATACCAACCTGAAATATCAGTTTATAAAAATGGGCCGACAGCTCGCCGGCACCCCGATTATCCGCCAGTAGAAAAAGCATAAAATAATAGCAGCTAAAAACCCGGAGAATGAGTCTGATACGAAGAAGGATTTTTTCGCCGTGTACAACAAAAAGGTACACAAGAAAATAATATTGCAGCTAAAAACCCGGAGAATGCGGTAAATACGAAGGGGGATTTTGACGACGTGTACAACAAAAAGGTACACAAGAAAATAATATTGCAGCTAAAAACCCGGAGAATGAGTCTGATACGAAGAAGGATTTTTTCGCCGTGTACAACAAGAAGTACACAAGAAAAAATCCTTCAAGTAGCAGACCATTATACGGGTTTTTAAATCATAGCCATACCGCCGTTAACGTGAATAGTCTGTCCCGTAATGTATTGTGCCTCATCGGATGCGAGGAAGGCTACGACGTTGGCGATGTCTTGAGCTTCGCCGAGTTTGCCTTCCGGAATTTTTGCCAGGAGTGCGGCTTTTACATCGTCGGTCAAAACATCGGTCATCGGGGTACGGATGAAACCAGGAGCGATGGAGTTAACGGTAACGCCGCGGGAGCCGACCTCTTGAGCCAGGCATTTATTCATGGCGATCATACCGGCTTTGGATGCGGAATAGTTGGCCTGACCGGCATTACCCATAACACCGACAACGGAAGCCATACCGATAATGCGGCCGTAGCGACGCTTCATCATACCGCGAACCACGGCACGCGCCAGTTTGAAACCGGCAGAAAGATTAACATCCATAACGAGCTGCCACTCTTCGTCGCTCATACGGATAAAGAGGTTGTCGCGGGTTAAACCGGCATTGTTAACCAGAATATCGATTTTGCCGAACTTTTCTTCCACATCGTTTACCAAAGTTTTAATCGCTTCGGTATCGCCCAAATTAGCAACAAAATATTCAACATTGTCGCCGAGTTCGGCCTTAAGTGCCTTCAAACCGTCTTCGTTTCTGTCGGTAAGAGCCAAATAAGCGCCCTGCTCATGCAAAGTATGAGCGATTTTGCGACCGATACCGCCGGCGGCACCGGTAATCAAAGCAACTTTTTCATCTAATCTAAACATATTATTTTCCTTTCAGTTTAAGGTGTTATAAATTGTTTGCCAAATCTTCTATTTCGGCGATGGAACCGACCGAAACCGCATTCATCTCTTTATTGCTGCGTTTGGCAATGCCGGAGAGGACTTTTCCCGCTCCCAGTTCTATTAAATCGGTTACATTATTTTCTTTGAAAAACAACATGGTTTCCCGCCATCTGACGGTACCGGTAACCTGTTCTATCAGGTGTTTGATAATCTCCTTATGGTCGGTAATCGGCTCGGCCAACACGTTTGCCACCAACGGAATCTGGGCATTTTGCGCCGCAACTTCCATAAAAGCACGTGCCATAACATCGGCGGCCGGAGCCATAAACGGGCTGTGGAACGGCGCACTCACCGCCAATTTTACGCATTTGCGCGCCCCGAATTCCGGGGCAATTTCCACTGCGCGGTCAATCGCGGCCATTGAGCCGGATAAAACCACCTGCCCGTCGGAATTGTCATTGGCGGCCACACAAACATCTTTGCCGTTTGAACAAGCCTCAACCAAAGCGCCCACATCTTGGAACGAAAGTCCCAAAACAGCGGCCATACCGCCCACACCGAACGGCACCGCGCTTTGCATGGCCTCGCCGCGCAGACGCAACAACTTGGCCGTATCGCTCAAGCTGAACACACCGGCGGCACAGGCTGCTGAATATTCTCCGAGCGAATGGCCGGCAACATAAGCGGCCTTATCTTTTAAGACAATACCGAAATCTTTTTCCAAAACCCGCACCACCGCAAGCGAAAATGCCATCAACGCCGGTTGCGTGTTGGCCGTCATGGTCAACTCGGCGTCCGGACCTTCGATCATAATCTTGAACAAATCTTGCGAGAGTGCATCATTAACTTCATTAAACACATCACGAGCCGAAGCAAAATTTTCGGCCAATTCTTTTCCCATTCCCACAAATTGGGAGCCTTGTCCCGGAAATACAAAAGCGTACTTCATTAAATTCCTTTCACTAAATCTCTAGAGAATGTATATAACCGGTATTTTAAATGTCAAGCAAAACGCCGTTGATTTTAACAAAATACAAAAAAACCGGTGCGAAAAAACAATTCACACCGTTTTTTTATTGTGCCTTAATAAACGGCTTAATCGCGGGTATGGGATTTATCTTGCGGGGCCTTACTGCCTTTGCCGGTCCATTTAGCGATGGCTTCGTCAATCATATGTGTTCCCTGTGATTCCGGGTCGGCCTTAATCAGCTCGGCCTTTTTAATAGCATAATCCAATAACTTGGCATTGTTCGGATTTTTTTCCAAAACCTTGGAGAAAACTTCTTTGACGGTATAGCCGGCATTCCAATCGCCGGCCGTATCGGAGTCGAAAGGATCGCGCAAAATTTTCATGGCGATTTCTTCATTTTTCGGATTAGCCTCCAATATGGCGGAATAAACATCAACCTTAGCGCTGTTCCAAGCTCCGTAAGTCATTTGAATCAGGCGATCACACACATCTTCTTTTTTCAAATCGCAAGTGAGAGCCAGCAGTCTGCTGCGATAGGTGTTGGTAACTTCTTCATATTGAAATCTGGTATGTTCGGCATCATAGCGAATTTTATCGAGAACTTCCGGCTTATCCTGGTTGGCCCGGGCAATACTGGAGAGGATTCCCTCATGTCCTATCCACCACGAAACTTTATCGGCTTGAGCAAACGCCATATCAATAACCTGTTGGTTGCCCGGATTGGCTTCGACAATAACACTGGTCCACCGTGTACGCACCGAATCAGATATATCATCAAAGTTATGCATAATCTGGCAGGCGCGGTTGGCAACGGCTTTATCATTTTTGCAACGGCTGATAATATCAAGTATGGCATCTCTGCCGTCGGTGACATCTAAAAACTGCCAATCTTTGGCATCTTTCTGTTCCAATCCGTCCATATTCGGAAATTCACGACTTTTGGCGGTCATAGCCACCATCATATCCATCATTGCATCTTTATCGTCGGGATTATGAAGCAACAAAATAGAAGCGCGCAAACCGCGATCCCCCAAGCTGTTGGCGGCATTTACGCAAATATCGATAATGCCCTTATCATCCGGACAGGCTTTGGCAATCCCCGGGATGACGTGCAACATAATACAGCCGTCGCCTTCCTGTTTTGAGCGTTCGATACCGGCCCGCAACAAATCACGCGCGTAGATGCGTCTTTTTTCCTGCGGTGCTTCCTGTATGATGTTCATTGCGACTTTTTCGCTGTCAACATAGATATCCGGACCTCTTCTGCTTAATGCTTCTTCAAATTTATCTGCGGCTGCTCCCATTTTTGCTCTCCCTGATAATTATATGATTAACTTAAAAATTATTCTTTGCCGGCGTTGCTTTTCTTTTTCAAATTCTTCACCACAAAATCAAGCGTCGTCGGTTTACGGTCTTCTCTGCTTTCTACATATCCTTTGATTTCTAGCTCGGTCATTGTTTTTGCTTTTTTCTTTGCCTTAAGTTCATCTATTTTATGTTGTTGCCACGCCTGATTTATATCATCATCCTTGTAAAATTCTCTATCTGCATAGTCCTCAATGGTTCTGGTATCTTTTCGGGTTTGGTCAATGAACTTTTTTAATTCCGGATGTTCACGTTCCAATCCGGTTAAGAGATAATTCAAATCATCTTTCAAATCGTAAACCCTATCACCTAATTCATAAATTCTATCTCCTTCATTACAGAGAACGGCCATTGTTTCGAAGGATTGCTTAACAATCTCGGGGTTGTTTAAATTGCTGAGAATAACATTTCTTGCGTCGCAACACTCGTTTTGTTTTTGTAATCCGTCGGTAATTTGAGCCTTATCGCGCAAAAATTCGAGAGTCCGCAAAATTTTTTCGGTGTCTTTCCATTTTGGCATTTTTGATAACATTTTATTGAGTTCATCGTTTTCATCTATAATCATTTTATTGCGTACGGTCATTCTATGCTCCCTGTTATGGTCGTTTATTGCCTTATTCTAGGATATTCGGTGTTTTTTGTCAAGTTGTTTTTACGCGGAAATATTCGGGCAAACGGAAGCTTTCGGCGCTTTGCAAAACCGCCGACGGCAGATAAAAAATCATTTCGTAAATTAATCTACACCCAGAACTTCACGGCGACCGACATGGTCTTGTTTTGAGACAATACCTTCCTGTTCCATCCGCTCAATCAGATTGGCGGCGCGGTTATAGCCGATACGCAGTTTGCGCTGAACGTAGCTGGTGGAGGCCTTTTTATCGGTGCGCACAATCTCAACCGCCTGACGATATAATTCTTCTTCGTCGCCTCCGCCGCCGAATTCGCCTCTGTCAAACACCGGACCGGTATCTTTGGTTTCCAGCTCGCCGGCGGTAACTTCAGCCACATATTGCGGCTCGCCCTGCGATTTGATAAATTCAACCACACGCTCGACTTCTTCATCGGCCACAAAACAACCGTGAACACGCACCGGTCGCGAACCCGACGACATAAACAGCATATCACCCATACCGAGCAACTGTTCGGCGCCTTTTTCGCCTAAGATGGTGCCGCTGTCGATTTTGGTGGTAACATGGAAGCTGATACGGCTCGGAAAGTTCGATTTAATCACGCCGGTAATAACATCAACCGACGGGCGTTGCGTCGACATAATCAAGTGAATACCGGCCGCACGAGCCATTTGCGCCAAACGCTGAATCGCGGCCTCTACCTCCTTGCCGGCCACCAGCATCAAATCAGCCATTTCATCCACCACAATCACAATATACGGCATCGGCGAAGTGTCGATAACCTGTTCCTCATAAATCGGCTGGCCGGTTTCTTTATCAAAGCCGGTCTGAATGGTCTTTTTGAGGCCCTTGCCGGTTTTTTGCATTTCTTCGATTTTCTTATTATAACCGGCAATGTTGCGAACGTTCAAAAGCGCCATCTGACGATAACGATTTTCCATTTCCTGTACCGCCCATTTAAGGCCGACAACCGCTTTAGCCGGGTCGGTAATCACCGGAGTAAGCAAGTGCGGAATACCGTTATACATCGAAAATTCGAGCTGTTTCGGGTCAATCATGATAAAGCGGCACTGCTCCGGAGTCATCCGGTATAACAGCGACAGAATCATGGTGTTGACCCCGACCGACTTACCGGAACCGGTGGTACCGGCCACCAACAAGTGCGGCATTTTGGAAAGGTCGGCATAAACGTGCTGACCGCCGATATCTTTACCCAGAGCTACGTTTAAGATGTTTTTGCTGGTTACGAATTCGTTATCCTCAAACAGCTCACGTATCCACACGGTTTGCCGTTTTTCGTTAGGCAATTCGATACCGATGGTGCTGTGACCGGCAACAACCGCCATACGTACCGAAGATACGGCCATCGAACGGGCAATATCGTCGGAAAGACCGATTACGCGGGCGGTACGAGTGCCGGCTTTCGGCTCCAGTTCATACAGCGTTACTACCGGACCCGGGCGCACAGCCACGATTTGTCCGTGAATATTAAAGTCGTTCAATACCTGCTCAAGCTTGGCGGCACGCTCTTTGAGGGCATTTTCATCAACCACAACCGCACCGGTATCCTTAGGAACCGAAAGCAGATTAATATCCGGCAGAGTATATTCATGCGGCTGAGATTGCGGACGCGAAGCGGTTTCTACCTGCGGTACGACCACTTGCGCCGCGGCGGTTGCCGTGCGTTGTTCTTGCGGCTGTTGTTTAGTCGGTGCCGGAGCTGTTGTCGGAATATTCAAGAGTTCTTCCTGGATGGCGGCCGGTTGGCGACTTGCGGCCTTAGGGGCTGTTTGTTTGGCACCTTCGGTGTGATAAATATCTTCCGGCGATATCTTGGTTGCCGGTTTTTTCTGCATAACTTGCGGCTCGTTGATAAAATCAAACGTCGGATTAACCGAAGAAGTTTTGGAACTTTCGACCGGTGTTACCGGAGTCGGAGCAGCGGACGGTGTCGGTTGTTGCGGCGCCGCTTGCGGCATAACGATTTTCGGACCGCTCTGAGTTATGTTTTGCGCCGGTTTTTCCGTCAGAGAAGCCAACGCGGTAGAAGTGTTCAGCGTTTGACTGTTCATGGTCGGCTCAATGCGCTCAAACCCCGGTTCGCGCCGCTGATTAAGCGTAGCCAGTTTATTTTGCATTTTGGCGCGCATATAGCTCGGATTAATCTCTTTAAATTCGTTAAAACTGCGGACATGTGCAACTTTTTTGAATATTTTAACGACGGCATGCATGATTTTGCCGAAGAAAGCCGCAATTTTAGAAAGCAGACGCAGCCAAAACTTAAAGGTGATTCCGGCCGCAAAATTAAACGCCATCAGGCTGATAAACAGCAGCAAAATCAGCAAAATTATTTTGTTATAAGGCGGCTTCAACAGCGTCAGATAATTGGCATAGTTGTTAAGCGAAGTGCTCAAATGGCGCGACCATTCTCCGGTCAGGCTGTATGGCAGATTGAAGCGCCCCAAATAATTACGGCAGGTCAAATCAATAAATCCGGCAAAGCTGATAATCCCGACAAACCAGGCAAACAGACGCATTTTCCATTCAATGATTTCACGCTGAAAAATTAAACTCAAACCCCAGAGAATCGGCACAATGAGGAACACCATCAGCGCCAACCCGAAGGTACTCAGCACAAAATCGGCGCTGTATGCCCCGAACAGCCCCAAAAAATTCTGCACCGGACGGTCATCGGATACAACTTTGTTGAGCGACGGATCATCGGCGCTGTAATCAAAAACAGCGGCCAAAATCGCCAGCGGCAAAATAACCAAAGCCGCCCCCACCAGATTGCAAAATATCTTTTTGAACCACGATTCAGATTTTTTATTTTCTTGTGTACCCGATTTCATTTTTTCCTCAAATTAAAGCTCTCCTTAATCGTTCGGATTATAGCCGAAAATCCTCAATAAAATGTTAAAAATACGTAACGAATATTTTATTTTTACGGTTATCGCATTTTTCCTTTTGAGTTATTTATGCTTTAACCGCACCGACAGTTATAATCCTCCCCCGGATGCCCGCCGGCTCTTTATTGTATTTTAACTAAACTTTGCTATATTAACCCCGGAGGTGCAAAAATGAAAAAGTTGGTGTTGATTTTAGGATTGTTTGCGTTGATTGCAGGTTCAGTTGCTGTATATTTCGCTTATAATAAGCCCAAAATCATTCTACCAAAGCCGATAGAACAAGGGTTTAAAAACCCTTTATTCTATCGACCGCTTGAAGCTTATGGTCGTACTTCATGGCATACTTTTTTAACACCCTACAGTATTACTTTAATACCGCCTTTTGATGAGGCAAAAAAAACATCTAAGGTTATCGCTGAATCATACTCATGTAATCTAATTGAAAATGAACATGACCACGTTAAATATGACTGTTATGTATGTGCCGAATTTATTACCTATAAACCATGTCATCGCGAATGTCAGAATTTTATTATAAAGCGCTACGATGAATACGGTAAAGGCTATATAATCAAAAAAGATGACTGCACTGGTAATTTGGAACACTTTATTATTAAAATGAGCTAACCATACTTCCGTATGCCTTTAATATTTTTTCTGCAGTTTTAATATTCCTGTCGTTGTCCACATCTTTTCTGTGAGACTGTTTTAACATCTCAGTAAAATACTCCTTATTGTGTGTTTGCATGAAACCATTGTATGCATCAATAAATTTACCAAAAGATTTTATTCCACCTACCACATTATATTGAATATCAAATACCGCTTCTTTAAAACTTATTGGCTGATTATCAAAGTCGGTAAAGGTTCTTTTTAGTACATCATAATCATTCTGCAAGTGTGTAAAGGTGTGGTAATCAACCTCTTTTTGGCTTATCCTTATATTGGTATATTTAGTATAATAACCGGCAGTATAATTAAATGGTCCATGGTCTTTCTTCTTACTTTCCGGCCATCTCGCATATTCTAATGGGTGCTCGCGTTTAAATTTTTGCACTTCATCATATTCTTTTTGCAACCTTTCTCGTTGTCTCCCAAGTTCCTCATACATAGCTTTGACTTCAACTTCGGTTGCCGGTCTATTTCCTATCATCCAATTTACGGATTTGAATTGTTCCCAGCGGTTGATATTATTACCTCTGCCTGTTGTAATTAGTCCTTTAGAATCAAGATAAGGATGTCTTTTCTCATCTTCAGATTCCACAATTACGTCAGCCATATGTCGCAGCAACTTTTCCTCTTCAGGTGAGCGGAATTCTACTTCGCGATGTGCGTATGCAGAATTTGAAGTATACCCTGCATCCGTTGCTGTGTTTGCCTTCTCGTTTGCGGCATATTGCGGAAAGTTTTTGTTGTTTAAGTCGGCTGGTTTAAGTGTTTTTTGCAACTCCTTAAACATATCAAGTCCGCTGACATCTACAATTACCGGCTTATTCTTATATCTTTCCGGCTTATACGGTTCAGCCCAGCACCGACAATTATAATCCTCGCCGGGGTTTCCTCCCTCCGGCGGAATATGTCTGTTGAATATTTTACCTTCTCTTTCGGCGTGTTTGTCGCGAACTCGGTTATCGCGCTTCGTTCGCCAAATATAATAATCTTGC
>JAEEMQ010000048.1 GCA_016283295.1 Alphaproteobacteria bacterium
CAGCGACCGCATCGTCTTCGGTTACGAAAAAGGCGGGCAATTCGTTGAGCTCGGTATGATAGGCAGCGCCGGCGACGGTTTCTATGTTATACCGAATCCGAAAAAGGCCGACTTTTGGGCCAAGTGCGGTTTAACCCTTTTGGAAAAAAGCGGTGTAAAACTGGATATGACCGCCGCGGTACGTGCCGGCAGCAAACATCGCCAATTACTCAGTTCCATCGGTATTCGCAGTAAAGCATACGGCGCCAAAATTTTCGGCCATTATGATGCCAAACAGCATTACGGCAACTTGGGCGCACGCGCTTGGTACGATTTGCGTCGCGGTTGGAAAACGGTTGCCGAAACGGTAATCACGCAAGACCGCGACTTATCGGTACGCGCCGGTGTCGGCAAAGGCGGAGTGCAGTTTTCGGTAGAGTGCAGCAAACCGCGCGGCCAAAACCCGAGCGTTAACCTGACGGTGGCGGCAAACTTAGCGCGCTCGTACCTTATAAGCGGCCATAAATAACCGCCAATCTTAAACACATAAACAGGGAGAAACCGCGCCATCAACAAGGTGGCGCGGTGTTTTATTTATTTTTCGATGGTCAGTTTGCCGTTTTCTATGGTGGCGGTGCCGCCGAGCGGAATGGTGATAATCGGCGTCGAGTGGCCGTAATCGACATTGGCCAGCACCGGAATATCCTTCAGTTCCGGCTTATTGTTGATAATAAATTCCAGCATTTCGCGCGACATTTTCGAGCCCTTTTGAAAACGCCCGATAACCAAACCCTTAACATTTTTGAAATCCGGCTGATGACACAGTGCCTGCAGGTTGCGGTCAAACACCACATCGCTGGTATCGCAGGCATCTTCAATCATCAGAATCGTATTTAAAGGAAATTCCGGACGGTACGACGTGCCCAACAGCAGATTGAACGTGCATAAATTACCGCCGACAATCGTGCCCTTAGCGCTGCCGTTATGAATATTCCAATAACCCTCGTTTTTGATAAATTCGCGCTTTTCCTGGTCCAAAAACCATAAATCGTCACTCCATTCGGCCGACGGTTTAACTTCAACCGGAGCATCGCCGAACAGCATTTTTTGCAAGTAGTCAAGCGTATATTCGCAGCCTTTTTTCATACCGATGGAGCTGAAATGCGGTCCGTAATAGGTTTGCAAACCGGTGCGGGCGGTAATGGCATCAAGCAACGCGGTAATATCGGAAAAGCCGCAAATAATCTTCGGATTAGCTTTAATGACTTCATAATCCAAATGCGCCAAAATCTGGTTGGAGTTAAACCCGCCGATAACCGTAAAAATAGCCTTAACCGATTTATCTTTGAATGCGGTCATAATATCGGCGGCGCGTTGTTCGATTGTGCCGCAACCCTGCATGTTCCAGTTTTCGTCGGTGGTATTCGGGGCAAATTCTACCGTCAACCCCATATCATTAAAGCGTTTGACGGCAATTTCACGGCAATCCTGACCGATGAGTTTTAAGCCGCGCGACGGTGCCACCACCATAATTTTATCGCCTTTTTGCAATTTTTGCGGAATAATTTTTTGCATTTGTTTTTCTCCTGTTTTGGTTGTCTGCGGCTTGCAACCGCAATAAATTTGATTATATAAATTCAATTCTTTGATAAGGGCGGCGCGTAATTCCTGCATACCGTGTTTGCGCCCCTCGATTTCCACATAAGGCACACCGGCAGCAACGCTTGCCTGATATGCCGCTTCGTTTACCTGTGCCAGATTTTTCCAGCGCGACACGCCGAGCACCGAAGCCACCGCGGTAAAGCCGTTTTCGCGGGCATATTCCATCACCCGTTTAAGCCGCATATTAAAGCAAATCGAGCAACGTTTACCGCGCTCCGGCTCGTTTTCCAAACCCCGAGTTAAGGCACACCAACGCTCGTTGTCATACTCCAGTTCGATAAAATCCACACCGTACATTTTGCATACGCGCGCATTTTCGTCGCGGCGCTTCTCATATTCGGCATACGGGCGAATGTTCGGATTATAGAACACCACCGCAAAATCCTTTTTTTGCTCGGCCAGCGTTTTAATCACCGCGCACGAACACGGTGCACAGCAAGAAAGCAGCAAGAATCTGCCGGAAAAATTCTGCGGTGCTATATCAAATTCCACGTTCACTTCAGCTTGCCTTTCAGATATTTACCGGTGAAACTTTTTTTGCATTTGACGACTTCTTCCGGGGTTCCGGCGGCAATAATTTCACCGCCGCCGTCGCCGCCTTCCGGCCCCACGTCCACAATATAATCCGCCATTTTTATCACATCGAGATTGTGCTCGATAACCACCACGGTATTGCCCTGTTCCACCAACATTTCCAACACATCAAGCAAATGCCGGATATCCTCAAAATGCAGACCGGTAGTCGGCTCATCCAAAATATACAGCGTTTTGCCGGTGGCTTTTTTACTCAGCTCTTTAGAGAGTTTAATGCGTTGTGCCTCGCCGCCGGAAAGTGTCGGTGCCGGTTGTCCGAGTTTGACATATCCCAAACCGACGCGCCGCAACAAGTCCAAGCGACGCTTAATCGGCGGAATATTCTCAAAAAACTTATGCGCTTCGTCAATGGTCATATCCAAAACATCGGCGATGGATTTATCCTTAAACTTTACCTCGAGGGTTTCGCGATTATAGCGCGTACCGTGGCACGCATCGCACGGCACATACACGTCCGGCAAAAAGTTCATTTCGATTTTCATCACGCCGTCGCCTTTACACGCCTCGCAACGCCCGCCCGGCACATTAAATGAAAAATAACCCGAAGTATAGCCGCGCGCTCTGGCTTCCGGCAACTCGGCAAACCAATCGCGAATATTGGTAAACACGCCGGTATAGGTGGCCGGATTAGAACGAGGCGTACGCCCTATCGGCGATTGGTCGATATCAATCACCTTGTCGATATTTTCAAGTCCGGTGAGTTTATCATACGGCCCCGGCGGCACGCGGCTGCCGTTCATTTCTTTATCTATCGCCTTGAACAGAGTTTCCAAAATCAGCGACGACTTGCCGCTGCCGGAAATACCGGTAACGCAAGTAAAAGTGCCGAGCGGGATTTTCAAGTCGACATTTTTCAAATTGTTGGTACGCGCCCCTTTAAGCTCCAAAAACTTGCCGTTGCCTTTGCGCCGTTTGAGCGGCAGGGCAATCGATTTTTCGCCGTTTAAGTATTTGGCGGTCAGGCTGTGCGGATTATGCAAAACTTCTTCCACCGTGCCGCAAGCCGTAACTTCGCCGCCGAAAGTGCCGGCCAGAGGACCCATATCCACCAAATAATCGGCTGCGCGCATGGCATCTTCGTCATGCTCCACCACTATCACGGTGTTGCCGATATCGCGCAAACGGCGCAGGCTGTCGAGCAGTTTATCGTTATCACGCTGGTGCAAACCGATGGACGGCTCGTCCAAAACATACATAACGCCGGTTAAACCGGTACCGATTTGCGAAGCCAGACGAATCCGTTGAGCCTCGCCGCCGGAAAGTGTTCCCGACTGCCGCGACAGCGTTAAATAATCCAGCCCGACGTTATTCAAAAAGCTCAAACGCTCGCGAATTTCCTTTAGTATTTTGCGGGCAATTTCACGCTTTTGCGGAGTCAGTTGTTCTTCCACCCCGTTGAACCACGCCAGAGCCTGTTTTACCGACATATCGCTGGCATCCATAATATCAAGTCCGGCCACCTTAACCGCCAACGCCTCCTGTTTGAGGCGCTTGCCGTGGCAAACCTCGCACGGAGCGGCCGATTGATAGTGTGAAAGTTCTTCTCGCACCGCCGCCGAATCGGTTTCCACAAAGCGCCGTTCCAAATTAGGAATCACGCCTTCAAAAGGTTTATCCGATACCCATTTGGAGAAAACCATCGGCACACAGCGGTTGCCCGAACCGTAGAGAATCGTCTCCTGGGCATAGGCCGGCAAATCTTTCCACGGGGTTTTGTTGGATATATCAAGATATTCGCACAACGAATTCAGGGTTTGCCGATAAAAAATCGAATGGCTGCTGACCGACCACGGGGCAATCGCTCCGCCGGCCAGGCTCAGATTCTCGTTCGGTACCACCAATTCCGGGTCCATGTATAAACTGGCACCCAGGCCGCCGCAATGCGGGCAGGCCCCTTGCGGATTATTGAACGAAAACAGCCGCGGTTCGATTTCTTCAATGGTAAATCCCGACACCGGACACGCAAATTTGGAAGAAAAAGTGGCGCGCGATTTATCGCCCACATTTTCCACATACAACAAGCCGTCACTCAGTTTGAGCGCGGTTTCCACCGATTGTGCCACCCGGGTCTGCAGTCCCTCTTTAACCACAATGCGGTCGACCACCACCTCAATGTTGTGCTTGTTGTTTTTATTTAAATTCGGCAATTCTTCGATATTATAAATTTCGCCGTCGATATTAAGGCGCTGAAAGCCCTTCTTTTGCAACTCGGCAAATTCCTTTTTGAACTCGCCTTTTTTACCGCGGGCAATCGGCGAAAGCAAAATCAGTTTGGAGCCTTGCGGATATTCCATAATTTTATCGACCATCTGGGTAGTTGACTGCGCTTCAATCGGCAGACCGGTGGCCGGCGAATACGGAGTGCCGGCACGCGCCCACAACAAACGCATATAATCATAAATTTCGGTAATGGTACCGACCGTAGAGCGCGGATTGTGAGAAACGGTTTTCTGTTCAATCGAAATAGCCGGCGATAATCCCTCTATCGAATCGACATCCGGCTTGCTCATCAAATCGAGAAACTGGCGGGCATAAGACGACAGACTCTCAACATAGCGACGCTGCCCCTCGGCATAAATCGTATCAAACGCCAACGACGACTTACCCGAACCCGACAAGCCGGTAATCACCGTCAACTTATTCTTCGGAATGTTAAGGTTAACGTTTTTCAGATTATGTTGCCGCGCCCCTTTGATTTCGATATATTTACTGTCCGCCATTTTTTTCTCCGTGGCATAGATATATATCAAATAAACACATTTCGCAACTGTTTAATCGTCACAAAACAATTTTTATTTACGCATTTCAGATTTAAAGAAATCTATCAGCTCATTGGCGGCAGTAAAAACACCATACAAACGCTCGGCCTCTTGTTGGGCATCAGGGCGGCTGAGCAGGCCATACGTGCGATAAAAATCGAGACCGGCGGTGACTGCCAACATTACGTTATCTTTCCAAAAAGCGCACTTTAGTCTTTTGGTGCCGAAGGCAGTCTGAATTCGGTTAAGTTTATCCATCAGCACCGGATTGATAATGGTGCGCGCTTCAATCTGATGCTCCGCTTTGAGCGTGGGATCGGTATCGACATCTTCGGTATACACCTTGTAATGCTCCGAAAAACCGATATCTTCCAGTTTGACCTGCTCCAACCGTTTGCGATACGCCAAAGTGTTATATACACGGCAACATATGCCGATGATTGTCGGGATTATAATAAATAAAACCAGACTAAAGATAAGCATTCCGGCATCGCGCCGATTATGCCAATCGGTTTTTTGTACCAAATCCCAAAATCCGTATACAATATAAGCCAACAACAAAACCGACGGTACGCTGAACATACTCAAAAACCACGAATTATGAATATTATAGTCATATTTGCTCGAAACAATGGTGTGACGATCGAAAAACTTAGGTATCTTAAAATAAAAACAAACACCGCTGAAGGCAAACCGGTTGGCAAAATCGCCCTGAACAGATACATTTTCCAACAGCAAATTGCCCATCACGTATTTTACATCTTGGTGAATTCCCCCGATAATATCCGAGGAAGAAGCATCCGCAAATGTTGAAAATAAGTTGGATTCATGAAGCAATTTTTCATCAAACTCGGCTTTATAAACGCTAAGCAACGGGAGCAGATGCGATATGGTGATTTTGTAGGCAGCACGCAATTTTTTTTTGAACTCGAAATTGAGGGCAAACGGATAGACCAACGGTGCCGCCCAAACAAACAAAAACAATATATCAATTGTGGCGTTGCTATTATCATGCCAAATATATGCAAAAAGCGACGAAACCAAAATAATGAGTGCAGATTCGACTATCAGAAATTTCTTTTGATATTGGCGATGAAGCGCTACGTATTCATCTTGAATAACCTGGCGAAATTTTTTGATTATCTCTTCTTTACCAGCCATTATTTAATGATTCCGAACTTCTTTTTGCCTTGGGCAATTTTAACCGCGCCGTCAACCGCATCGGCCGCCGTAATCACATAATTTTCATCGGTAACCGGTTGGCCGTTGATTTTTAATCCGGCTTGCTTAATCAAACGCCGTGCCTCGCCTTTGCTCTCCACAAAACCAATTTGCAAAAAGGCATCCAACACGCCGATACCGGCCTTCAAATCAGCATTCAAAGTCGGCAAATCATCACCGGCAGCACCCTGTTCAAAGGTTTTAATTGCAGTTTCCTGGGCCGACTTGGCTTCCTCCTCGCCGCGGCAGATTTTGGTAGCCTCAAACGCCAAAATCTTCTTAGCCTCGTTGATTTCCTTATCCTGCAATTGCTCCAAACGATGCACCTCATCCATCGGCAAGTCGGTATAAATGCGCAAACACTTGCCTACTTCGGCATCCCCGATGTTGCGGAAGTATTGATAATAATCGTATGCCGGCAGTTTATCTTCGTTAATCCAGACGGCATTGCCCTCGGATTTACCCATTTTTTTGCCGGACGAATCGGTAATAATCGGGCTGGTAAAGCCGAACAATTCTGTATCGTAACGGCGGCGACCGAGTTCGGTACCGGAGGTTATGTTACCCCACTGGTCGGCACCGGCAATCTGGGCGCGGCAGTTATATTTTTGCAGCAAAACGCAAAAATCATAACCTTGCAACAGCATATAGTTGAATTCCAAAAACGACATCGGCTGTTCGCGTTCCAAACGGCTTTTCACGCTATCCATGGTCAGCATGCGATTAACCGAATAGCAGGTGCCGATATCACGCAAAAATTCAAGATATTTGATGTCTTTGAACCATTCCCAGTTATCAACCATCAAGGCATCGGTCGGGCCGTCACCGAACTTCAAAAACTTGGAAAAGGATTTTTTGAGACCTTGCGCATTGTGAGCCAACGTGGCTTCATCCAAAAACGGACGCAATTTATCTTTGCCGGAAGGATCGCCGATACGCGCCGTTGCTCCGCCGACCAGAGTCAACGGTTTGTGGCCGCATTTTTGGAACCAACGCAACATCATCAACGGCACAATATGCCCGACGTGCAGACTGTCGCCGGTCGGATCAGAACCCAAATAGCCGACCGCCGGTTTGCCCGTTTTTTCGCACTCATAGAGGTAGTTATCAAACCCCTCTTCGTTGGTGCATTGATTGTAAAAACCGCGTTCGTCCATAATGTTTAAGAATTCTGATTTAAATTTTGTCATCGGTTATCCTCTGTCCTTTCGTATTTATACCAATTTTTAACGTATAGTAGCATAATATTTTACCATTGCAACAGGATTTAATTTTTAATGATCATAAAAAGTTTAAATGCTCTCGGCGTCTACGGCAACGCATCTCTTAATTCGGTTGATTTGGCTCTCATTTCAACCGATGGTGTGGATATACAGCAATTTATTAAGACCGCGACGGTTCATTATCCGGACGACTTATGTCTCGGAATCCGTGCGCTTATTGCTCGTCGGGGTTGGAGTTACGACGAGTTACGCCAAAATCCGGAAGTCCGCCTGATACGTGAAAAAATCAGCCGTTTTTATGTGGAGTGCATCAGGGAATTTGCCGCCGCCGAAAAGGTGGATTGCTACGGCATCGACGGCCTGACCGTATTCAGCAACCCGGCGGAAAAATGTTCGTATCAGCTGGAAAACGGAAGTGTGTTGGCCGCCGCTTTGGAACACGGCATCATCACCCACTTCCATCGCGCCGATTTGCTCTCCGGCGGACAGGCTTCGCCGTTGTATCCGGCTTTTATAAGCTGTTTGGGGCAAACGGTGGAAAAACCGGCGCTGTTTATTACGGTTGATACGGTTGCCAGCCTGGTCTATCTCGGGCAATCCGGTGAACTGACGGCTTTTGACTGTGCTCCGGCAACGGCAATGATTGAAGATTGGACTTTCCGTCATGCCAATATGCAAACCGATTATAACGGCAAATTGGCAATTACCGGCAAGGTTGATATGCAAATCGTGGAATCGCTGCTCCGGCACAAGCTGCTACAAAAAACACCGCCGAAAGCCCTGGATATTATGTGTTTTGCTGATAAAAAAGAACATCTGGAGGGCTTGTCGCTTGAAGACGGCGCCGCCACCGCCACCATGTTTATTGCCGAGGCGATTTATCAGGCGGCTTTTGATTTTCTGCCGCGAATTCCATCCAACCTGTATATTTGCGGCGAGGGTTGCAAAAATCCGACTTTGTTGCGTTTTATCAAACAGAATTTTGCCCCGCGCGAGGTTCACCTCATCAGCGAACTTAATGAAAACATAACCGCGCCGGGTGCACAATCCACGGCATTCAATGCGGTACGCCGCTTATACGGTCTGCCACTGACTTACCCGACAACAACCGGCACTTATGAGCCGATGAGCGGAGGAGAAATTTATGAAAAAAACTGAAAAAACTACTCTGAAAGTGCAAAATTTATGCAAAAATTACGGCGAAATTCAAGCCTCGAATAACTTGAATTTCAAAACCGAAATCGGCGAAGTGGTTGCTTTGCTCGGACCGAACGGTGCCGGTAAATCAACCCTGATGAACATGATTGCCGGCTATTTGGCACCTACTTCGGGCAAAATCGAAGTTTTGGGCAAAGATATTGCGCAAGAGCCGATTTTTGCCAAAGAAAATATCGGTTTTTTGCCGGAGGGGGCGCCGCTGTATGCCGACCTTACCGTTAAGCGCTTTTTGCTGTATATGGCACAGTTGCGCGGTTTAGGCAAAGATGCCGTGCAAAAAGCGGCCGAAATCGCTAATGTGACCGATGTTTTTGCGCAAAAAGTAGAAACGCTTTCCAAAGGATATCAGCGTCGCGTCGGTTTCGCCCAAAGTATTTTGAGCGACCCGCCGATTTTGCTTTTGGACGAGCCTACCGACGGCCTTGACCCTAACCAAAAGGATTATATCCGTGCCTTAATCAAAAAGATGGCAAAAGATAAGACGATTATTATTTCCACCCACCTGTTGGACGAGGCCGAATCGGTGTGCAACCGCATTATTTTGCTGGATAAGGGATGTATTAAGGCCGACGGCACGGCAGAAGATTTGTTAAAGCAAACCAAAACTCGCAGCATTGCCGCCGCTTTTCGCAAATTAACCCAGAAGGATAATCCTGATGAATAAAGTTTTAACCGTTATCAAAAACGAGCTTATTCGTTATTTTGTTTCGCCGCTCGCTTATGTTTATTTGTTTTGCTTTGTGATTCTCAACGCCTCGTTTACCACTTATTTCGGTAACTTTTTCGGCCGCGGCCAGGCCGATTTGCTGGCTATGTTTGCTTTTCAGCCTTGGCTGTATCTGTTGTTTATTCCGGGAATCTCCATGCGTTTATGGGCCGAAGAATTCCATTCCAAAACCATTGTGCAGATTGCCACCATGCCGATTTCCATCACGGCGCTGGTGCTCGGAAAATTCTTTGCCGCGTGGATATTCAGCGGTATTGCCCTGTTGCTGACTTTTCCGTTTTGGATTACGATAAACGCACTCGGCACTCCGGATAATTTCGTAATCTTTATGGGATATTGCGCCAGTTTTGTATTGGCGGGCTGCATGCTCTCGATTTCACAAATTATGTCGGCGCTTACCAAAAATCAGATTATTGCTCTGGTGCTGGCGGTAATTGCCAATTTACTGTTTTTCTGGAGCGGCATTGAATACGTGTTGTCGTTTTTCCGCCTGTTTATGCCGGATACGATTATTGACGTTATTGCCTCATTCAGCTTTATTACGCATTTCAATGCCATAACGCACGGCTTATTATCCTTAAGCGACGTTATTTTCTTTTTATCGCTGATAGTTTTCGGCAATTATACGACCATTTTGATTATCAATTTCAAAACCGCGGGAACTTCGGGATGGTTAAAATCGAGTAGCAAGAGTTATACCGTAACCGCTTGGTTGATATTGTTAATCGGCTTTTTCGGCATCAATATTCTTTCCGATAATTTGGCGGTAAATCTGCAATATGACGGTACGGCCGAAAAGAATTTCACGCTGACGCCAAACACCGAAAACATCCTCAAAAATCTCCAAGAACCGATTACGGCAAAACTGTATTTTTCGCCGATTTTGGGCCAGCGTAATTCCGCTTTGCGCGAGCAGTTCGACAATCTTCGTATTTTGCTGCATAAATACAAAAACGCATCCGGCGGCAACTTTGATTATAAAGTTTATTATCCGGAGTTTTTGAGCAAAGAAGAAGATTTGGCTATTGCCGATGGTGTGCAATCAATCCCGTTGATTGATATAAATCAAACCGCTCTGTTCGGAATGACGATTGAGGATGATTTGCAAAACAAAGCGGCCATTCCGTTTTTTGCCACCAGCCAGTTCGGACGTTTGGAACAGGATATTACCGCCAAAATTCATCAGCTGTCAAAAGACAAGAAAAAAATTGGCATTTTGAGCAGTATTCCGGTATTCGGGCGCGATTTGGAAGAAGAAGGCGCCATCTTCGACGACACCTGGGAAATAATAAAATTGCTCGATAAGGACTATCATATCCACCGCATTATGGCTCCCGATGATTTTGATAAATATCAGTTTGACGCGGTAATAATTATTTATCCGAAATTTTTAACCGAAGATACGCTGAACAAGGTCAAAGACTATGCTCAAAACGGCGGTAAAATCGTGTTGATTTTGGACCCGGCCAACGAGGCTTCGCGCCTGTATGCTCCGGTGCACGGCCGCTTGGAGCCGTCGGATTCCGAGTTTTTTGAAAAACTCTGGAACTTCAAGTTTTATAAAGACTACGTGGTGGCTGATTTGGAAAATTCCATCACGGTTGATGCCACCACCGACTACACCAAAAATCCGGTATTTTCACAAGACGTGCTGCAGTTCCGTCTGCATTCCGACGCCATGAATCCGCGGCACCCGATTACCCGCAACCTGCAGGAAATAATGATGGCTTCGGCCTCGGCCATTATGCCTGATTTGCAAAAATACCGCGAAGAAAAAATCGCTTTTTATCCGTTGCTGAAGGCCGGAGATATTTCGGCGATGATATCGGCCGACAACGTTATTGACGGGCTCAATCCGCAAGAAATTCTTGAAAATTTCCGCCCGGAAGAAGGAAATAAATTCCTGGCCGCCGAAATAATCGGTTTGGAGCCGGATAATCCGTACGATGTGGTTGTGTTTGCCGATTCCGACTTTTTATACGACCGTTTTTGGATGGATAAAGTATATTTGCTCGACAGCGAATATGTAACGGCTATTTTTGATAATGCAAATCTGTTGTTCAACGCCGTTGATTATCTGGTTAATGACCGCTCGCTCCTCGGTTTGCGTGGAAAACGGGTGTGGGAAAGACGTTTTGATGACATTGAGCTGATGCGACGCCTGAATTCTTTGCAATATAAGCAAAAAGAACGGGAGATTTTTGACCGAATCGAAGAAGCCAAGCGCTCTTTACAGGAAGTTTGGGGCAAAAAAGAATTTGAAGGCCGCGAAAACTTTACCGCCGACGAAATGGCCGCCCTGTCGCAAATCAGAAACCGTCTGACCGAATATAAAAAGCAATTAAGCGAAGTACGCAGCCGGGCATATAGCGACATCGATACCGTGGCGGCAAAAATCAACTTCCTCAACATCTGGGTATTACCGATATGTTTCGGCATTATTCTGCTGTTGATTTTGTGTATTCGTTTTATTCGGCGCAGAAAAACTTTTGCCCTCGGTTTGCATATCAACCGCAGATTATGTATATTGGCCGCCGTTTGTTTGGTTATTTTCCTCGGCGCTATGCTTTCCGTATATGTCGTTAATCGCAGCAGCATCGATTCTTATGAAAACAAACCGGTCTTTCCGCAGCTCATAAACAAGCTCAACAGTATTGACAACATTGTTTTGAAAACCAACAAAACCGAGCTGAACTTCAAACTCAAAGACGGAATTTGGACGCTGGAAAGTATGCCGCATCTACCGGTATATCAAGAGCGTATCCGCCGACTTTTGACCACCGTTGCCGACGCGCGCTATTTTGCCCGCAAGAGCAATAAGGCCGAAAATCTGGCTATGTTTAATCTGTTGCCGATTGAAGATGAAGCCTCAAACGTTATTTCCGTTGCCTTAAACAGCGGCGAAGAAACGGTGCAGAACTTCCTTTTGGGTAATACCGACGTTGATATCGGCCGCAGTGCCAAAGCCGCCTATATGCGTTTTGACGACCAATTCCAGGTTTGGGAAATCAACGCCGATTTTGTGGATATGGATTTGGATTGGCATAAGTGGACTTATTCCAATATTTGGGATTTGCGCTACGGCCGACCGTATGACCGTCATCAAAACCCTGAGGACGAGATGTATTTAACCAATCTGGTCAAAGTTTTGCTGAACGTGCCTTTTGAAAAAATAATCGACAAGCCGGCCGGCGAACCGCAGAAAGTCTTAAAACTGGATATAGAAGGCGGCAACTACGTTGATATTGCTTTTTATAAAACCGCCGATTTGGCCTATGTTACTTACAGCCAGGATAAAAATAATCCCAACAAGCATTTAAAACTGTTGCGACAGTTCTTAGGTGATAAAGCAGCGGTTATCGATACGGAAAAAATGGAGATGCTTTTTGAAGTCATTAAGTAAAAACATAAGCGAATCACAATATAAATTTATTGCCGCAAGTGCCAGCATCACCACCGCCCTTTTGTTGACGATTATTAAGGCCGGCGCCGCGTTTGTGACCGGTTCGCTGGCAATATTGTCCTCAATGGCGGACAGCTTGGCTGACGTGTTGTCTTCCGTTATAACTTTTATTGCCGTGACTTATTCGGAAAAACCGCTGACCTGTGACCATCGCTACGGTTACGGCAAAGCCGAAGCGGTAAGCGCCCTCATTCAGGCGGCATTTATCAGCGGCTCGGCTTGTTTTATTTTGTATGATGCGGTGTATCGTTTCTTTCATCCGGTTGTTTTAGAGCGCACTTTTGCCGGTATTTGCGTAATGCTCGTCAGTATGCTGTTGACTTTTGCGCTGATTGTCTTGCAAAAATACATTATCCGTCGGGTACAATCGCAGGCCATTGAAGCCGATCACTCGCATTATGTTATCGACTTGGCGGCCAATACCACCGTTTTACTTTCGCTGGCGGTTGTGTATTGGCTGAAATGGGAGTGGTTCGATATTTTGGCGGCAGTCTTGATTTCGTGCTATTTGCTGGTTACCGCGTTGAAAATTGCCGAAAAAGCGTTGGCGGAGATAACCGACAAAGAAGTCGATGCCAAAATCAAAGCCGATATCGTGCGCGAAATTATGAAAACCGACGGAATTATGGGATACCACGATTTGCGCTCGCGTCTTTCCGGTTCGCGGCTGTTTTTGGAAATTCACTTGGAATTTGCGGGAGATTTGCCGTTGTCGACCACTCACGAAATTGCCGAGCGTGCCGAACAAAAAATAACCGCCCTGTATCCGAATGCTCAGATAATTATTCATCAAGACCCGTACGGCATTGAAGAAAAGCGCATAGATAACGACATCAGCGGTCCGTGTGCGTTATGATTTCCGATTCTGTTTGGATTTGAGCGGAAGCTTGATTTTAAATTCCGAACCTTTACCGACTTTGCTTTTTACGCTGATTGTTCCGCCGGCTTTGGCAACCAGGCTGTTGACAATCGCCAGCCCCAATCCGGAGCTTCTGCCGTTGGCGGAATAGAACGGTTCAAAAATACGCTGCAATTTCTTGGCCTCAATACCGACACCGGTATCGCTGACCGTAATAACCGCCTGAGCATTATGTTTGTGTCCGGATATCTTGAGAACACCGCCGTCTTTCATAGCCTTCAGGGCATTTTGTGCCAAATTTAAGAGCATCATTTTGAAGTCCGCCTCGTTGCCGACAAAAGTCAGACCGTTATCAACTTCATAAACACACTCAATACCGTTGCGTTTGGCTTCATAATCCACCATCAATATAATATCTTTGACCGCCATCTTAACGTCTATTATATCGGCTTCTTTGTCGGAATATTGTGCCAGTTTTAACAATCTTTCCGGTATTTGCATGGCTTCTTTAAGCTGTTTATCGGCCATCTCCAGATAATTCAGATAATCCGCATTAATTGAGGTCCGCAGCTCGTCGTCGCTCAAAATTCCCTCCAAAATCAGGCAAATCGCTCCCAGATTATTTTTCATTTCGTGGGCCAGAGAGGTGGAAAGAAAGGCCAGCGACGATACTTTTTGCTGGTGCGAATAGCGAATGTCGGAGCTTAAATCGTGAATGGCCTCAATCACATAATATTCATTTTCCTTAGGCCCGAAATTCAATTTGGCGGCATTGACATACAGCGGAACTTTATCCACTTCGTGAATGGCATGAAATTCGCTTTTGTTTTCTTTTATGTATTTTATCGGGCAATTATAGTGGCTTTGCGGGCAAACCTCGCACTTATAGCCATACGCGGCATGGCATTTTTGGCCGACGCACGAAGATTTGATGTGAAGTTGTTTATAAAACGCCGTATTGGCCATAACCACGTTATAATCCAAATCTATCACGCGAATACCGTCAGGGATGGCATCGATAAGCTGTTGCAAAAAGCGCTCGCGTACCTGGGTTTCCTCAATATTATTTTCAATGCTGTCCAACATTTGGTTAAACGTTTTATATAAAATATCAAACTCATCCTGCAACAGCTTGTTTTTGCTGAGCGGCAGACGGCTGGAAAAAATGCCGGAAGACACATCGTTACTGATATCAATCAGCTTAGTCAGCGGGTGCATTACCCAGCGGTCCAAAAATACCAGCAGCAGCACAATCAGCAACAGCACCACAACCAGACCGATCAGCACAATCTTGGCGCCGACGATAATCGCTTCCTGGTTGCTGTTATAATTTTTGCGCAATTCTTCGTTAAGCTTCCGCTCATTGGTCAATTCGCGCTGAATAATATCTATTTTTTCGCCGCTGACGTCATAATATTTATTTTCCAGCAACTTGGGATTTTGTTTGGCGATTTCCGCCACAATGCTCTGCAACTGGATGTTATCTATCAGCAAATCAACCACGTATTGATTACGCAAATATACGGAATTGCGGGTATCCTGCATTTTTTGGCTGTAAAAGTTTATGAAAATCGCAAAAAAGACGACAATCAGCAAAACCGTAAAAATAAACAGGCTGTAAAGAATCTTTTTATTTAAGCTGATAAACATGGCGGTTTTCCTTATTTTTATGTTTACTCTGCGGTATAATCCACCAGCTGCGGATACTGGTCGGTGTATGCCAATTTGTAGTACGAAAGCGTGTAATCAATCATTCCGCCGATATTCTTCAAATTGCTGTCGTGCATCATCTGCGCCGCCACATTAACTCCGTTCGGCGCCTGATTCATCCGGCGCTGATATAAACGCGTGTGGCGAAAATAATCATAGTCAATGCTTGAGTTGATATGCAAGGCGCGTGCCCTGATACTGTCCTCAAGGTTGGAAAACACTCTGTAGCGATAGTCGGAATCCGGGTCATCCTTAGGTTTGACTCCCTGATTGGTATACCACACTTCTTCGCGATACAGCGAATTTTCTTCCATTGCCAAACGCGAAGTTCCCCAATCGGAATAAATGATTGCCGTGGAAATCATAATCGAAGTCGGTATAATATCCACTTTTCCGAGCAGTTCTTTAAGCAAAACTTTGGCCCGGCCCGGCTGTTCCTTAATGGTGGTAAATGCGTCGTATTTTTCGGCCGTTGCGTCAACCGCGGTATATTCCGCGTCGGTTAGCAAACCGGTTTCTCTTATTTTGGCATACATCCGCATAAGCTCACTGCGCTCGGCCGTTATTTCTTCGTTTATTTTCAGCACCAACGGCAACAATATGCGGATAAACGTACGATTTCTGGTAGCATTTTCCGGCGTATCTTTCCAATCATACGGCAGGTGTTGAAAATAAACCCGCGGCACTTTGGCTCCGGCTTTGGTATAATCGTACGGATGTTGCCGGAAAAACAACTTGGCTTCGTCGGACGAAGATTTTTTCACAATCAAAGCGCCGCCATCTTCTTCCGTTATCATTTCGGCAAAGGCGGCCGTTGCGGCAAAAGTCCACCCCAACAGAAGCACCATAAA
The DNA here is from genome assembly GCA_016283295.1 of Alphaproteobacteria bacterium. Taxonomy (GTDB): domain Bacteria; phylum Pseudomonadota; class Alphaproteobacteria; order RF32; family CAG-239; genus RUG410. The sequence goes on from JAEEMQ010000048.1 coordinate 16,267, forward strand.
ACGTTTCATTTATTTTGCCTCCCTTTGTTTGATTTCTTTGATTTGCGGCATATAACGCAAAAATGTCCGCATAATCACGTTCTGTAAGGTATTGGCCGCGTAAGGACAACCGGCACAATGCCCGGTAAACGACAGTTCCATAATTCCGTCTTTGATGCCGTGAATAACAATATCGCCGTTATCGCGATTCAGAGTAGGCCGAATCAATGCATCGGCCAACGCTTCGGCGCATTGAGCTTCGGTTTGCGCGGATAAATTCCCCGGCAGAGCATAAGGTGCGGCAAAATAATCGTCGATTTCCGCCATGGCCAACATTTTCAGTTCTTCAACCGCAGCCGCGGCATTGTGGCGAATTGAAATAAAATCCGGCGCAATCAGCACCCGCTCGACCCCTGCAAGCGCCGCAATATTACCGCTCAAATCATCGTCCGTAACTTCGGGAGCACCGCCGATACACCGCAACCCCTCGATTTTTATCGCCTCGGCCGGATAAAAATTGATGATATGATTTTTTTCAAGCGTTTCCAGTTTAATCTGCATGGTTTTCTTTCAATAATTTGTTACGAATTTGCTCGCCGGCAATCATCGCCCGTTGCAAATAAAAATTCTGCATGATCAAATGATTCGGCACCGCTATACTTTCGGAAGCGCCGTTGCGCACGACAAACGGCTTGAGTTCGGCCGCTTTTTTCAGCGAATTACTCAAATAGGTCCACTCGGTATACAGATTATGTTCCAAAATCACGTCTTTGAAATCAAAGCCGAGCGTTTCGGTAATTTGCCACAAAGCAAACGCATAGCCTTTGCCGTAATAAAACAAATCATCGGACGAAGTATCCGCCACCACCGCCGCATGTTCCCGCTGGTGCGCTTCGTTGCGGCGCGTAATTTTTTGCAGGTTTTTATTGATTTTCTTTAGCAAAATCTCCAAATCTTCCGCCTTAGGCAGGAAAACTCCGTCTTTGGTAAATTTTTGCAATTCTTTGGCCGCTTTGCGATATTGCGCATTGGAAGACGGGGCCAAATTAAACTTGCCGCGGTGCGACATCAGCCATACATCGGGCGGATAACTCAGCAATTCTTTTGCCGCTTTTATGTCTTCCTTCTGTGCATCGGTATTTTGTTCAAAACGGCCGATTGCCGGTATCATCTCCTTAATTCCGGAAACAACGCCGATTTGGAAGTTGGGCATATTATCCAACACCGACGCCGGAAACACAAACGGCAAATTCGGTGTCCACATTTTATCATCAACCTCGCGCTTAAGCAAAAACGACATTCCCTCGGTTGTTTCAAACATCGGCAGACGTTTATCCGGCAATTTATAGGTGGTGGTTACATCCATATTTTCGGCGAGCTGGCTTCCCAAAAAATAATAAAAAAACAAAAACGACGGCAGAAAAACGGTAATAAACTTCCAATGGCTCATTACTTTCAAGACCATCTTTTTGACTTTGCGTAACTGCGGGCGAATTTTGCGGGTATACTGCCTCCGCTCATTCCACATTTTACGAAAATCCGCATTGCAAACGGTTTGCAACAATGCAACAACTTTTTGGCGGATTTTAAGGTATGTGTTTTGCCGTTCGGTTTCAGCCATGCTTTCTCCTTACCATATTCAATATCTGCCGAAAATCAACAATATGTAATATTTTAGCCATTATCATAAAAATTGCAAGTGCTATTATTCCGGCTGTCGCCAATACGCAAAACGTATACAAATTGCTAAAGAGGTATTGCGGAAAATAAAATTGTACGACTTGCATGAATAAGTGTACGCCGCCGCCCATAATCAGCGAGGCAACCACAATCTTGGCTATTTTCAGCAATAATGCTTTTTTGAATTGCCAGTAACCGCGTTTTTTGAGCCCGACCAGATATTGTCCGAGCGAAACAAAGGCGGCTATGGTGGTGGCCATGGCAATCCCGACGTGTCCGAACCATTGCATTAATATAATGTTGAAAACAAAATTGGTAACAAACACCCAAAAACTGTATTTAACCGGAGTCACCGTATCGCCGCGGGCAAAAAAGTTCGGCATCAGCGCCTTAGTCATAACGTAGCAAGGCAAGCCGACGGAGTAAGCTATAACCGCGTATACGGTCTGGATGGCATCGTGAATTGAAAATTGTCCGTGTCTGAACAAAAACATAACAATCGGTGCAGACAACACAATCAGCAACACCGCCGCCGGAAACGACAGCAGCATTCCGTATTCCACCGCCTGGTCTTGCGTGTTGCGCGCATTATCAATATCGCCGGCTTTCAAATATTTGGAGAGAATCGGCAACAAGGCCACGCTGATGGCCGCGCCGACCACCCCGAGCGGCAGCTGTTGCAACCGGTTGGCATAATAAAGCCACGAAATGGCGCCGGTTCCGGCCAGCGACACCAAAATGGTATCAACCGCCATATTTATCTGATAAATTCCGGCTCCGACCACGCCCGGGGCAATGCGCTTGAACAGCGTTTTTATTTCCGGGTTGCGCATAATTTTGGCCAAATGCAAATAAGGATGCAACGCAACGCCGATGTGACGCAAATTAAAATAAAGCCACAGCATTTCAAACACACCGGCCAGCGTGATGCCGAGCGCGAATCCGTGAGCGGCGGTAGGCATAAACGGCACCAGCACAAATGCCGATAAAATCATGGTTATGTTCAAAATAACCGGGGCCACCGCCGGCGCCGCAAATTTTTCAAAAGAATTGAGTATTCCGCCCTGAAACGAAACAATCGAAATCAACAGCAAAAACGGAAAAGTAATGCGGCAAAGCTGCACCGCCAGCTCGATTTTGCCGGCGTCGTTATGAAAACCCGGGGCCAAAACCGTTACCACATAAGGCATCAAAAGCTCAAACAGAATAACCAGCAGACCGACGATTACCGTTAGAATCATCATAGCCTGCGCGGCAAAAAATACCGCCCGTTTTTTGCCCTCGCCCACCAATTTTTGTGAAAACAGCGGCACAAACGCGCTGGTAAACGCCCCTTCGGCAAACAAACTGCGAAACAAATTCGGCAATTTAAACGCCACCACAAAAGCATCCGCCATGGCGCTCGCGCCCATAAAATAAGCCAAAACCATATCCCGTACAAAGCCGGTAACACGGCTGATAAGCGTAAAACCGCCGAAAGTTGCAATCGATTTGAATAAAGACATAACGTACCTCTCGTTCCAGAATTTAGCTTATTTTAGCCGGTGTTGGTAACAAAAAGGTTACTTTTATCACAAATTATGCATTTTTTTTCGAATTTGTCTTGACAAAATATTTTATATGTGTTAAAGTTAGACAAAAGGGTGGAAAGATTCACTCAATGTTGGCTTATATATTAGGATTAGAGAGATGAGAAGAAAGGTAGACGAATTCTCCATTGGCGGAGCTAAGATGCTTGAAATGAACACTGCTGAAGCTGTTCGTGAGCATTCCGGCGCGTCAAGAGAAGCGTTGGAAAGTGATTTTAAGTTGCCGTTGACACCGATGAAAGATTATGCACAAGCGGTTGAAAAATATTCCGGTGCAAGTTTGGATGCGTTCAAAAATATTTTCAATCAACCGATGGTACCGATGCAAGAAGCAATGAACGTGCCTTCTTTGCAGAATTCGTTAGTGGAGGCCATTGAAAAAGGCTACAACAATCCGCTTATTGTCAACGGACAAAACGAAGCCAAAGCTCTGGATAATGCCAAAGTGGCTAAATTGGAACCGCTGAAAATCACCAAAGACCGCGCTCGTTCCGCGTAAATATATAAAATTTGACTAAGGTCCGCTTCGGCGGGCTTTTTTTATTGATTTATTTTGCAGATTCCGCTTGCATTTCAAAAAATTATATGCTAGTAAATCACTCGAAAAACGAATCGCTTTTATGTATGAGCCCTTGCGGCCACCGTAGTAAAAGCACTGTATTAATCCGCTTTGCCCAGCAAAGCATAGAGAAAATGAAAGGAACATCCCATGAGACATGGTGACGCACATAAAAAATTCAGTATGCCGAAAAGCCAAAGAAGAGCTTTGTTCTCTAATTTGACCGGTGCATTGTTGACACACGAACAAATCACAATCACGTTAACCCGTGCGAAAGAACTCAGAACTTTTGCCGACAAGATGATTACCTTTGCGAAAAAGGGCGACCTCAACAGCCGTCGTTTGGCTGCCGGTTTCTTGCGTAACGATGAAGTTGTTTCCAAACTTTTCTCGACTTTGGCCGAACGTTATAAAGAACGCAACGGCGGTTATACCCGCGTGTTGAAGTCCGGTTTCCGTTACGGTGACTGCGCTCCGATGGCAATCATTGAGTTGGTTGACCGCGATGTTAACGCCAAAGGTGCTAAAGATTTGGCTCGCGTAGCTGCCGAAAAAGCCGCTGCCGCCGAAGCCGAAAAAGCAGAGAGCGAAGTTGCGGAAAGCAAATAGTTTTCTAAACTGATTTATGAAAAACGCCGTTTGATTTGAACGGCGTTTTTTGTTGCGTTTATTTCTGAGTTGGCGTTTTTAATAGCACCGGTCATTAAGTTTGGAATACCAGGTGCTGCCTTCACCGTAGCAATTTTTCTCTTTGGTTTGTTGTTGCGCACTGCTGTTGGAAACATAGGCATTATAATACATATACCCGTGGAAGAACAAACCGCCGATTAATACCAATATGCAAAGGTTCATACATATTTCCACATAATCCGCCGCCAAATAAAGAATGGCCACCAGCACCAAAAAATTAACGCGGTTAAACACGATGGCATCATATAAATTGGCACGGTTGTGATACAGGTTCCCTATATAAAACACTATCAATGCGACCAAAAGCAGGCCTCTGATTATTTTTTCTACCATTTTAATCTCCTTTACTTCTTTATGATAAAGCAGAATTAATTAAAAAAACAATAAAAAACTTTATTTTTCAAATTGCTGTCGACTTATGACGATTATTTTATCGCTATTTTTAAGAAAGTCAGTAGGAACTTATATTATCCGTTTCCCTACCGCCAATAAAAAAACTCCCTGCAAGAGGGAGTTTTTTTATTGGTGGTGTAGTTTGGCAAGTTTAAATTTAAAATATACAAATTCAGATTCACTCTTTATTTTCAAATCATTATAGTCAAATATATATATATCTGATTTCGCATATATAAAATAAAAGATTTTAAAATAATGACTGCTGAACCTAATATACCTCATACCTCAGAATTATGTTATCCGAATATTCCATTCCAAAAAAACTTTGTAACTTCACGTATTGAAGCCCAATGAATTATGTAATATCCAATAATGTATAAAAACAAAGGAATACTGTATAGATATTTGTTTTTAGGTTTGGGATATATATACCACAGTAAGTATATTACAAATAAACATAAACAAGTTATCTCTGTCTTATCGTCCTTAACGGTTATTTTTATATGAGAAGCCATATAACAACTTAAAATCCAAAAAACAGCCCAAATACATTCAAAAGATTTTTTATATAATGTACATAACATATTATATATACTACCATTTTTAATCCTCATCATCCTTTTCCCAATTATTTATACGATTTGTTACTCCATTAGCTCCTGCTTTTGTAAGTGTCCGTACCGGTTTGTAGATACTTATCCAAAACCAAAGATTTTTCTCAACATGTATAACATAGGTTCGTGTTCATATAATAAATAAGCAATAGTTAAAGGTATTGGGATAAATTGTACCCAATACCCTTTAACAATTTTGAAATCGTCTATGAATAAAGCGGTGCATAACAATGCCATATATGTATAGCCGAGCCAATTATTCATTATAGTCGCTGTTCCACATGCAAATACAAACGGGATAATACTTATAGCCCAAATGGTTTTTTCTAAGATTTTTGCTTTATCTTTCATCTTCATCTTTCTTTCTAAAATAGTTAAATCCATAAGGCATTGATTGCATTGCACTATTCATCGCTCCTCTTCCTAATCGATACATATCATTTCCGCTACCAAAGAGTTTATTGCCAAACGCAGTTCCTCCTACATTTGTTCCAATGCTCATACCAACATTTTTTGCATATTCATCCAATGTGTTTTGGTTGGTATATCCGGCACCGTTAGCAACGCCGGTCGCGACGGTATTGAGCCATCTGGCGCGAGCAATATCTTCCGGATGTGCAATAATCTTCCCGAAAGTTTCTCCCGGAATTCCTCTAGCCTTAAACGGTATAACCGGTGATATAGCGGCTCCGACAACTTCCGCCCCCGTCGATATTGCCGGATTACGCTGATAGCCATCTTGTAATTCCTGACGAGCATAATCACGATATTCTTGGTAACCTTTATTCCATGCATCACCGAAACTCTCGCCATTTACATCCTTTCCAAAACCGCGTCTGACACCGTTAGCTATTACTCTGCCGATACCGCCGATTGCGCCAAATGCTTCATCGCTCCAACCCAGACTTACACCTTGCGCCGCATGATTAATACCATCGGCAATTGCTTGCCCGAACCCGCCTGAATTTTGCGGAGTTTGTTGCGCATTATTTCCTATATAGTGCCCACCGTCATCGTATTGAGCGTATTCTTCTTCGGTCATCGGCTGACTCATCAGGTAACTGACATTCTGACGTTGTTGTTTGAGCGCATTTAACTGCATTTGAGCCTCCGGACTGGTATTCCCTTGAAGTTGTTTAATCGCATTATCAATTTTTTCATTCATCTGGGTGTAACGCAAGTTTCGCCCGATAAGTTTTCTTAAATCATTCGCCATTTTATTCTCCTTATTTATAAATTGCAACTAATTTTAGAATTTTATGTTGCAATATTTTTCTTATAAAATCAACGTATAAATAATAAAAATATTATTTGTTATTGAAAATTTTGTTATAAATCAATATGTTATGTGATGTTATAAATATTCTCTATGTGGATAAATTTATTAACAAATGAATTCACTCTTTATGCTGACACTTTAAATAACAAAAAGGACGCATTAAGCATCCTTTGCGTTTAAATGGTGGAAAGTCGGGGGATCGTCTTGCGGCGCCTTCCGGCTTGCTGCGGGCACTCGGTTGCATTTTGTTCGCTGCGCTTCGCTTTCGCTTGCTTGCTTACAAGCAACCTTCGCCTCTTGCGCTTAAAAAATGCCATTAAGGGCATTTTTTCATGCGCGAGCCCCCTCCACGTCGTGTCGGATGGTTCGTTCCCCTATCACCAATAAAAAAACTCCCTACAAGAGGGAGTTTTTTATTGGTGGTCAGAGAGGGGATCGAACCCCCGACACGAGGATTTTCAGTCCTCTGCTCTACCAACTGAGCTATCTGACCATCGGTTCGGATGCTTTATATTATAGTTTTTCCCAAATGTCTATACTTTTTTTGCATAATTGTGCATTTTTTTATTTTCCGCTTATTCCCCGCAACATAAATAAAACTCCGCCCACCCTCAAAATATGCACATTTTAAAAATTTAAAAAAACGCGAAAATTGCTCATTTTTTGCATTTTTTTGCATAAAATTGATAAAAAATCGCACATTTTTGTTGTTTTTTTGCAAAAATGGGCTATAGATACTCTCAATGTGATTTACATGAAAGGAAAAGAAGTGAAAATGGCAAATCCGATTGATACAAAGACTATCAGCAAATTGGCGGAAATTCTTGATAAAAACCAATTAACGGGCCTGAATTACGAAGATGAAAACTGCAAAATTTCGCTGTCGCGTGAAAATGTCGGCGGTTATGTGCCGACTTATACGCCGGTTCCGGTACAGCCTGCTCCGGTGGCGGCAACTCCGAGTGCCGTAGCAGAAGAACCGGCTAAAGAGGAGGAAGATTTTTCCAACTCTCCGAACGCGGTTAAATCGCCGATGGTCGGTGTGGTTTACCTATCCAGCAACCCGAATTCCCCGACGTATGTAAAAGAAGGCGATACGGTAGAAGTCGGCGATACGGTTTGTCTGATTGAGGCAATGAAAACTTTCAATCCGGTTAAGGCACACAAAGGCGGCCGGGTTAGCAAAATTCTGGTTGAAACCGGCGAACCGGTGGAATATGGCGAACCTTTGATTATCATTGAATAAACACGGGATTAATTATGTTTGAAAAAGTTTTAATAGCGAATCGTGGCGAAGTAGCCTTGCGTATCCATCGCGCTTGTCGTGAAATGGGGATCCGCACGGTGGCGGTGCATTCCGAAGCCGACTCTAATGCCATGCACGTGCGCCTGGCGGATGAAGCGGTATGTATCGGACCGGCCCGTTCGGCAGATTCATATCTAAATAAGCCGGCGATTATTTCGGCTGCCGTGATTACCGGTGCCGACGCCATCCATCCGGGTTTCGGTTTTCTTTCGGAAAATGCCGATTTTGCCGATATGGTGGAGAAACACGGTATTACCTTTATCGGCCCGACGGTGGAACAAATGCGGCTGATGGGAGACAAAATCACGGCGCGTAAAGCCGCTAAAGAAGCCGGTTTGCCGATTACCGAAGGTTCTCCGGCATTGGAAAGCGTGGAAGATGCCAAAACTTGGGCCGAAAAAATCGGCTATCCGATTATAATCAAAGCCAAAGACGGCGGCGGCGGAAAGGGTATGAAAATCGCCTACTCCGATGCCGATATCGAAGAAGCGTTTACCATGGCCAAAGCCGAGGCGAAATCGTCTTTTCCGAGCGACGTGGTGTATATGGAAAAATATTTACAACATCCGCGCCATATTGAAATGCAAATCTTAGCTGACAAATACGGCAACGTGGTGCATTTGGGCGAGCGCGACTGCTCAATACAGCGCAACAATCAGAAGGTGATTGAAGAATGTCCGTCTCCGGCACTCAATCAAAGTCAGCGCCACGAAATCGGCGAGATTGTGCGCAAAGCCATCGCCAAAATCGGTTATTGCAACGCCGGAACGCTGGAATTTTTGTACGAAAACGGCAAGTTCTATTTTATGGAGATGAACACTCGTTTGCAGGTGGAGCACCCGATTACGGAAGCCGTTACCGGTATTGATATCGTTAAGGAGCAAATTCGTATCGCTTCCGGCGCTCATTTGGGATATACGCAAGATGATATTACCTTCAACGGTCATGCCATCGAATGCCGTATTAATGCCGAAGACCCGGCAACCTTTACGCCGTGTCCGGGCAAAATTACCGAGTGGCACGCACCGGGCGGTTTAGGGGTTCGTGTGGATTCCGAGATTTATTCCGGTTATACGATTCCGCCGTTTTACGACAGTATGATTGCCAAGTTAATCGTTCATGCCAACACCCGCAACGCCGCATTGATGCGTTTGCGTCGTGCTTTGGAAGAATTTGTGATTATGGGAGTAAAGACCACCATTCCGTTGCATCAGGAAATTATCGCGCAACCGGAATATTTGGACGGGCAATACGATATTCACTGGCTTGAAAACTTTATGAAATCGCAAGCCGAAAAATAGCAGAATTTATGCTTAGAAACGCGGTCGACGGCAAGTCGGCCGTTTTTTATAAAGATGAGGTCAATTTTTTGATTGTCTGTTTGATTAATTCTTTGTGTGCCACGATAATCTTGTTTTTTGCGTTCAAACAGTTATTAAGTTCAGCCAAGATTCCCGCGGCTTCGTCCGGCTCGTTGACGGCAATTTTCCGCAGATAATACAATGCGGCCACTAAAATCTCGGTTTTGGGAGAATACAGCTGTTTGACGATTTCCAAATAAGGCGGCAGCTGCGACAAATCAATATCATTATCGGCAGAAATATAGTTGCGCTGGGCATTCAGAGCCTGGTTAGCGGAAAGAGTGCTTCCGCCGCTCTTTTTGCTTTTTTGGCTGAACAGCCCGATAAATGTATCAAATAAAGATTTTTGCGCCATTTATTTTCCCCTCAAAATCAATATAACCGCAAAATCATAAAAATAAAGCCAATTTTTGCGCGACAACGACGGATTTGTGCATAATATCGGCGAAAAGCACAAAATTTGTCACTTTTTTGCATTTTATGGCTTGACAAGGGGGGAAAAATATATTATCTAGCATTTAATTCATCGCGGGGTAGAGCAGCTTGGTAGCTCGTCAGGCTCATAACCTGAAGGTCGTCGGTTCAAATCCTTCCCCCGCAACCATTACAAAAAGCGGAAGTTTATACTTCCGCTTTTTTCGTGTTTTAAATACCTTGCTATCGCCGAGAAATAGCGCACTTTGAAAAATATATTGATGGGCGTACATCTTCTTTTTGATATACATTTTTTTCACAAAATAAGGCAAAAAAACGCCAAAATATATACTTTTTTGAAGTTCGGATTTTGCGAATTTACGCCCTTCAAAAATGGCTGTAATTTACTATTTAATAGCATTTTTCTTCCTTTTTTGATAAGTCGCCTCTATAGAGGCACTTATAATTTACCTCTGTTTTTATAAGCGAAATCATTGGGTTAGTTAAAAAAATAAAAAATATGGCCCCGATTTTATTTTTAAACGGGTGGTTCTGTCGGAGGTACAAAATGACAGACACCAAAAAAATTATCAAAATTCTGTTACCGGAAATGCTTAAGTTGATAGATGGGCAAAATAGTTCGGAATTAGTGCAGAAAGAACTGGATAATAAAGAAAATACAAGCATTCGTATTGTTATGAAAGGAGCTAAAAATGGTAGAAAGTAAAGTGCTTCAGCTTAACGAAATGAGTGTTAACGAACTAAAAGATTTGTGGCGGCAATACTTTGACAGCGAACCGATCTGGAAAACAAAACGCTACTACATTCCTCGTCTAGCATATCGTATGCAGGAATTGGTTTACGGCGGCGTGCCGGAAAACATTAGGAACATTCTGCTTGGCAAAACAGTCCGACGAGAATTTCCTGACGAAAGCTCAGCGGGACTTCCAAAGATAGGAACCAGGTTGGTTAAAACGTATCGCGGCAAAGAACATTGCGTAATTATATCCACCGCCGGTTTTCAATATGATGGCAAGTTCTACAAGAGCCTATCAGCAGTGGCATATAAACTATCCGGCAAAAAAGTCTCCGGACGTTTCTTCTTCGGATTGGGAGGTAAACAATGAAAACAATAAAATGCGCCATTTATACGAGAAAATCAACTGACGAAGGCCTTGATAAAGAGTTCAACACGTTGGAGGCACAACGTGAATCAGGTGAAAACTATATCAAGAGCCAAATGCATCAAGGTTGGCAATTAATTGATAAACACTATGATGACGGCGGATATTCCGGCGGCACCTTAAAGCGCCCCGCCCTGCAAGAGTTGTTGCAAGACGTGGAAAACGGCGAAGTTAATATGATCGTGGTTTATAAAATTGACCGTCTCACCCGTTCTCTGATAGATTTTGCTAAACTTGTTGAAGTTTTAGACCGAAACCAATGTTCGTTCGTTTCGGTAACGCAAAACTTTAACACTTATGATTCAATGGGCCGGCTTACGCTTAATGTTTTGCTCTCATTCGCACAATTTGAACGTGAGGTTATAACCGAACGTATTCGTGATAAGGTTGATGCCTCAAAGAAAAAAGGTATGTGGATGGGCGGAAATGTTCCTTTAGGCTACGATGCTGTTAATAAAAAGCTAGTAATAAACATGGATGAGGCTCCAGTTGTCAAATTAGCATTTGAAAAATATCTCGTTCTGCGCTCTGAGGTCGCGGTGGCAAGTTGGCTGAACAATAACGGCTACACCACGATGAGCAAAGGTAACAACGGCAAATTTACGCATATTCGTGTCAGCAGTATGCTTCGCAATGTC
>JAEEMQ010000049.1 GCA_016283295.1 Alphaproteobacteria bacterium
GATTGGCTCGGCCGAAATCAGCCCGATATTTTGCTGTTGCAGGAAATCAAAACCGAATTCAACAATTTCCCGTTTTTTGATTTGCAAATGCAAGGTTACGAAGCCAAAATTTTGGGACAGAAAAGCTATAACGGCGTCGCAATTTTAAGCCGTCATCCGCTGACCGTGCGCGAGGAAAATCTGCCGAATTATGCCGAAGAAAATGCCCGCTATCTGGAGTGCGAAACCGTTATCAATAACCAAAAATATGTTATCGCTTCGCTCTATTTGCCCAACGGCAATCCGCCGTATAACAACCCGGCCGATAACTCAAAATTTGAGTATAAACTGCGTTGGATGGATGCGTTGCAAAGTCACGCCGATAAACTGTTGCAAATGCATAAAAACGTTATTCTCGGCGGCGATTTTAATGTGATTTTGACGCCGCACGACGTGTATAATCCCGAGCTGTTTGCCGGCGACGCGCTGTATCGGCCGGAAGTGCGTAATCGTCTGAAACTGCTGTTGCGTTCCGGCTGGTGTGATACTTATCGTACGCTGTATCCGGAGCAAAACGGCTACACGTTTTGGGATTATAATGCCGGCTCGTTGCAAAACGATTTGGGACTGCGCATTGACTATATTTTGAGTTCGCCGGCGCTGACCGACCGCCTGCTTTCGTGCACCGTTGACCGCGACTTCCGCGCCAAAGAAAAGGCCTCCGACCACACTGTTTTAACTGCTGAATTTGAGGATTGAAAATGTATCGACTGCTGACCGCCCTGCTTTTATTGTTGCCGTTTTCCGCCGCCGCCAAAAACAATATCGACACCCATCTGGTCAACGAAATGCTGACTACCGTCAATCGCCAATATTATGAGCCGGTTGACAATGCCGAGCTGATTTTGGCCGGTTTGCAGGCCGTGACCGATTTGGATAATAAATTCACTTTTTCCAAGGGGCGCGACCGTTTTTACATTTATTACAACCGCGTCATCAACCGCGCCATCCCTTTTCCGGAAAAAAGCGACGACGTTTATGCGTGGATTGAAACGCTTTCCAAGCTGCTCAATGCCACCACCGAAATTTCTAAAATCGCCGACATCAAAGACTTTGAGTTGCCGGATCGCGTAATGAAAAAAATGACCGAAAAGCTCGACGAATATTCGCATTATTATTCGGAATACGACTATGACGAAGACGCGCACAAAAACGAGGTTTATACGCTGTTCAAAGACCGTCTGATTGACGATGTTTTATACTTAAAAGTCCGCACCTTCAACAAGCAAACCGGCAAATTGGTGCAACAGGCGCTGGAAAATAATCGCGACGTTAAAGGAGTGGTGCTTGATTTGCGCGGCAACAGCGGCGGCATGTTTAACGAAGCGCTGAAAGTTGCCAATTTGTTTTGCGACAACGAAATAATTACCTATACTGCCGGCCGCAACAACGAAAATATTCACTACTACACATCCAAAGAGAATCCGCTGTATACCGGTCCGTTGGTGATTATGATTGACGGCGACACGGCTTCGGCGGCGGAAGTTTTGGCGGGCGGTTTGCAAGAACAATCACGCGCCAAACTCATCGGCACCCACAGCTTCGGTAAAGGCACGATTCAAAGCGTTACGCAAATGAGCAACGGCGGACGTTTGGTGTTGACAACCGAGCAATTTTTCACCCCGAGCGGCAAGGTAATTCATAAAAAAGGCATTGAGCCGGATGTCTGCCTCAGCGGCAAAACCCGCGAGGGTTGCTACGGCGAAAAACGCGTCGACAAGGAAGAAGACATCGATAAAGCCATCCAACTGCTGAAGGGCGAGTTGTAAGATAGAAACATCTCCGAAAACAGGACTCGTCATTACAAGGAACATAGCGACGTGGTAATCTCAATACATCGCTTTGCGTCCTCGGTATTTATAGTCATCCCTTGCGGTGTGCGGCGCATCACCGTATCAAAGGATCTTATCTTTGCGGAGCGCAAATTATAATAGGAAGTGGCACTGCGTGCCAAAAGTCAAGATACCTTGACGCACGGACACATGGTGCCGTGCGAGGTATGACGATAATACTTATTACACGGCGACGTGTGAGATTGCTCCTGTTCCATTCAGAACGGCGGATAGAGTGAGATTACTTCGCTACGCTTCGTTCTCCTTATTCGTTCGCTGTCGCTCACCGGCGTACTCCCATCCGCCTTTCATTCGTCGTCGAACCACTTCCCCGTGAGTTCTCATCTTCTCATCCGCTTATTTACGGCAAAACCCTCCGCTAGGGAGGGCTTTATCGTAAATGGCGGATAGAGAGGGATTCGAACCCTCGGTACCCTTTGGAGGTACACACGATTTCCAATCGTGCGCCTTCGACCACTCGGCCATCTATCCATTCAAATCTACACCTGTATAAACCGATATTTTTATTTTCGCAAGCTTTTTTTATAAAATTGTGTATTTAAAAATATCTTGACACCTCTCCCCCATTTAAATACTATATCATTGTTCGGATTAATCCGAAAAGTGCCTGAAAAGGTGCGGAGCCGTCAGAAGCTCTTACTCACAGCGGTGTCGGATATACACCGTCAGAAAATTACCTTGTCTATAAGGTAATTATGCTTATATCCCCCGATTGAAACTCTCGTTTTGGTCGGGGAGCTTATAGCGTATGTTCAGGTTTTGCCAAAGGCTATAAGATCATTTCTGTGAGTATGATTTCTGAACTCCCCGATCACCTTTTTTCAGGGTGATTTTTTTATTTTGAACGGAGAGTTTTTATGAAGAAAATACTTTTTATATTGCCGCTTTTATTGACTGCCTGCGGAACAATTTTCAGCGGCTCTACTCAAACAATAAGTTTTGATTCCAATGTAAAAGATGTTAAAATATATGTAAACGGACAACAAGTTTGCACTCAAGTTCCTTGTTCCATAGACGTTGACAGAGAATCGTCCCCGCTTATTGTTATGGCAAAGCGCGACGGATATAAAGACGGAATGGCAAATATTAAATCAAAAATAAATCCGACAGCTTGGTTCAATGTTTTATGGTTATACGGCTCGTTCAGTGCCGCGACAACCGATTATGCTATGGGTGGATTATGGAAATACACGCAAGATGGAGTTTACATCAACATGGAGCTGGAAAATATGAAACATGCAGAATTGCAAAAATTCCGCAAAAACTCACAAATCCGTGCTTTTAGTTTGTTTAATTATAAAGATTTACAAATGGAAGCTGCCCTGCATCAAAATGGTGAATACACCAAAGCCTTATCCGAATTAACAGGGTTAAGTGCCAAAGAATTGCATCCGACTATTATAGAGTCACGAACAGAAGTTTCGCTGGCACATAATCTAACCGGATTAAATTAAGCAAACCAAAAACCGCCGAGCCAATAACTCAGCGGTTTTTCTTTCCCGAAATATTATTCAAAAATTATCAATAATACGGGATAATTCTTGAAGTCGCACCGTTAATCAGCATACATCTCTGACCGGCCGAAAGCAACGTATCCGTACCTTGGGTTACGCTGTAAATTTGGCCGCTGTCGGTACGAACCACATATTCGTAACCGCCCTGGCTCATAATCTGATCTTGAGCCAAAGCACCGACCGCCATACCGGCCAAAGCACCGCCGATTGCGCCCAATGTGTGAGCACTGCTGCCGTGACCGATGGTTGAACCGGCAACACCGCCGGCAACACCGCCGAGTACACCGCCGGTAGAGTTATCACTGCTGCTGACATTTACCTGACGTACCGACATAACCGTGCACGGAAAACCGTTGCTGGCCTGGCGAACCGAGTCATAATCATAATCGTTACTGCCGATGCGCGGGGTGCAGGCGGCAACAGCCAAAATAACCGGAACGGCGAATAATATTGCTTTTTTCATTGCGTATCTCCTAAATATTAACTATATACATAATTATCCATAACTTTTTTGTTGTCAAGACTAGACAATTAAATATCAATGTTATATAGTGCATAAAATTTTGATTTTTAAAACTTATCAGAGGGAAAAATGTTAAAAAGAACTAAAATAAAAAAATTATTGGCTTCCGAGCAGACTATTGCCGAAGTTTTGGTAAAAGGTTGGGTTAAAACAAAACGCGACTCCAAGGATTTTTCGTTTATTGAAGTGAACGACGGTTCGTGTTTGAAAAATATACAGGTTATCGCCAATAATACCCTCAATAATTATGATGAAGTTAAAAAGCTGACCACCGGCTCGTCGATTGCGGTTAAGGGTGCGCTTATCGAATCCGCCGGCGGCAAACAAAAATACGAAATCAAGGCCGAAAATATCGAAATTTACGGTATTGCGCCGGACGATTATCCGCTGCAAAAAAAGGGGATGAGCGACGAATTTTTGCGTTCGATTGCCCACTTGCGCCCGCGTACCAATAAATACGGCGCGGCTTTCCGCGTTCGTTCGCGGCTTTCGTATGCAATTCACCAGTTTTTCCAAAACCGCGGCTTTGTGTATGTTCACACTCCGCTGATTACGGCTTCCGACTGCGAAGGCGCCGGAGAAATGTTCCAGGTTACAACGCTCGATTTGAAGAATCCGCCGCTGTTACCGAACGGTGAAGTTGATTACGGCAAAGATTTCTTCGGCAAAAAGTCGAGTTTGACCGTTTCCGGCCAGCTCAACGGCGAAATGTATGCCTGCGCTTTGGGCGATATTTATACCTTCGGACCGACCTTCCGCGCCGAAAACTCCAACACCCCGCGCCATGCCGCCGAGTTCTGGATGATTGAGCCGGAAATGGCTTTTGCCGACCTCAATGACGATATGGATTTGGCCGAAGATATGGTGCGCTATCTGGTTAAGGATATTATGGAAAACTGCGCCGATGATTTGGATTTGTTTGAAAAATTCATTGACCCGACCTTGAAGCAAACGCTGACGAATATTGTTGAAAACGGCTTTGCCCGCATTACTTACACCGAAGCTATCGAAATTATGAAAAAATCGGGCAAGAATTTTGAATATACGCCGGAATACGGTATCGATTTACAAACCGAGCACGAGCGCTATCTGGCGGAAGAACACTTTAAGCGTCCGGTGATTGTGCGCGATTATCCGAAAGAAATCAAAGCGTTTTATATGCGCCTTAACGAAGACGGCAAAACCGTGGCGGCGATGGATGTGTTGGTACCGAGAATCGGCGAGCTTATCGGCGGTTCGCAACGTGAAGACCGCTATGATGTTCTGGTGCAAAAAATCAAAGATTTGGGTATGGATATCAAAAATTATGAATGGTATCTCGACTCGCGCAAATACGGCACGGTGCCGCATGCCGGCTTCGGTTTGGGCTTTGAGCGCATGATGATGCTGGTTACCGGCATTACCAACATTCGCGACACCATCCCGTTCCCGCGTACTCCGAAATCGGTGGCATTTTAAGGATAAACGATGAAAAAATTTCTGACGGCATTTATTTTTTGTTTCGGTTCTCTGATTTTTGCGGCAACGGCGCAAGAAACGGCTGAAAATACCGAAACCGCGCTTCAATCCGACGCCGCGGAAAACATGCCGGCGGAAAACATTGAGCCGCAAGCGGATGAGCTGATTGACGATACGTCCGTTAAACCGCTGGAAACGCACTTGTCCGAATCCGAAAAAATGCAGGAAGAGAGTTCCGATTTAAACTATATTGCCGACGAAACGCCGCGGCCGGATTTGTTGTGCGAAGATGAAAACTTGTTCAAGCAAATAAAAGATTTTATCTTTGCTTCCGAACAGGAAAAGCCGACAAATTCCGTACACGAAAAGCGTTCACGCATTTTGCTGGTTAACAACCTGCATCCATTTGCAGAAGTAACTCAAGACGCTTTGCGCGGCAATTTTGAGGCATCGGCCGCTTTGGCTAATCTCAGAATCAACGAAAATCGCGAAATTCATCGTATTTGCGCCAGTTATGATAACCAGTCCAAAAAATTTAAGGATACTTATGTCATTATTTATCCTTATCTCGACCGCTACAAAGTCGTTGTTACCAACATTATGCTGTTGCCGGAAAAAATGGACGATGCAACTTTTATTTTTAAGCGGTAGGTTTTAATGAGTAACAGCACAGACCTTGTCGTATACGAAAATAAATCCAATCTGCCGGTCGTTATCGATGATGACGGATTGCATCGCTATTTGCAACAAATAAAGCAATTTCCGGTATTGAGTCCGGAAGAAGAAATTGATTTGGTGCGCCAATTCAAAGAAAAAGGTGACTTGCAAGCGGCACAAAAACTCATTACTTCGCATTTACGTTTAGCGGTTAAAATTGCGCTGACTTATCGCCACTACGGGTTACCGACGGCGGACTTGATTTCCGAAGCCAACATCGGTTTAATGCAGGCGGTTAAAAAATTTGACATCAACAAAAATGTTCGCCTCTCCACTTATGCCATGCTGTGGATTAAGGCCGCACTCAACGATTTTGTTTTGCGCTCGTGGTCGCTTGTTAAAATCGGCACGGTGGCGGCGCAGAAAAAACTTTTTTATAATTTAGGCAGAATCAAGGCGCGCCTGGGGCTTTACGACAACAAAGAACTGGCACCGAGCGAAGTCAAACAAATTGCCCATGAGCTGGTGGTTGATGAAAGAGATGTGGTGGAAATGAATCGTCGCATCGGCGGCGACAGTTCGCTCAATGTTGCGGTCGGGCACGATGATGACGCAGTTGAAGCCATTGATTTGCTCGCCGATAAATCGCAAAATATCGAAGGCAGTTACGCCCGCCGCGAGGAAGCAGAGTTAAAGCGTCGTATTCTGTTTCAGGCACTTTCAAAACTCAACGACCGCGAACAATATATTGTCAAAAATCGTATGCTGACCGAAACGCCGGAAACTTTGGATGAAATCGGCGAAAGATTCCAGATCAGCCGCGAAAGAGTGCGCCAAATCGAAAAACGCGCCTTTGAAAAACTCTCGGACGAAGTTAAACAATCCATGGCCGCCGCGGAATGAGCACCTTTTTTGAACAAATCGTTGCCGAATTAGCCGCCGCCGGTATTCCCGGTCCGCGTTTGGAAACTCGTTTGCTGATTGCCGCGGTACTCAAAATCGAACCGTCGGCGGTGTTTACCGATGTAGCACCGAACGCGGCACAAACGGCAGAAATTCGCCGCCTGCTTGCACAAAGATTACAACATAAACCTCTCGATAAAATTTTGGGTCACCGCGAGTTTTATAAGTTTGATTTTTTGGTTGACGAGAATGTGTTGTCGCCGCGAGCAGACACCGAAATTTTGGTAGAAGAAGCCCTGCGCCTGCCGTTGGCGGAAAAAGCCCGCATATTGGATTTAGGCACCGGTAGCGGCTGCATTATCGAAACATTGTTGGCGGAAAAACCGGCGATGTCGGGAGTGGCGGTCGATATATCCGCCGAAAGTTTGCAAGTGGCGCAAAAAAATGCCGAAAAGCTGGGAGTGGATAAGCATTTGCAATTTATGCAAGCCGATTGGTTTGCCGCTGACTTTTGCGAGCGAATCGGCGAAAAATTCGATATGATTACGGCCAATCCGCCGTATATTCCGACGGCCGATATTGCTACCCTTGAGCCGGAAGTGAAAAATTATGACCCGCCGGCGGCACTGAGTGGAGGTACGGACGGCTTTGACAGCTATCGCCGAATTGCCGTCGTGGCGCCGGAGTTGTTAAAAGACGGGGCTTATATTTTGCTTGAGGCCGGCATCGGTCAGGCCGCCGAAATTGCTGCCTTATTTATGCGACAAGGGCTGAAACATCTCCGCACCCTCGCCGATTTGAGCGGCATCGACCGCTGTGTCGTTTTGCAAAAAGGCAAATAAGTCCGCCTTAAAGAAAAAGTTTAGTTTTCAAAATTCGCCGATAATTTGCAAAAAGCTGTTGCCAAAAGCAAAAAAAGTTAGTATATAATTGACCTAGGGCATTTTTGGTCGCCCGTTTAAGATAAAAAATTAGCTGAAATATTGAATGGATTTACATGAAAAAAATCAATAATAATAAATTTCGCGGCAATGCCGTATATTCTTTGAATTATAAATTTGACAGTGTCAGCCCGGCCGGCAAATGCAGCGGAACGGCACTTGATTTGATTAAACGCTATAACGAATTGGCTAAAGAAGCCCAAAACAACGGCGATTATGTCGGTATGGAAGTATTCCGCCAATATGCCGAGCATTATCGCAAAATCGTAACCGAAATCAACGAGCGCAAATATCAGGCGCGCGATAATCAAAACGGCGGCAACAATACGGAGGCCGCAGCCGAAAATAATTCCGGCGAATCGGTAAATAACGGTCTGGTAGAAACACAAAGTGCCGAGCCGGCACCGGCGGCAAGCGAAACTCCGACGCAAACGACAGAACCGGCGCGTAAACCGCGTAGAACCCGGGCATTTACGGTTATCGATGCCAGCAATTCCGCCGAACCGGCTGCCGAAACAACTTCTTTAGAAACCGAGGCCGAAGCTAAACCGCAACGCCGTCACTATACGCGCAAACCGAAAGTTCTTACCAAAACTGCCGATGAATAAACATCTTATGTGCTTATAAAGGTGAAATACATGGATAAGTTGGCTTTGGCTCGGCAAATTGCCGCAAACGAAGACGTATCTACTCCGCCGGACAGCGTGGTGTTATACAGTATCAGCTATCAACCGACCGACGAAAACAAGCGCAGGGCCTTGCGTTTTTTGGCCGAACACCCGGGGTTTTATACCTTGGATGATACGGTTTGCGGCCAAAAACTGATGGCACTCGGTTTGGAAACCGGCAACGATAAACCAGACCCCGAATTGCTGAAAATCTGGGCAACCGCGTCGCGCCGTTTTATTTTGGCGGCGGCGGGCAACGTTACCGCATTTGTTGATAATGCCGATAAGCGCAGCACTTTTGTTTCGGTCGAGTTGCCGCTGATTTTGCAAAACGCGGAGATAAAAAACATCAACGGGCAGGATAAATTTGTTTTTGCCGCGCAATTTCAGGAATAGCCTTAATGCCAGCTTATCTTATCATCGGCAATATTTTTTCTTTGTTATCCGCAATTTGCATCGCCGTATCGGTCATCAAAAAAAACAAAAACGACTTGATTTGGTGGCAAATATTGGACGTGATTTTTTGCATTTTATCCAACATCGCGCTATATACTTACGCGGCCTTAACCACCAACAGCGTGGCACTTATTCGCAACATTTTGGCCTATAAAAACAAGCTGACCGAAAAACTGACGTTTGTTTTGATGATTTTGTGCATTGTTGCCGGACTGTGGGCCAATAACCGCGGCATAATCGGGCTGTTTCCGATTGTTGCTTCGGCGAGCTACACCGTGTTGATGTACACTACCCGTAACGACCAGCAAATGCGTTATGCGCTGATTTCCAATCTGTTGCTGTGGTTTGTGCACGATTTTTATGTTCAGGCCTATCCTTCGGCGCTGACCGATGCGGCGCTGAGTGTATGGACAGCGGTGCAAATTATTCGCCACCGCCAAGCGGCATAGCTTTACTAAGCATTATCCGCCGGCACATTTTCATCCATAATCGAAATAGCGCCCACGGGGCAGGAACTAACCGCCTCCTCCACTTTATCTTGCATCCCCTCCGGCGTTTCGGCATAAACTTCGGAGATTCCGTCGGCATTAATCCGAAAAACTTCCGGCGCCGTACTGACGCAAAGTCCGCAACCGATACACAAATCCGGATTTACATACGCTCTTTTCATAACAACTCCTTTCCGTTAAACATTGGCAACGGAAAATATATGCTGATTCGGGAAATTTTCAATATACACTATCTGCCGCGTGAACCGGTACGGATACGAACCATCGGCCGCACCTGTGTCTGCATCGTATCGGCAAAATTTTTGCCGGCGGTAACGCTGTTTACCGTATCGCAAACCGTTTTGGCATTATTCAAATCTTCAATTTTCAGGGCATAACTGGCGCCGATATGAATATCTTCCAAATTAATTGAATTTTCGCCGTTGCCGTTAAGTTCGATTTCACCCAAAAACACCATGGCGCGGATATTGGCACGCTTTTGCAAAGCCGGAACTTCCTTGCCGCGCGAGTGAATATATGATGCAAGCCGCGTGGCAACACGCTCTCTGGCTTCCGGTGTTTTGGTCAGGGCATAAGCATTAAGCTCGTATCCCAAATTTGAGAGCACCGGTTTTTTCGGCGAATCGCTGCTTTTTCTGACCAACACATCTTTAGGAAGAACTTTACTGATAGAATCTCTTTCGGCTTTGTTCAAGAAATACAATGACGGAACAACCTTATTTTCAAAATGCTTGCCCTGATATGTGACGCTGTCGTTTTTGTGCGCCAGCAACTCGCTGACCTTTTGCTGTTGAGCCGGGTTTAAGAGGTACCATGCCGGAACGCCGGAGAGCGTATAATCATTTTCGGCAACATATCCGGAGTAGCGAATCGTGCTGTCGTTAACCTGTTTCATATTCCATTTTTCCGGCATCAGCTGAACGGCATAAGGTGCAGACGAACTCTCTTTGAGCGCCTTTTGTCGCAGCAGCATATCGCAAATATCCCGGCGTTGTTCTTCATTGCAGATAGACCATTTTTCCTCGTATTCCGGATTTGATTTATAACCTTTGGTCAGGCAGTTGTTGTTATACAACGAAGTTAACGCCGTCCGACACGCAACTCCCAAATTGTGCCACTCCGGCAAACTGCTCAAACTGTAAGTTCGGTTCTGATAAACAACGCTTTGATTTTGTTGCGCTAATTTGTTGGCAACCTCTTGCCGCTGTCTTTCACTCAGCTGCATAAATTTAGCGTCATATTCTTTTTTGTTGGAGAGAACTCCCTGCCCGCTGCCGGCATTCCAAAACATATCAACCAGCGCTATCTTTTGTTGTTTGTCCAGCAAAAACCATGTAGGCAGATATTTGGCTATACTCGGCACAATATGCTGCCGGAAATAGTCTCTGAAATAAAACATCAGCTCGGCTTCATCTTTTATCCGATCGCCGCAACGCACCGGTTTGCCGTTAGGGTGTTTGATATTGCCGAAACCGATGGTCCACTTTCGGGCAACCCTGTCCCAATAAGCGTTCATCTTGATATTTTCAAAATGAGCGATAAAACGTACCGCATCGTGCTCTATCTCGGCAATCGATTGATAAATTTTTTCCTGCAGAACACTGTCATTTTGCGTTGCGGTAGCCTGCACCGCTTTAAGCGCTTCGAGATAGGCCACATCTTTTTCGGTAACAATATGATTTGATACCATATCTTCCGCCGGCACATATTCGGCCGCGGCTTTATACGACGAATCCGTCACCTGTGCCTTTTCTTTATTAAGCTCAGGCGAATCCGGCTGTGCCTTGGCCTTGAGAGTGGCGGCAACAGCTAACGTTACGGCAATATATTTGGCATATCCGAAATCCATATCCATCCCCTTTTTGTCAAAAATAGCACATCCAACAATTAAAAGCAAGTTTTTTTCATTACAAACCTGCAAAAAAATATCCGCTTGAATTTTTCCGCAAATGTTTTATAAACAATTTGTATTCAACATAGCGGAGAAAGCAAAAATGAGTTTAACCGATATTGAAAAATCCATTCGCAATATTCCGGATTATCCGAAGCCGGGAGTGCAATTCAAAGACATTACCACCGCGATGAAAAATCCACAGGTTTTTAAGGAAATCATCGATATGATGGCGGCGCACTTCGCCGACAAAAAGATTGATTATGTGGTCGGAATTGATGCCCGCGGGTTTATTTTCGGCGCGGTATTAGCATATCAACTCGGTTGCGGTTTTATACCGGTGCGCAAACCGGGCAAACTGCCGGCGGATACAATCGCCGAAGAATATGCTTTGGAATACGGCACGGATAAACTCGAAATTCATAAAGACGCATTAAAGAACGGCGACCGAGTGGTAATTGTCGACGATTTGGTTGCCATCGGCGGTACGGCCGAAGCCGCGGCAAAATTGGTTAAGCGCCTCGGTGCCGACATTGTATCTTTTGCTTTTGCAATTGAATTGGTCGCGCTCAAAGGGCGGGATAAATTGTTGCCTTTTGCCGATGTTTATTCGCTGGTTAAATTCTAAATCATACCGGTTTTGAACAAATTATAATATTTATACACCGAGCCGCCGTCACAGGACCAGCTGAAGTCGTCTTTCATGGCTTGCTGTTGCATTTTATGCATAATTTCCGGCGCCGTATAATAACAGCGAATCGCCTTATCCAACACATCTTCATAAGCGTTTAAGTTATTTTGCAAACGTTGCGCCGCCGCGTTGCTGCCGTAGATTTTTTCTTTGCCGGCAAAAAATGCTTCGGTGCGAAAACCGTCAACTCCGTCATTTATGGTATCGACCAAACCGCCGGTAGAAGTGGCAATCGGCAGAGTACCTTTGGCCATCGCCTCCATCTGAGTCAATCCGCACGGCTCGAAATACGACGGCATCATATAAAAATCGGCCGCCAACTGCACCGAATAAGCAAACTCGTCTTTATAACCGCGAAACACGAAAATACGCTTGGCAAAATCGCGGAACATTTGTTTGGCGTTGTCTTTGAGCATCATCAAATCGCTGTATAAATCCTTGTTGCCGGCGCCGCCCAAAATGAAAATCGGGAAATTATCCGGCGAATTTTTATAACGATCAATAATGTGCAAAATCGCGTGAATGGCCATATCGTAGCCCTTTTGCTCCACCATACGGCTGGTCATGCAGATAATCGGAATTTTATCCACCTCGCCGCTCAGCGAAGCAATATCGTCAAACTTATACAAATCAACCAGCGGAATCGTCTTATCTTTGTATTCGGCATCGGTAGCCAGACGCGAAAGCAGTTTCATACATTCGCGCTTGTTATGCAATTTAACGTTCAGACTTTTTTCATCATAAAACTTAAAATCGGTAATTTTGAAAAAGTCGTTTATTTCGCTGATTTTTTGTTTGTTCGGCGAAATCAGGCGTTTTTCATAACCGTTGACAATCCCGAAAAACGTACGGTAATTTTTGCGAATCTTCAAAATATCGCGAAAATCGAAACCG
The DNA here is from genome assembly GCA_016283295.1 of Alphaproteobacteria bacterium. GTDB lineage: Bacteria > Pseudomonadota > Alphaproteobacteria > RF32 > CAG-239 > RUG410. Next base: position 12,998 of record JAEEMQ010000049.1, read on the forward strand.
AAACTTTTTTCATTGGAAACTTCTTCCATATAATTTTTGGAAACCGTGATAATGCGGTCGGCCAAATGCATATTGCCGGAGGCCTGATTATATGTATCGCTGACAATCAGGGTGTTTTGCGTGCGCGCGTTGCTGTTTTTGACCGCCTTGGCATTTTTCAAAACCAAGGTCGCCAAATCTTCATACAGCGAATTAAGTATGCGCGAAGTATTGTCATAATCCCAACCCTGATAGCCCATGTGGTGCGCAATGTGAATAATCGGAATATCTTTGATTTTATCGGCATTTTCACGCGTCATTTTGCCGATAAACACTTTGGCTAGAGTCAAATATTTGGTTAAGCCGGAAAGTGCGCCGCTGTGCCAGTCGTTGGCTATTAAGATGTTAGGCAAAACCCACTCTTTGTTTTTGGCGGATAAGGCCGTTTCCAACATGGTATACACTACCTTGGAAAAGAAGGCGAAACGCTCAACCTCGTCGACGTTATCGGCATTCAACACATAACATCCGGTTTGCCCCGAAGGATTTTTCGGCGCCGGATTAATCCCGAAGAATCTGTCGTTGCGCAAAAAGTAATAGGTTACGCCGTTGAATTTGCCTTCGTATATTTCAACATCAAAACTGCGCAATTTGTATTTGCCGGCAAACAGCATTTTTATGGTTTTAATCAGCTTAACCGGCACCGATTTACCCTCGGCACCGTAATACACGCCGTCGATCAACTCGGCTTTTTTCTTGCCGGTATCACCCAAATACATCGGAGTAATAATGCTGATGGAATGCCCTTCTTTGCCGAATACGGTATTAAAATTTTCCGGCAGTTCGGAGGCCACCATTCCCAACCCGCCGCACTTCATAAACGTTGCGGTTTCGGCGCTTATCATCCAAGCGTTGATTTTATCTATCCGCGGCCATTCGGTGTTGTTCAAACACTGTTTTTTTGCCATATTTTGGATTTCTGCAAGAATGTCGTTTTTCGGGACACCGTAATTTATTATATATTTTTTCTTATTAAAATTCGTCGGTAAAAACTCAAAAACTTTACGTCCCGAACCGATAACAACTGCACACATATCCTGCCTTTCCACATCCAAAATGATATTATTGCGAATCAATATATACCTTTTCTTTATAACCTTCAACAAAAAAAACGGCTCTTGACTTATGAAATATTAACCACTAAGTTTTATAATATATGATATGATGTTTTTATACAGAGGGAAATCATGACTAAAGATAAAAAATTCAAACAGCCGGAAGTTGAAGACGAGGAGCCGAATATCGAACCGGAACAGGTAGAGGAAAACACCGAGGAAACCGAACAGCCGGAAGATGAACTGGCCGTTTTGGCTGCGGAAAATGCCAAGCTTAAAGATGCCTATTTGCGCGCTTGTGCCGAATCCGAAAACGTGAAAAAACGTTGCCAGCAGGAAATTGAAAAAAATACCAAATTCGCCCTGTCCGCGTTTGCCAAAGATTTGTTGACCGTTGCCGATAATCTGCATCGGGCAATTACTTCCGTCAATAACGAACAAAAAGAACAGTGCCGTCCGTTGTTGGAAGGCGTGGAAATGACGCAAAGCGAGCTTTCCAAAATTTTTGCCAAGTTCGGAATTAAAAAAATCGATAGTTTGGATAAAGTTTTTGACCCTAACTTTGAACAGGTGGTGCAGGAAATCGAGGACCCTTCAAAGCCGGCGGGAACGGTTATTGCCGAGCTGCAATCGGGATATTTGCTGAACGACCGTATTTTGCGCGAAGCCATGGTAATCGTCACCAAGGGCGGGAAAAAATAATTTTCGGGCCTTTTTCTCAATAAAGTACGGCGGTTTTTGCGCTCATTTTACGTGGTATATCTTGCAAATATTTATTTTATTCTGCAAAATATACCGCTATAATCGCGCCTATGAGAATATTAAACAGATATATCGCCAAACAAATCATTGTCGGCTTTTTGCTGATTGCTTTGTCGCTTTTGGCCATGTTGTGGCTGACGCAATCGCTCCGGTTTGTGGAAATGGTTACGCGCCAAGGGCTTCCGGTTTATTTGTTTGTGCAAATGACTTCGCTTTTAATGCCGCGCATTTTCAACGTGTTGTCGCCGATTGCGCTGTTTGTCGCCGTTTTGTTTGTGTATAATCGGATGATTGCCGACCGCGAATTGGTAGTTATGCAATCTTCCGGCATCAGCCCGTGGAAAAACGCGCAGGCTCCGCTCGTGGTGGGTTTGTTGCTGTCTTTGTTCGGGATTTATGTGATGAATGTCGGTATTCCGCAAGCCGAACAAAAGTTTCGCGAATTGGAGTGGCGGGTCAAAAACAATCTGACGCAGGCGGTGTTCCGTGAAGGCGAGTTTACGACTCTCAGCAACGGCATTACGGTTTTTATCGATAAGCACGAAAACGACGGTTCGGTTACCGGCATTTTTGTCAGCGACGAAAGCAAGCCGGATATCAAAGTTACGTTGACGGCGGAAAAAGGCCGCATGATTCAAACCAAGAAAGGACCGCGAATTTTATTTATTAACGGCGTACGCCAGGAGATGAACAAAAAAACCTTTAAGTTCAACATGTTGTCGTTCTCGCGCTATTCGGCGGATTTTAACAGCGGCAGCGGGGCCAAACGCAAAGAGCAGACCGTGCGCGAAAAAAGTTTTTCCGAATTGATAAATGCCGCCGACGATAAAACTTTGTCGCCGCAAGATGTACGCAAATATGTGGTTGAGGGACATCGCCGGGTTTTGTATCCGTTTTTCAATATGGTTTTGGCGCTGATTGCCTGTACCGGTCTTTTAATCAGCAACTTCAACCGGCGCGGACAAACCAAAATTATTGCCGTTGAAATCGTTTGTATGATTTTGGTGGTCGGCAACGATTTGGCACTTACCAACCTGGCCGGGCGCTCGCTTTATTTTGTGCCGGCCCTTTACGCCAACTGTATTTTGCCGTTTTTGATTTGTCTTTATCTGTTGTTGTTTTATAACCCTTTCTACTTCTATCGCCGCGGTGCTGGTAAGGATTTGAAATATGCGGATAAATAAACTTGAATTTATGATGGTTTTAGCAATTTTACTGCTGTCGGGGCTGCCGGCATCGGCCGTAACCGAGGCGGGAGAAGTTATGCGGCAGGAAAAGAAAAATCCCGGCGCCACGTTATTTGTCACCAACGATATTACGAATATCGGCTCGATTACCGCCGACGAAACTTCGTCCGACGAGGGTGATGAAGCCATAGATTTTTCCGCCAATGAAATGATTAATGACGACGAAACGCAAATCATCACCGCGCGCGGTAATGTCGAGGTTTTATATAACGGTATGCGGATGACCACCGACAAAATCGTTTATGATCAAAATGCCGACACGCTGACGGCAATCGGTAACGTCAAAATGTATACGGCCGACGGTGCCGTAATCGACAGCGACCTCGTTTCCTTATCGGATAATATGTCGGTCGGCGCCATGAATAACGTCAAGGTTTTGATGCGGGATAAATCGCACGTCACGGCCGATTATTTCGTGAAAAAGAACAATCATACCAAAGTTATGCGTAATGCCACCTACACGGCTTGCGACATCTGCGAGGGGAAAAGTCCGTTATGGCATATCAGCGCCAAAAAAGTGCAGCATCAGGAAGACGATAAAAACGTGTATTATAATCACGCTCTGGTTTATTTTAAGTATGTTCCGTTCTTTTATACGCCGTTTTTGACTCACCCTGACCCTACGGTAAAGCGCCGCTCCGGTTTGTTAGCGCCGACCATCGGCAGTTCCAACTATTTGGGTGCTTATTTCCAACCGCGTTTCTTCTGGGCCGTAGATGATCAGACCAATGTTTTGTTTGCGCCTATTTATTCCTCCAAAAAAGATTTTGTGTGGGCCGGCAGTTTTTCGCATTATTTTTATAACTCATTCATAAATGTCAGCGGCTCATATTTGGAGGATAAATCCGGCAAAAACGACAGCCTTTCCAAACATCGCCCGAAACACCGCGGAAATATTTTTGCCGACGGTTTGACCGACATCAACGAAAATTGGCGCGTTCTGTATAATCTGAAATATGTTTCCGATTACATTTATCTCAAAGATATGGATTTGCAATATCAGGACGATGCGTGGCTTGTTTCCGATGTTAAGTTCGAGCGCTTTTCGGGGCGGGACTATGCTTCGATAGAGGCCTATTATTACAAAATTCTCAGTTATAACCTGCACCAACGCAACGTACGGCAATTTGATGCGCTCGATAAGCGCAAGCCGATTGTCGCTCCGTTGATTGAAGCGGAATTTTATTCCGACCCGCTGCAATGGGGTTCTTATTTGAAAAACGACTTCAGTACCGCCTCGGTTTATCATCAAAACGGAGCGCAGACGCAACGAGTAACTTCCATCAACGCCTGGGAGCTGCCGCTTACCACTTCCTTTGGCGATAAATATCGTTTCGTTACCTCGCTCAAATCGGATGCATACTATGTCAATCGCTACCAATACAGCAATCCGCAGACCTATACCGGCACCACAGCGCGGTTCTTCCCGCAGGCCGGAGTGGAATGGCATTTGCCTTTTGTGCGGGCAACCTCAACTTCGCGACAGATTGTTGAGCCGGTAATCGTCGGCGTGGTTTCTCCGGACGGCGGCAATAAAGTCGAGAAAATCCCGAATGAAGACAGCGAAAACGTTTATTTGGATGATACCAACGTTTTGGATTTGGACCGCTATGCCGGCTACGACCGCAACGATACGGGAAGCCGCGTAAGCTACGGTTTGCGTTGGAACTCTTACGGTAATTTCTTCGGCCGTACCTCCGCCTTTATTGCCCAAAGCTTTGAACGCAACCGCAACGCCAGTTTTATTCAGGGCCTGGATAATCAGGATGCAACGCATTTCAGCGATTTGGTCGGGCGCATCAATGCATCTCCGAACAAATATTTGGATTTAAACTATCGCTTCCGTCTTGATAAAAATAATTTAAACGCTAAATACAGCGAATTGGGGGCAAACATCGGTCCGGCGCTGTTAAAGCTCAACGTTTCGTACATCTTTTTGCAGGGCAATACTCACTACATCGACAGATATTCGGAACGTAAAGAGCTCTATACTTCGCTCAGTTCCGAAATTACGGAAAATTGGAAAGTTTCCATCTATAATTTGGAGGATTTAACCAAACAACGCCGCGGGCGTTTGGAACACGGCGGCTCGGTCACTTATGACGACGAGTGTTTTACTTGGGATTTAACCTTCAGAAAATTAAATACGAGTAACCCGAACTTGGATAATGATTATGAGTTCGGTCTGACATTTTACCTGAAAACCGTGGGCGGTTTCGGTTCATAAAAATAGGAGAGAAAATGAAAAAAACAATTATCTTTTTTGCAGTATTTTTTACCTGTATTTCCGTAGCGAAAGCAGAAGATGTCAACTTAAAAGAAATCGATGCGGAATCGCGGGCATCGCAACCGAGCACCAATTCCATCATGTTCCGCCGCAATGCCGAACAATATAATATGATGTCCGACGAGCAAAAAGAAGAAATAGACAAGCAGCGCGAGATTATGCGGCAGCGGACCGAAGAATATATCAAGCAACAGGAAGAAGCGGCCCGGCGCCAAGCGCAATACGAAGCGCAAATGCGCGCGGCAGAAGAAGCGGAACGCCGCCGTCAACAGGCTCTGCGGCCGATTACCCTCTACGGCAACAAGCTCAAAATATTCGCGCTCGTGAACGGCGAAGTTATCTCGAGCAACGATATGCAAAGCCGCATCAATGCTTTTATTCTGACCACCGGCATTCCGTATAATGCCCAAACCAAAAAAATGATTACCGACCGCGTTTTGCAGGGGGCGATTGATGAAAAAATCAAACTACAGGAAGCTAAAAAGAATAAAATCCGCGTAACTACGCACGAAATCAATAAAGCGATTGAGGCTTTTGAACAAGGTAACGGTCTGCCGGCCGGCGAGCTGCGTAAAATTTTGGCCGAAGCCAACGTCAGTATGAAGGTGTGGGCAACGCAAATCGAAGCCGATATTGCTTGGAAAAAACTCATCAACAGCAAGGCATACAGCTACGTTTCCGTCAGCGAATCCGAAATAAATCGCGCCATCGACGAGGTTAAAAAAGATATGTCGCAACACAAGAAAATGGTTTCGGAAATCGTCATCAGCAAAAAAGATGCCAAAGAAATCAACTCTTTGGTGGCAACGCTGCGCCAAGATCCGCGTTTTGAACTTTACGCTTCGCAATTTTCGCAAAGCCCGAGTGCGGCCAACGGCGGACGTTTGGGCTGGGTTACCAAAGGCAAATTGCCGGATGTTTTTGAAAAAGCGCTGGATAAAATGAAGGAAGGCGACGTTTCCAACCCGATTGCTTACGGCAACGATTATTATATTCTGAAACTCGATAAAATTTTTGACCCGCAACGCGACGCCAAATCTTTCCCGAGCAAAAAAGAAATCCGCGCCTATCTGCAAAATAAAAAGCTGGAAGAATTCTCCATAAAATATTTGCGTGATTTGCGCAACAAAGCCCTGATTGAAAAGAAGATATGATAAACGAACTGCCAAGTCTGCGCGATACGGTCGAGCAATACGGTTTGATGGCTAAAAAATCTCTCGGCCAAAACTTTTTGCTGGATATGAACATTACCGACAAGATTATTCGTTGCTCGTTGGAAGCGCAGGGCAAAGCAGATTTTAAAAACGAAAATGTTTACGAAATCGGGCCGGGGCCGGGCGGACTTACCCGCGCTATTTTGAAAGCGAATCCGCAAAAACTGACGGTTATCGAAATGGACAGCCGATGCATTGAAATTATGCACGACATAAAAAAAATTGTCGGAGAGCAGTTGCAAATCGTGGAAGGCGATGCGTTGCAATATGACTTTACCGCCGACCGGAGCGCCGTTAAAAACATTGTCAGCAACCTGCCCTACAATATTTCCGTGCCGTTGTTGCTGAATTGGCTGAAAAATATGCAAAATTTTGCCAGCTTAACTCTGATGTTTCAAAAGGAAGTTGCCGAGCGCATCACGGCCGAGCCGAATAATAAAACTTATGGCCGGATATCGGTGATGGCGCAACTTACCTGCAAAATCAAAACGCTGTTCAATCTTAATCCGAATTGTTTTGTGCCGGCACCGAAAATATGGTCAACCGTGCTTTTGTTTGAGCCGTTGGCGACAATTCCTCCGGCTGACATATTGCAAAAAGTGGAAAAACTGACCGAAGCGGCCTTCAATCAGCGGCGTAAAATGCTACGGCAGAGTTTGAAGTCCGTAGCGAATCTGCAACAAATTTGCGAACAGGCAAACATAGACCCGACCGTGCGCGCCGAAAATTTATCGCCGCAACAATATCTCAAATTAGCAGAATTGATCTAATTTATTACCAAATGTGGCACAAAAAGACGGCCCACATTCCGCACCAAAAGGCAAACATAAAGCACATAAAGGCACGGCTGTCCAAATTGCTGTCGGCGGCTTCATCGACAACATCGCCGTATTTGTTGGCCTCGGTAACACCGCGACCGCACAAAATCCAGCATAAAAACGAATAGTATACCAGGGAAGCAAACAACAAATAAAGCAATCCCGCGGTATGACCGAAATCCCATAAACCCAGCACCAGCAAAGCCAGTACCACCGCCGGCAAACACCACCATCCGGACAAAGATATGTCATGCAAACGGCGCACCGTTGCCGCGGTTGCCGGAAACAGGAAATACAGCGCGAAAATGTTGATGACTATTTTGGTGGCGTCAAAAAAGTTACCGCATAAAACCATCAACAAAAATATGATTAAGCTGACCGCTTGAAAAGCCCAAAAATCGTAGCGCGAAGCCCGACCTTTAAGCACAAACATCTGCATCATGGCGTTGTTCCAACGAGCAAAAATACCGGCTGACGCTTTTGCGGCCACCGCTTCCTGCTCCGTATTTTCCGTTGTATTTTCCATCTCAATCATATCCGTAAAAAAAAACGCGATGCCTCCCGCTGTCGAGAGGCACCGTTATCTTGATTATTTTGCCAACTGAGCCTGAACTTCGGCAGCAAAATCTTCTTCTTTTTTCTGTAAGCCGTCGCCGAGCTTAAAGAATACATAGTCCGTCAACTTAATGTCGGCGCCGCATTCTTTGGCCTTATCGGCAATAACGTCTTTAACTTTCTTATCCGGGTCCATAATGTAGTTTTGTTCTTCCAAAACAACTTCTTCATAGAACTTGCGGATACGGCCGTCCACCATTTTTTCAATGATGGCTGCCGGTTTGCCGGAAGCAGCGGCCTGCTCGGCAAAAATAGATTTTTCGTGTTCTACCGCAGCCGGATCAACGCTTGCTACGTTCAAGGCAATCGGCTGAGCAGCGGCAACGTGCATTGCGATATGCTTACCCAAATCAGCCAACTGGGCTTTATCTGCCGTAGATTCCAATGCAACCAGTACCCCGATTTTACCCAAACCGGCGCGTGCCGCATTGTGAATGTAAGAGCAAACCAAACCGTTATTAACGCTGACAACTTTGGCGCGACGCAAATTCATGTTTTCGCCGATGCGGGCAACCATATCGGTCAAGCGCTCACCAAAAGTTTTACCGCTGGCATCGGCGGCATTTTTCATTGCTTCAACATCGCCGTTGTTAGCCAAGGCAACTTTGGCGGCATCTTCAACATAAGCCTGAAAGATATCGTTTTTGGCAACGAAGTCGGTTTCGGAGTTAACTTCAACCGCGGCACCTCTGTTGCCTTCAACATAAACCGCAACCAAACCTTCAGCGGCAATGCGGCTGGACTTTTTGGCGGCCGAGGCCAAACCTTTTTTGCGCAACCAATCAACGGCCGTTTCCATATTTCCGTTTGCTTCAACCAAAGCCTTTTTGCAATCAAGCATACCGGCGCCGGTTGTTTCTCTCAATTCTTTTACCATAGCGGCTGTAATATCTGCCATTATTTTAATTCCTTATTTTTAAAATTTCAACTTTTCAAATACGGCGCGGCAATCGGATTAACCGCCGCGCCATTCAATCCATACCAAATCGGCTTAATGCTTATTCGGCAGAAGCTTCGGCGCTTGCGGCAGCCTTGGTTTTGCGCGGTGCACGCTTTTTCGGAGCAGCTTTTTCTTCTGCTACTTCAGCGTTTTCCACATCCAAACCTTTGGCGGCGATTTCGGCCGAAACACCATCCAAAATAGCGCCGGAGATTAAGTCGCAATAAAATTGAATTGCTCTTAATGCATCGTCGTTACCCGGCACCGGATAGTCAACTTCATTCGGGTTAGCGTTCGTATCAACAATGCCGACAACCGGGATACCCAGTTTTTTGGCTTCTTTAACCGCCAAAGCTTCTTTCGGCGTATCGATTACGAACAGCAAATCCGGCTGACCGCCCATATCCTTGATACCGTTCAAAACAACCGCCAATTTTTCGCGTTCTTTTTTCAGGTTCAAGATTTCCTTTTTGGTGTAGCCTTCATAAGCGTTCTTTTCTTCCATTTCGTTAAGCTTGTTCAGACGCGTAATTGATTTATAAACGGTCTTCCAGTTGGTCAGCATACCGCCGAGCCAGCGATAGTTAACATAGTATTGTCCGCATCTTTCGGCGCTTTCCTTAACGATTTCCTGCGCTTGTCTTTTGGTAGCCACAAACAAAACCTTACCGCCCTGAGCAGCCACATCGCGGGTTGCGTTCAATGCGTTGTAAAGCATCGGATAAGTTTTTTGCAAGTCGATAATGTGAACATTATCTTTTTTGCCGTAAATATACGGTGCCATTTGCGGATTCCAACGACGAGCGTGGTGTCCGAAGTGTACGCCAGCTTCAACCATCTGACGTAATGTAAATGTAGGAATTGTCATTTTATATATATCCTTTTTTCCGGTTAAACCTCCGCAGACTCTTGGCTTTTTACAGCACCGGAGCGAAGATGACGAGCGTCATTCCGCCTGTCTGCGTGTGTATTGTTATAAAGCCGCACCATTGCGGCTTCGGGCTATTTCTACCACATTTTTTTGATTTTTCAAGTGTTTTTTTAAAGACTTGAATAAAAAATATTCGTCAGCCGGATATTTTAGAATTCAAGCCCGGAAAACCCATCGAATATACCGCGGTTACGGCTGCAAATCGTCGCCGTTTTGCAGCTTGTTCATCATATCTTCGATTTTAGCCTGTTTTTCCCGGTCTTCCTGCTGTTTTTCCAAATACATTTTTTTGAAGTCCAACTTTACCGGATCGGCAATTCTGACATTGTTTTTGAACACACCCTGCTCGGTATATTTATAAACGGTTTCCGAATCGTTTTTGGTGATATCGATTACGTTTTTCAATTCCGAAAAAATTATATTGTTACAATCCGGAATCTTATCGGCCTGCGGGTTATTCACGCATTGTTTTTGCTCCGGGAAAATGCCGTATAAATTGTTGACTTTGATTTTTCCCGCGCCGTACAGATAACCGTTTTTGTCTTCCAACACCCAAATTCCGCTGATATCGCCGGCGGCAAATTTAACCTCGGCATTGGCTGTCAGTTTAATTTTTTGGGCAATTTTATCGAAGATTTCGGCGGCCTTTTCATCATTTTTTTCTTTTTCCTCATCCGTTAAACCGTCTTCGTCCGGAATTTCGCTCAGAGCAATAACATCGGCGGCCGCAATGTTTTTGATGGAATATTTCAACTCTATTTGCTTAGGTTGAATGTTCGGACTTATAAAACTATCCAAGAATCCGCCGTCGATTTTTATATCATTGAACGTTGTTTGCCCCAAAATATAAAAATATTCTTCATTCTCGCGTTGTATGGTGTTTTTAATTTCGGCATCAAAACCCAAATTAAAGCCGAACATATCCACCCCGATTTTAACATCATCGACCAGCGCGGAAGATTTTGCCGCGGATAAAAACGGAACATTATCAACCATTTGCTGATAGTTAAACGCAGTGTCTGCCGGCATTTCATAAGTAATTTCCGAACGATGTTTTTCGCTTTTGATGTGCAACGAAAATATCGGAAACGCCAAATTAAGCGAATCCATAGACATCTCAGCGCTGTTTTTTACCAGATTATTTTCTTCGGTGACCTGTTGTTGCGAATCAAGGGCAGCGAGATTACCGATTTCACTCTTAAGACCGGTTGTTTCGTCTTTTTTGATGTATGACAAATCGCTGACATGCAGATTGCTGTAACTGACCACACCGATTTCCGGCACCATTTTTATTTCTTCTTTATAAGAGCCGGCGGTCAAATCTTTTACAAATGCAAAATTGAAATTGTTGTAAACCTGCGCCAAAAATTTATGCAAAGAGTTTACGGAAACCTCGTATTGCGCATAAGATTTGAAATCCTCAATTCTTTTGCATTCGGCCGTGGTTGCCGGTATGATATATTCGGAGGTTTTGTCGGTTGACGGCGTTGGTGTAGGCGCGGCCGCTCCCAAACCCGGCATGGCCAACTTGGAAAAATCCATTGCATCTTCTTTGACCGTTGTTGCCGGATAATTGACCGAACATTTCCCCTCATCGGCCTCTACTTTTACCTCAGCCCCGTAAGAGGATGTCAAGATTTCTGCCATTTGTTCGGCCACCGGTGCGGCGGCAAACGATGCTGTGCCGTAAATAAAAGAAATTGCCAACGTCAACAAAACTTTTTTCATAATTCATACTCCGATAAAAATTAACAATATCGGTTATTATAATCACTTTGTTATGATGTGCAACCTTTTTGTGATACTGTGCAAAATTTGCAATCGCGCAAAAAAATCTCTCGCGGTTCAACACGAGAGATTTTAAGCACTTAATCGTAATCCGAATGATTACTTTTAATATGTTTCATCAACTGCGAGGCCATTTCTTTTTGTGCCTTTGTTGATACATCAAAGCGCGAATTCATGCGGTCTTTTATCATCTGCGACACATCTTCGTCCTCGTTTTGCCAGGTTCTGATTCCTTTACTTTCCGAAGGAATTTCGCTGCCGTCAATGGCAAAACCGTTATGCTCCACTCCCGGCTCGTCATCATATTGCGGAGAAGCGCCGGTCAAGGTATATTGCGGAATATCGCCTTCTTTGAGCGTTCCCTGGCGTTCGCCCATCTGCACTCCCTTCAGCGCCCGACCGGTTCCGGCGTCGCCGTGCGTATATTCGCCGGCACGGATTCTTTCAAATTCTTCTTCGGCCTCACGCTCGGCTTTTTGTTCCGGCGTTTCCGGATTTTCATTCGGGTCGCTGTAACCGAACGGATATGCGGTTTTACCGTCGTCTTGCGGCGCGGCGCTCGGTACCGGTATTTCCTTGGCATTCGGCTTTGGCTCGGCATTGTTCTTACCTTCGCTCGAGTTCACGCCGTTCAGGCTCAATGCCGCGGCCACCGTTGCGCCGGCAACAACCACGCCGGTCATAATTCTGGAGCGCAATCTGCGGATGCGTTCGCTGTTGTTTTCGGCTTCTTGCAAATATTCCTTATTCGGCTTTACCATTTTATTTTCTCCCAATGTTGTACATCGCAAATCATAGCCTTATTATAGCTTATTTCGATTTTTTTGTCAATATATATATTATCATTGCATATTTTTGTTTATGAATTTGGGTTTTTGCTTGAATTTATCGCATTAATCGGCTACTTTTGCGATAATTTGAGAGTTTTTGAGGGAAAAATGTCCGATTTATTTGAAACAAATACATCATCAACACAAAGCAAAGCCGAATATACCGCCACCGACATCGAAGTATTGGAGGGTTTGGAACCGGTGCGTCATCGCCCGGGAATGTATATCGGCGGCACCGATATTCAGGCAATGCACCACTTGGTTGCCGAGATTTTGGACAACTCCATGGACGAAGCGGTTGCCGGTTTTGCCAATCATATTGATGTTACCATGAACGCGGACGGAACCGTAACCATTACCGACAACGGCCGCGGCATTCCGGTTGATGAGCACCCGAAATATCCGGGAGTATCGGCACTTGAAGTTATTTTGACCACGTTGCACTCCGGCGGCAAATTCGGCGGCGGAGCTTATAAAGTTTCCGGCGGCTTGCACGGCGTGGGCTTATCGGTGGTTAATGCTTTGGCGGAAACGCTGACGGTGGAAGTGGCACGCGACAAAAAACTCTGGCGGCAGGAATATTCGCGCGGCAAACCGCTGACACCGCTTGAGCTGGTCGGTAACTGCCCGAATCGGCGCGGCACTTCGATAACTTTCAAGCCGGATGCCGAAATTTTTGAGGGCAATAATCAGTTTATCGCCAACCGGGTTTATCGGATGGCGCGCTCTAAAGCTTTTTTGTTCAAAGGCGTTTTGATTAATTGGAAATGTGCGCCCGAGCTGATTACCGAAGGCGATACCACGCCGCTTGAGGCCGAACTGCATTACCCGAACGGTTTATCAGACTTTTTAAATATTCAAATCGGCGAACGCGCCACCGTTAATCGTACCGCGTTTGTCGGCGAATCGGAACTTGCCAACAATGAGGGCCGTGTTGAATGGGCAGTAACGTGGCCGCTTGATGAAAAAGGTTTTTCTTATTCTTATTGCAACACGGTTATCACTCCCGAAGGCGGAACACACGAAACCGGCTTTCGTTCGGCTTTATCGCGTAGTCTCAGAGAATACGGAGAAATGGCGAATTATAAAAAAATATCCGCCATTACGCCCGATGATTTATTAAGCGATGCCTGTCTGATGCTTTCGGTGTTTATTACCGACCCGCAATTTCAGGGACAAACCAAAGATAAACTAACCTCAACCAAAGCGATTCATCTGGTGGAAACCGCCGTAAAAGATTCATTTGACCATTGGTTGTCATCAGATGTGGAAAATGCCAAAGCGCTGATAGAATATGTTTTGGAGCGCGCCGAAGCCCGCCGCAAAAAGAAAGAAGAAAAAGCCCAAGCACGTAAAGCTCCGACCAAAAAATTGCGCTTGCCGGGCAAATTGGCCGATTGTTCGCAGGCAGCGGCCGAAAATACCGAAATTTTCATTGTTGAGGGTGATTCCGCCGGCGGTTCGGCCAAACAGGGACGCGACCGAGTTACTCAGGCTATTCTGCCTCTGCGCGGCAAAATCTTGAACGTTGCCAGCGCTTCGGTGGAGCGAATCGGGCAAAACCAGGAAATCAAGGATATGATAGAAGCGCTCGGTTGCGGTGTTAAAGATAATTATAACGAAGATAATCTGCGTTATGAAAAAATCATTATCATGACCGATGCCGATGTGGACGGGGCGCACATCACTTCGCTGTTGATGACGTTTTTCTATCAGCACATGCCGAAGTTGATTGAAAACGGGCATTTGTTTATTGCCACCCCGCCGCTGTATAAAATCGTGGCCGGCGGCAAAAACTACTATGCGCTTGATGATGAGGAAAAAGACAAGATTTTGAAAAAAGTCGTCAAGGGCAACATCAAGCCGGATATCAGCCGCTTCAAAGGTTTGGGCGAAATGAGCCCGGCGCAGCTCAAAGAAACCACCATGGATAAAAATAACCGCGTACTGCTACGAGTGATGATTCCGAGTACCGATACCGAAGAAGGTCGTGCCGAAGACTTTGAGACGCGTCGGCAGGTTGAGCGCCTGATGGGTAAAGATCCGGAGCCGCGTTTCCGCTTTATTATCGAGCGCGCCAAATTCGTCGACAATCTGGACATTTAGCCGATGATATGGGGGCTGAAAACCGAGGCGGCATTTGATGTTTGGTCAATCGAGCATCTGATTATGGGTGTTACGGTCGGCTGTTTTTCGATGTGGGCGGCCCAAAAAATCATCAAAGACGAAAAAATTTCCGACGGCCTGCGCCTGAAAATCAGCTTTATCATTACCCTGTTGGTGGCCTATATGTGGGAAACGCTGGAGCATTATCTTGAGGAGGGCCTGACCGGGCACGCCGTCGAATATTGGTTGCAAGGGGTGGAGCATTGGAGCAACCGGCTGTTTTGCGATAATCTGATGGTTATCAGCGGTTGGTGGATTTATCAGCAAAAAAATCGTGTTGTGTGGTTTGCCCGTGTGTTTTCCGTAGTCTGGCTGTTTGTGCACATCGTGATTTTTCCGCACAGCATGTTTTTGCACGAGTTATTTTAGGCCGCGCAGAAGAAGTGCCTGTCTTTTAACTTCCGGCTCCACGCGAAATGATTCGTTGATTTTGCGAATGGTCATCTTGAAGGTGGTCGCATCTAAATTATTCGACCCGCGCAAATATTGCAGACACTTTTCCGGATACTTGGCACAAAGCGTCGCCAAAGCCCAAGCAACGCCCATTTGCGCATAATATTTTTCGGTATAAAGCGAATCCAAAACCGCCATCACCCTATCGATATATTCGTCATTCAAATAATGGCTGAGCAACACCACCGCCACAATCCGCACCGCAAATTCCTGCCGCGAATTACGATATTGCATCACAAAATCCCATACCGGTTCGGGATAACATCGCGCCGCCGTAAAACCCTGACACAGCGCATCGCACACCGCCCAATCGTCGACATACGGCACAAAACGAGCAAAACAATCGAGTAAATGCGGCAAATCATCGCGGGCATAACCCAACATTAACGCATTCAACAACCGCAACTCAAAAGTTTCAAGCCGAGAGTTATCAAGCAAAATCCGATAATCGTCACGCGCAATACGCCGTGCGGTTTGTCGCAGAGCCGGCACCGATATACCGAAAGTTGTCCGCGGCAATCGCGCCAATTCGCTCACAATATCTTCAATGTTTGTCATACGGCTCCCCTTTACCTATTGTTATTGTATTTTTTATCGGTAATCTGCCCGCCGCTGTCAAGGAAAAAATATTTTTGATAAAAAACTTGACAAAATTTATATATTTGCTATACTCAGAATGAATTTATATTATCAAAAAATTATTTGCCCTATGAGTAGTACATGTTCAACAAATTGGAAGAGGATATCCAGGAGCTGTACATCATTCTTGATATCCTTTGCCTTAGGTGCATTTGCGGTAATTTTACTGGGCCATGCGTTTCGGGGAGATCCCTGCGCCATCGCCTTACTGCTGATGGAAATAGTGCTTTTCGCCTTACCGTTTTTGGTTGACGAGAGTAAGATGCCGAGGTGGCTTTCGAGTTTATGGATTACGAGTGCCGAGCTGTGGTTTCCGTTGACGGGACTCTGGCTGCTGCATCTGATGAGCATCATTTAGGGAAGAAGTACTCTTTTAGAAAGACGCGTTATGCCTGACCGCATAGCGCGTTTTTTGCTGCGCGCCTCTCCAGGAATACGGCATAAAACATCTTGACAACAGAATGTACTTTAATATAGTGAATCATATTTTATAAAGTATCTGCCGAAGGAAGTTATAATGAAAAAAGATATGGCTACGTCTAAACCGAAAGTTTCTGTTGTTTTGGCGATTTATAATATGCAAGAATATCTGCCGAAATGCTTGAAATCTTTGATTAATCAGTCTCTCAAAGATATAGAAATTATCTGCGTTAATGACGGTTCTACCGATGATTGCTCAGCCATTTTAGAGTGTTTTGCCCGCAAAGATAAACGCATAAAAATCTTTAACCAGGAAAACTGCGGGCCGGGTGTGGCGCGCAACAACGGTATAAGTAAAGCGACCGGTGAATACATCGGCTTTGTTGACCCTGACGATACAATCAAAGCAGATATGTATGAAAAAATGTATAATCAGGCGCAAAAACTGAATTCGGATATTGTGATTTGTGATTATGTACGTTATCAAACCTGGTCCGGCCACATAATTGCGCATAATGCTTTTGAAAAAGCGGTTAAATACATCAAAGCGGTGCCGCTCAATATTCCCGAAGGCGAAAACATTGACCGCGAAACTTTGTTGGATACGCTTCTGGTTTCGCCGTGTTATTCCGTAAACAGAATATACAGACGCTCGCTTTTGCAAAAAAACAACATCCGGTTTTCCGACAATATGTGTTATGAAGATTGCCCGCTTGTTTTGCAAAGCCATCTGTCGGCCAAAAACGTTTCTTTTTTGAATTATGCCGGCTATAATTACTTTTTGCGTAAGCAATCCATTGTACGCGCCTATACCAAAAAATATCTGGACTTTTTTGAAATCACCGAAAAACTCAAGCATATTCTTGCCGAACACGGTCTTAGTGACAGAATGGCTCTGAACTTGCATTATTTCAAAACCATGAATATGGCTTGGATCTACGACGGCCTTCCGGCTTCTGAGAAAAAATCGTTTATGAAATCGGCACGTAAATTTTTGACCGCTAAAGAATTGTACGAAATGAAAAGACAATGCAAACTTCGGTTTAAAGATACGTTAAAGAGATTATTCGGCAAATGCGTTACGGTTACAAAAGCACCGCGGCACGATATAGTCAAAATATTCAATATTACTTTTAAGATAAAACGCCGTTGCGGTCGCTTGGGAGCCGAACAGCATTATATTAACCTGGTGCGCAAAAATTATAAAAAGTACCCGAAAGACACATATTTGTTGTTTGACTGTTTGCATGATGCAACGGTAGAAGCAATCGACGCTTATTCTTTGTTTGAGAAAATGCGGGAAAAAGGGCTTCGTGCCTATTATGTGGTGCTTAAAAAAACCGCGCTTTATCAAAAATTGGCGGCCGAAAATAAGCTGGAAAATGTAATTGCTTTGAGTTTTTCCAGCCGCACTCATCCGAATGAATTTATGCAGAAAGTTCATGAAATTTTACTGCGTACAAAATACATCTTAACCTCGTTCGGCGAAAATTCCGGTACGACCGAAATGTTTTTCCGCCGTCATCCGTCTTGGCAATATATCTTCTTACAACACGGACCGACTTATATGAAAGAAAGCGTATTGTACAACGGCTATTTGTATCCGGAAAAATATGATAAATTTTTGGTATGTTCCGACCGCGAAGAAGACCTTTGGTTAACATATAATTTTCCGCGAGAGAAGTTGCTCAAGGTCGGTTTGCCGCGTTGGGACTTATTAAAAAATCAGCCGAAACAAAAAGAGAAAAGCATTCTGTTGATGCTGACTTTCCGCCACCTCAATGCCGTTACCTTTGAGAGCTCACTTTATAAAAAGAATCTGTTACGGTTGTTGCATAATCAAAAGTTGGCCGATTATCTGCAAAAAAATAAAATCACATTATATTTTGCGCCGCATCACGCCTTGATAAGTGAGATGAATATTGATTTTGATTTATCAAACGAAACCAACATCAAGATTGTTGAAAGCGACAAGATTTCACAATGCATCAGAAAATGCTCTTGTCTGATAACCGATTTTTCTTCGGTGGCGTTTGATTTTATGTTTCAATATAAGCCGGTGGTATTTTATATGTTGGATAAGGGTGATCCTATATTGGAAAGTTATGATGCTACCGACCTTGCCAGGTTTGATTATAAGCAATATATATTGCCTGATGTATTTTTTGACGAAGATGCTGCCGTCGAGCGGGTTATCGAATATTGCAAAAACAATTTCCAAACCGATGAGGTTACCCGCAAAATATACGATTCATTCTTCTATACCAAAGAAAATATCCGCGAGCTGCTGATTGAAAAATTGGAAGAATCATACCCTAACAAGTAAAGATTTAAGAAGTATCATATAAACCGTTCGATTTTATCTCATTGTTTCAGATTAAAACCGATTACGTCTCCGTATCTTACGGTGTGATTAAAAAATAAATACTGATAACATAACAAAAACAGCCGGGTTAAACCGGCCGTTTTTATTTTACCCAGCTGTAGTTTTAATCCATCTCGGCAAGTCTGGCGGCTTGGTCTTCGGCAATCAGCGCGTCGATGATTTCATTCAGCGCCTCGCCCGAAACCACTTCTTCCAGCTTATACAGGGTCAGATTTATCCGATGGTCGGTAACGCGGCCCTGCGGATAGTTATAAGTACGAATGCGCTCGCTGCGGTCGCCGCTGCCGACTTGCAACTTGCGCTTTTCCGAATAGTTGGCGTCGATTTTGGCCTTCTGCTCGTCATAAAGTTTGGCGCGCAAGTGGTTCATCGCCTTTTCTTTGTTTTTAAACTGCGAGCGGTCATCCTGACATTGTACCACTACACCGGTCGGAATATGGGTAATACGCACCGCTGACTCGGTACGGTTAACGTGCTGACCGCCGGCACCCGACGCGCGATACACATCGATTTTCAAATCAGCCGGATTAATATATAAATCAACTTCTTCAATTTCCGGCAAAACCGCCACCGTGGCCGCCGAAGTGTGTACCCTGCCCTGCGACTCGGTTACCGGAACGCGCTGTACGCGATGCGCACCCGATTCAAACTTGAGCTTGGCAAACACATCTTTACCGGTAATGCGCGCCGAGGCCTCTTTATAGCCGCCGATACCGTTTTCGTTAGAATCGAGAATTTCGAACTGCCAGCCCTGTTTTTGCGCATAGCGCTGATACATCTCAAACAGCACCGCGGCAAACAACGCGGCTTCATCGCCGCCGGTGCCTGCCCGCACTTCCAAAATGGCGTTTTTCTCATCGTCGCTGTCTTTCGGCAACAACATTACTTTGATTTCCTTTTCCAAAAGCGGCAACTGCTCTTTGGCCTCATAATATTCGGCTTCAGCCATTTCGCGCATTTCTTTATCGAGCGTTGCGTCTTCCATCATCGCCTTGTCGTCGGCCATCATTTGTTGATGATGCTGGTATTTATGGATTACCTCAACCACCGGCTCTAAGGTTGAAAGTTCCTTATTGAGCTTTACCAATTCCTCGGTCGAAACGTCAGAAGCGAGCAAAGCCTGCACTTCTTCAAAACGATTAACCACATTTGCCAGTTTTTCATCTAAATTCATTATTGCAATTCCTCAACCAATTTTGCCAAAGCCACCGTCTTTTGGTCGCCGCTGTCCAAATCTTTAATGGTTACCGTCTTATCCGCCAGTTCGTCCGAACCGATAATCACGGCCTTGCAGGCATTAACCTTATTGGCTTTCATCATGCGTTTTTTCATATTGCCGCTGTAACTCTGTTCCACCGAAAAACCGGCCAAACGTAACTCGTGAGCAATTTTGAGCGCGGCCTCGGCAGTGTCGTCTCCCACCGGGATTACCGCAATCGGCCGCGGCAAAGATACGTTTTTTTCCAACAGCATGGCCAAACGTTCAACCCCGCCGGCCCAACCGATACCGGCAACTTCGCCGCCGCCCATCTGCGCCACCAGCCCGTTATAGCGGCCGCCGGCCAAAACCGTACCCTGCGCCCCGAGCTTGTCGGTAGTGAGCTCAAATACCGTGTGCGAATAATAATCCAAACCGCGCACCAACCGGTTGTTAATGCGATATTTGATACCGAGCATATCCAGCCCTTTCAGCACCGCGGCAAAAAATTGCTTTGAAGCTTCGTTTAAGCTGTCGGCATACAGCGGCGCGTTTTCCACCACCGCTTTATCACATTCTTCTTTAGAATCGAGCACCCGCAACGGATTTTTTTCCAAACGGTTTTTACTGTCTTCGGAAAGCTCATTATAATGCTTTTGCAAATACGCCACCAATTTTTCGCGATATGCGGCACGACTTTCGGCATCTCCCAAGGAGTTGATTTCTACCGTAACCTGTCCGCTTAAGCCGAGTTTTTCCAAAAACTCATAAGCCATGGCAATAACTTCAATATCGGCTTGCGGCGTTTCCACTCCGAGCAGTTCAACTCCGAATTGAGTAAATTGGCGCTGACGTCCTTTTTGCGGACGTTCATAGCGAAACATCGGACCGGTATAATAAAACTTGACCGGCAGATTTTGCTGCATTCCGTTAGAAACAAACGCACGCACCACGCCGGCCGTGCCCTCCGGACGCAGAGTGAGACTTTCGCCGCCCTTATCTTCAAAGCAATACATTTCTTTGGTGACAATATCCGAGGTATCGCCCAAATTGCGGGCAAACACTTCCGTAAATTCGAAAATCGGCGTTTCGATTTCCTCAAAGCCGTATTTTTCCACCACCTCTGAGCCGACGCTCACGACTTTTTTCATTTTTCGCTTGGCGGCACCGTATAAATCATAAGTGCCGCGCACACATTGTACCTTTTCCATATAATCCTCTAGTTATTTGTTTTTATCAAAAAGCTGTCCAAACTGACGCGTTTATTGTTCAATACCGATACTACCTTAACCGGCTTATCATCAACATAAAAAGTTGCGCTGCGCGGTCTGCCTACGGTAATGGTCAGGCCTTCTTCCTGCGGAATATTATAGCTGAAACCTCTTTTATATACCGAGCCGCGAAGCACGGTTTTGTCGCCTTTTTTGATTTCCACCCAGGACGGGCCGCTCAAAACCATCCGCATTTGATGGAATTTACTTACCGGTGCCGCTTCGGCCTCCGTTTCTTCGGCGCTTTCTTCTACGGTTTCCTCAACCTCCGCTTCCGGTTCGTCATCCTCTATTTCGGAAACAATGTCTTGCAAGGTTGCCGCCGGTTGCTCATCGTCCGGCTCAATAGCTTCTTCCGTATTTTCGATTTCTTCCGGCTCTTCCGCGGTTGCGATTTCATCTTCATCCGTTGCATTTTCTTCAGCCACTATTACCGGCTCCGGAATAACATCGGCCGCATCTTCCTGAAAATCCTCCACCGGTTCGCTCAACGGCAAAACCGACCATATAACAAACAACACTGCCAAGCCGCAAATACCGAAAAATATATGCTTCAAACGCGGTTTGGAAGAAGCGGTATGGGCAACTTTTTCGCTGATTCTTTCTTCTTTATTTTCGTGAAAAGATTGCTGATAAGAAGATACGATACGGTCGCTGTTCAAGCCCACCGTTTCGGCATAAGCGCGGATAAATCCGATTCCGAACGGACGCGGCGGAATGTTGGCAAAATCCATTTCTTCGATGGCCGTAACATAAGCTTTGCGAATACACAATTCTTCGGCAATATCGGCTTCGCTTTTACCTGCTTTCAAACGCGCCTCGCGCAGCATTGCGCCCACGGTTTGGATTTCTTCCTGTTGTTGTTCTGTTTCTTTTGTCACGTTTTTTCTCCTGTTGTTGTGCGGCTTATATCATAAAAATTATTCAATTGCAATAGCGTGATCGTAGGCATACGCCGTTAATTGCGGCCGAATACTGGTTTTCGGAGATTTCATCAGGGTTTTGATATAATCTTCGACATCTTCGGTGTTCATGGAACGTATCATATTTTTGATTTGGGCAAAACGCGCTCCGGAGACCGATAAATTGCGATATCCCAAACCGATAAGCGCCATCGCTTCCAACGGGTTGCTGGCCATTTCACCGCAAACCGAACAATGCACCCGGTATTGCATGGCCTTATCCACGATTTTTTTCATTAACTTCAAGAACGGCGCCGAAAGCACGTCATAACGGTTGGACAGCCGCGGATTGCCGCGGTCGCAGGCAAACACAAACTGATACAAATCGTTGGTGCCGACCGAGATAAAATCAACTTCTTGCAACAACTCGTCAAGCTGGAACAACACCGACGGAACCTCAATCATTATACCGACTTTCACTTCGCGTGCCGTCGGTTTTTTACGCTGTTGCTCGCGTTCGTATTCCAACATCAGCGTTTCTTTGGCTTCCAAAAATTCCTGCAGCGAAGAAACCATCGGAAACATCACGTTCAGCTCTTTGCCGGCGGCGGCACGGAGCATGGCGCGAATCTGCTGACGCAACAGGGCGCGCCGGTCCAACGTAATGCGAATCGAACGCCAACCGAGCGCCGGATTTTCCTCTTTCATTTCGCCCCAATACGGCAAAAATTTATCCGAGCCGACATCCAAGCTGCGGAAAAATATCTTTTTGCTGCCCATGGCATCAAACAATTTTTTGTATTGCTTTTCCTGGCTTTCCACATCCGGCATTTTATCGGCCGACATAAAAGTAATTTCGGTACGATACAGCCCGATACCGTCGCAATTTGTCGGTTTGAGATATTCATAATCCAAGTCCAAGCCGTAATTCATCGCCAAACTGATTTTTATATTATCCAAAGTTACCGTCGGTTTGTTCTTGAGTTTTTCGAGTTCGGCAAAAACTTTGTGCAAACGCACCGATTTTTTCTGGTATTCGGTAATCTGTTTTTCGCTCGGGTGCGTATATACCATGGCCTCGCTGCCGTTAACGGCGATGACCTCTCCGACCTTGATTTCTTTCAAAATCCCGTGAATCTTGGCAATTACCGGAATATTCAGCGCTTTGGCCACAATCACCACGTGCATGGTCGGAGTACAATCTTCAATTATAAGACCGCGGATGTTTTCGTATTTATAGTCCATCAAATCCGACGGGCCCATGGTTTGGGCAATAATCACTATATCTTCATCCGGCGCTATTTGTGCCGCGGATTGATTATCGCCGGCGATAAACGCCCGCAACCGGTCGGAAACATCGCGCAAATCATAAAGTCTTTCTTTAAGATAAGGGTCATTGGTGGCGGAAAGTTTGTTCCACATATCTTCATAAACATGCTCCACCGCCGCCTCGGCCGTATAGCCTTTTTCAATATCGTTGTTGATTTTTTTATACCACCCCTTATCCTGGGCAAACATCCGATATGCTTCCATAATTTCGGTAGTGTTGCCGATATAGTTGCCGGCCTGGTCGATTTTATCGTTGAAATAATCAACCATACGTTGCCGCCCTTCCTCAAGCTTGGATTTTTCCAGCTCGATGTTGTCGGTAAAGATGTTGACCAGTTCGCGATGACGGTGATGCAACACCGCTTTGCCGACGCCGTAACCCTTATTGAGACTCGTACCGTGCAAAGCATCTCGCACCACAATACCTTTTTCACGAATAATTTGATTACGAAATTCCAAAAATTCTCTGTGACCGAACAAATCCGGCAATGCCAACGCCAGAGTTTCGGCTTTTTCCACCTCGGCATCGTCAAACGCGTCAGCTCCCGACTTTGTAAGCACCAAAGCGCCGATAGTCAGGTTCATACGGGTTACCGGAATGCTGAGCAACGTAATATTCTGCGCCTGCAGAGTTTCGCGAATGGTGCGCTTGCTGGCGGCGCTGCGACCGATACAGTCTTCATTGTAGCGGATATTGGATTTATAATTCTGTGCCTTCCACTCGCCCACCAATTCCAGATAATTTTCATCAACGGTGGCATACAGTAAAGCCGAATCAGCCTTAGTCGAATCGACAAAGGCTTTAAGTATTTTATTTAGCTTTTCCGGCATAGTCCTGGATTTAAGCAATTCGGTACTGATTAAACGCTGAATTGCCAATGCCTCGCTGATTGCCGCCGATATTTGCATCTGAATACCTGTCAAATTATTGTTGCAACATTTGTTTTATTGTTATACTAGATTTTTACTGATGTAAACTAAAAAAGGAGTTAAAAATGGCGAATAATTATGCACGCGGACAACATGATGTCCGTCCGTGGGGAACCTGGGAAGTTATCGATTGCGGCAACGGCTTTTGTGTTAAGCACATTACGGTTAATGCCGGCGGAATTCTCTCATTGCAACTGCACCATCACCGGGCGGAACATTGGATTATGGTTAACGGCACTGCCACTGTTACGCTCGGCGAGCAACAAATCGAGAAAAAGGCCGGCGAATCGGTGTTTATTGGTGTGGAAACAAAACATCGCATTCAAAACAATACAACTCAACCGTTGGAATTTATCGAAGTGCAGGTCGGCGAAAATTTGGATGAAAACGATATTGTGCGTTTAGAAGACAAATACGGCCGTATCGGCTGACCTTATTATCTGTGCATAACTTTATGCATAACTGCAGAATCCCCTTGAACTTTTTTAAAGGTTAATGAATCCTTAAGCAAGTTTTGGGGGATTTTTATATGTCTGACAGCGATAATTTTGATTTCAGTGTTGTGCAAACCGGCGATGTAATGGTGTCGGCTTATCCGGAGCAACTGGACTGCGACGACAGCAGACGCGAGCTGTGGGCCTATTGCCTCAGAATAGAAAACAATTCCAACCAGCGTATTCGCTTGTTAAGGCGTAATTTTTGCATTACCGACAGTTTCGGGCAAAATCATTATGACTTAAGCGAAGGCTTTGACGGCGAAATTCCGGATTTGGAGCCGGGAGAATGTTTTGAATTTGAGGACACCGCAGTTATTGACGGTCGCGCCGCCGTACTCTACGGCAGTTGTGTTGCCGCCAAAGACGACGGTACGGTTTTCAACATAGATATTCCGCTGATGCAACTCAGTACGGCGAATCCGTTGCCGAGCAAATTTTTGATTAACTGAAAAACGCCGGAAAAATCCGGCGTTTTATTTTTTAATGCTCATTACGTTTGATTGATAAATCATCCAACGTTTTTAACAATTCTTCATCTTGCAGCTGAATAAGCTCGTTGTTCTCAATACCGTTTTCTATTTTCTGCTCTACTGCATTTTTATCGATTGTTTCGGCATCTTCCTTAAAGACCAGAGCATGTCGCCATTGAAAAACCGCTTCGTTTTTACGGCCGCCCATCCAATAAGCATCGCCCAGGTGGTCGCTGATGGCGGCATTACCGGAATTAAGGTCTGAGGCCTGTTCCAAAAAGCGGATGGCTTTGTCGTATTGTCCGAGCTTAAAATAAACCCAACCGAGGCTGTCCATAATGTGTCCGTCATACGGATATTGCCGATATGCTTCCAAAATCATGGCAACCGCATCGTCGGGATTTTTATTTTCAACCAACCAGGAATATCCGAGATAATTCAACACATTCGGGTCGCGGTTGCTGAGTTCCAACGCTTTTTGCAAATTGGCTTCGGATTTATCTTTTTGATTCATCCGGTCGTACGAAATCGCCATGGCATAATAAATCGGCCAGTTGCTCGGCTGCTCCTGCTTCATACTCGCCAGCGCCTGCTGATACAGTTTCACGGCTTCGGCATCTTTGTGCTGATTACTGTTGATACCGGCCAAATCGCTCAAAAGCTGAGTGTTGTCAGGATAGCTTTGCAACAAAATTTTCAGCTGATTTTCCGCCGCATCGTATTCTTCCATCGAATTATAGTTTTCAATCATTTTCAGCCGCGCAATAAAATACGAACCGGAATCTTTGCCGATTTGCGCATAATATTTGTTGGCTTCTTTAAGCATACCGGATTCCTCCAATACGTTGGCCAGCGCAATTTTAGAAACTTCGTATTCCGGATTGAGGTACGACGAAGTTGCTATATAAAATTGGGCAATATCGCCGCCGTTGTGCGCAGATCTGAACAGGGTGCCGACATTAAACAGCGCTTCGGACAAACCCTTTTGCGGCGTATCAATAACCGGTGCGGTTGCGGCATTGGCATTATCGATTTTTATTTCGATATCTTTAAGCAACATCGACAATAAACCTTCGTCGTTATAATGTCCCAAAAGCCGCAAAGCATCTTCCTTATTGCCAAGACGCACATAAAAATTGGTGATTACTTCCAAAACACGATAAGTTACGTCTTTGGGATATCTCTGCACAATCGCGGCATAGCATTCCGAGGCTTTTTCTTTGTTGCCGAGATAGTCGTAAATCATCCCCTTATGAAACAATTTCATAACATTCAGCGACGGGTCGTTGGCAATACTGTCGATGGCGGCGATTGCCTTTTCTTCATTGTGTTCGCCGGCATAAGCCCAAGCATTAAACAGCGGATTAACCAGCCCCACATAGAGTCTGTCGTCGACCGTAGCCATAACATCGCGTGCGGCGGCATAATTTTTATCGGCAAATTCTTTGACCGCCACCACCATCGGCGCCAGCAACTCTCTTTTTTCCGACTCCATTTCTTTGCGGGCATAAGGAACCGCCCTGTCTATTTGCCCCAA
Organism: Alphaproteobacteria bacterium; assembly: GCA_016283295.1. Classification (GTDB taxonomy): domain Bacteria; phylum Pseudomonadota; class Alphaproteobacteria; order RF32; family CAG-239; genus RUG410. The sequence goes on from JAEEMQ010000049.1 coordinate 39,722, forward strand.
CGAAGTCAAAATAACATATACCGTACGGTTGAGCGGCACGTTGTCTTTGTCTTTATCTATGGCGATTTTATAATATTCGGCGGCATTTTCAAAATCTTGCCGCAAGTGTGCCACCCGGCCGGCCAAATAAGCGCCGTATTGCGATTTTGTGCCATAAAAAGAAATGGTTTGGTCCGGATTTTTCTTAGCGATAAAATCCTGATATTGCCAATATCCGTCGGCATCAAATTCCGGAACAATACTCACCGACGAATTCCATTTTTCCCACAGCGGCAAATCGCGAATATTCTGCCGCAACGGCCACATTGCGGCGCAGATCACGGCTATTATACATACGGTTCTTATCAACATTTTCATCATAACTCTTTACCTTAAAACCCAAATTATCGTCACTATAATATAAATTTTATTTATTAGCAATGAGTAAAAATTTATCAACAACTGTTTATATATACCGCAAAAGATATTCTTTGTATTGCAAAAAAAAATATTTCCGCATATATTGAAACGGTGGAGTGAAAATGGACAATATCGAACAAATATTGAATTGGTATTTAACCGCCGGCGTTGATGAAATTTGCGCCGATACGCCGTGCGATGCCCTGAAACCGGCCGTGCCGCCGCAAAACAATGTTAGCAGCAACTCTGCCGCAGTTCCGACAGCAAATGTTGCCCGACAGGCTGTTTCCGATTTGTCGCAAATAAATGTCGTTGCCTGCAAAAACGCCGAGGAAATCTGCCAAAAGGCGCAAACGCTCGATGATTTGCGTGCCATGACGGAAGATTTTGACGGTTGTTCTTTGAAGTTTTCGGCCAACTCCACCGTGTTCGGTTACGGCAATCCGCAGGCGGAAGTAATGCTTATCGGCGAAGCACCGGGAGCGGATGAAGACCGCTTGGGCGAACCTTTTGTCGGGCGCAGCGGCCATCTTTTAGATAAAATGCTGGCGGCGATTGAGCTTAAACGCGAAGATTGCTACATTACCAACATTTTGCCGTGGCGGCCGCCGGGGAACCGCACTCCGACCTCGGAAGAAGTGGCGGTTTGTCTGCCGTTTTTGAAGCGGCAAATTGAGTTAATAAAGCCGAAAATAATCTTCATTCTCGGACGCAGCGCAGCCAATGCCCTGTTGGATAATGCCGACAGCATCTCGTCTTTGCGCGGGCACTTTATTGACTACACTTCGGCTCAGGGGACGGTTATTCCCACTCTGTCGAGTTTTCACCCGGCGTATTTGTTACGCACCGCGTCGCAAAAAAGCAAATCGTGGGCGGATTTGTTGCGCCTGAAACATAAATTGAGCGAGCTTTAGTTTTTTTATAAAATTTAGGAAAAATTAAAGAATAATTGTGTATGATATGGTCAGATTTAATACTTTGGAGTAGAAAAATGAGTTTGATTAAAAAAATTACATTCGGTTTAACTTTCGGTATGGCCCTGTGCTTAGCGGCTGCGTCTTATGCCGATGAACCGCAGAAAAAAGAATTTGAAAAAACTTCTGATGCCGATGCCATTTTGTTCCGTATCGAAAATATTAAACCTTTAACCAACGAAGAAGGTTTGACCGACAGATGTTCTTTTTTGGTAACCGTATACAACCGTATGGAAAAGAAGGTTGAAAAAATCAATATGGACTTCCGTTGGCAAGATGCCATCGCCAAAAAATATCAGATTGTTGATGACAGCGTAGAGCCGGTTGATGATCCGAAAGATGCCATCACTTATATTATGAAGCATATTGAGTTGGAAGACATTTTCCCGCATCAGCAAAAGAGTTTTGAAGAAATCGTTACCACCGACAAGTGCTTCTTGTTGCTTGACCAGCTGGAATACAAAGTAAACGATTGTATTGCCGAAGGCGATAAAATTACGGTAAAGAACAACCAGCAAACCAATCGCGGCAGCTGTCTTGACCGCTTCAACTACATCAACTCAAAGAATCCGGAATACTATTCGGAATTTAAGGATACTCCGGACAGCGTATTGGAGCAGCAGGCAGAAGAAGCTAAGGCTCACGAGTTGGCCGGCGTTGAAGAAGTTTATAAAAAGTCTTTAGCCGATTTGGAAGAAGTTTCGCTCGAATTGGATAAAATCATAACGAGAGAAGCAGCTGCCGAAAAAGATAAAAAAGTCGAAGGCGAAGATAAAGATAAGAAAGACGAAAGTAAAGACGAGGCTGAGGCCGGAGATAAAGAATAATCGGCTTTGAAAGGTTTGACAATGCGTTTGATTTGTTATCTTGTATTAGTTGCCGCTTGCTCGGTGTTTAATGCTTCCGCGCAATCTTTTTCCAGCGGTTCGGGTATTGCGAGCGGTTCGGATAAAGCAACCGCGGCAACCGCAGACACCGCCGATACGGCGGCGGCCGACGCTGCAGCAGATGCCGCAAAGCCGAAGGATGCACCGATAATCGGCATTCCGGCCTATACCGAATCCAATGATGTTGCCTCCAAACCTGATGTGGTGGTAAACATCAGCGGTGACGAGCAAAAGGTGCAAGAACCGGTATATGATAACAGCGAGGGCAAAGTTGTCAGTTTCAAGATTGTCAACGGCAAGCTCGTGCACGATGACGAACGCAAAATTCTGGTTTCGTATGACGATTTTTCGGTCAGCCGCGGTATGGATAATCTGGTTCGTTGCAAAATGCGTATTTACGTATTGAACGATATGACCGAACGTCTCAACAGTTTCGGCATCAAGCTGATATGGCCGGAAATCACCACCGCCATCAACCTGGTGAAGGTTAATCCGGGAGTTAGAACCTATCGCGACGTTATGCTTTTGGGCGACGGTTGTTTCTCGATGGATAAAAATCCGACGATTGAGGTTAATCGTTGCCGAGTTAAAGGCAAAACCGAAGAACAATGTGCCAATGCCGTCATGTGGTATAAAAAACAGGCAAAATAGATTTTATAAATACTTTCCTCCGGCAAGGGCTTTCGTGAAAATCGAAGGCCCTTGTTTTTTTCTTGCCAATTTTGCAAAAAAAATATATAATATAAGTGTTACAAATTAGGGATTTTATTTGCGATTATTAAATTATTCTTTTCATTGTTGTTATTTCTGCTTTCCGAAACTTTATGTTTTGGTTGGTTGATAATTTCAATATTTGAGGGAGTGGTTTGTTAAGCGCAAATAAATCCCTTAAATTATTGGAACTATGGCAACAATATTCTTTTTAGCCTTCGTACTCGCCTGCATTTTAGGTGTCAGATATGTTTGGCAGAATCACCGGGAAAAGCGTATAGTGAAAATACCGTTGACTATCATCGGCTTATATTTCATATACAAATTTCTCGTCTGGTTATCATGTATTATATCATCAATATTCGGTGGCGGAACCGTCACGGTAATTGTTATTATAATACTGGTAATTGTAGCATACGGAATTTGGGATGATATGTAATCATTTCAGATTTCAAAACTGCGGACGTTCGGTATATGAAAGGAATTTCATAAACCGAACGTTTTTTTATGCAAAAAAACACACGTATTTAAAAAAGCGAACAGCGTCTCTCCGGTTAGGGTAGAGGCGCTGTTCTGTATGGTGAACGTTGAGAATCACTTAGAGGGGCTCTGGTAGGGCTTCATATCGTGGCGAAGGTTCCACACCTCTGCCTCGGTATTATAGCCGGCGAACTTCATGCCCGGGTGGTTATACTTCTTGTGCTTATTGAAGCGGAAGCTAACACCGGCATAAAGCTTTACCTCCTGGTAAAACTTATTGGTATTGAGCAGAATGTTCTGCTGCAAACCGTAAGATACACCAGCAAAGAGACCCCACGGTGAAAATGCCTTGTGCCAATAGGCCTCGGCAAACACGTAGCCGCCGGAAGTGAACTCGCGGATGTCCAAATCGCTCCTAGTCGTGGTATGGGTAGTCGTTGACCCATCGGGGTTCACCGTCTTACCAGACCATTCATACGTTTCGTTATCAAGGAACTGGGAGAGCTGGAAAGTTCCAGCAATACCCAACTTGATACCGGCGTGATGATTAAGGAACTGAATCGGCTTCCAGTACGCACGGAACTCCGCACGCTCCTGGAGGAATACAGACACGTCGTCGCTCGCAACATCGGGACGAGCACGCTGGAAGATAAAACGACCATCGATACCGCCACGACGAGCTTCCCATCCAGCGCCAACACCACCGCCAAGGACCTTATGGTCCGCAAACCAACCACCGACAGCAAACGCGTTGATGTCGTAGCCATGATTATCCTCCGTATAGAGGATCAACGGCTTCTGGTTGTTGCCAGCCAAGGTCTTAATCTCATCCTGGTGCGCTCCCTTATAGCGGGTAGCGTCCTCGTCGTTGAGAATTGTTACCTTGTCCTGGTTGCCGAACTCGGGGTTTGAATTGGCACTCATCTCGGGGGTAAGACCTCCGAAATTGCTCTCGTCCCAAACCTGAGCGTTAACGGTTGCGGTTGCGCAGCACAGAGCGGCTGCTATGATAAACTTTTTCATTGTAGTAATTGTTTGAAAATGAATAATTTGTGTTGTCTCTCGAGGTTACCGACTCGCAAGGTCATACGGCATAGCCGCTCTATCCCCTTATATGCCGACCGGCACACTCGGAAAATAATTATGACTTTTGCAAGAAGGCGAACCTCGAGACATCAAACACTTAAAAAAAATTACATATCAATGGGGCTGGATATGCACGGAACCCGTCCGCGCGCTTCGACCCCATTGCGGGGAAGAAGGGTTATTTCCAGCTACCAAGATACGACCCGGAGTAAGTGTCGGTAGCGGTTAAGCGACCGTCATTAACCTTAAGGTCGTAGCGAGAGGTCTGAGTTGAGCAATGCCCGTCAACCATATGTCCTTCGTCCCAGTTCTGAGACATTGCAATCATATAGTCTTGGTTAGCACGCTCGGTGTTGCCACGTGACCAAGTCATCTGAGTATACTGGTCAGAAGCCACAGTATTAATCCAGACCCCGTCAACGCAGGTACCTGAATTGTAGCTATGGTCTGAAGTGTACTCAAAGTACTCGAAGTTCCAATCAGGAGACGAGTACGACTGTACTACCACGGGCAGAACACCCTTCTCAAAGTGCAACGACCAGATATAAACGAAGCCGTTGTGCTTAGCGTTATTGCTAACGGTCTGCTTCACTTCAAGAAGTTTTCCCCAAGGCTTGGGGAAGAAAGTCTCTTCCTCTGGTACTACCACTTTCACCTTGATGGTTCCGGGAGCAGTGCTGGTCTTTATATTGGAACCCCAAACGTAACGGAGTACGTCGGAGTAAGAATATACAGTATATCCGTTGTTCTCCACACCGGCCGACAGAGCGTCAGCATTCGATGCGCTAAGAGTACGCGACTCAAATGAGAACGGGTTGTCGTTGTAGATGACCTTAAAGCCATTGGCCTCACGAGAAGTCCAATGATTCTTCTGGGTTGAACCTAACAACGTAACCACGGACTGCAAGTCGTAGTACTCACGTACCCAGCTTGCCTTTGCACCCTTCTGCTCCTCCGAGTGGTTCTCAGTATTGGAGAGAGATACAGTCACGTTAGAAGTGCTGTAAGTCTTATCCTCCTCCTCTGAAGACCAGTTGGTATCGCAGTTTAAGGAACGAGAATCCTTGAACTGGAAAGGAATGCGCTCAACATGGCCATCGGACCAGTTGATAACGTAAACCAAATTCCAGATAACCTGGTTATCATCGATATCCTCGGTGCAGTTGGACTTATCCCAGCCCTGGGAGGTGATATGGGCGTTTTCCACCAAAAGGAACACACTTTCAGCAACGTCCTGAGCGTAGCCCAGATACGAAGTGCCGATTGCGTTGTTCAGACGGCGAGTAGTATACCCATTTCGACCTTCTGCGTCGTTAACGATGGTGCTGCGCTCAGCAACCTCCGGAGCAATGAAATCGAAGTTAGCCTTAACACCAAACTGGTTGGAGTATTCAGCCTTCTCGTGGTAGAACTTGTAATCGGTGTCAACCGGATTCAAGTCACCGTCATTGTTCAAGCGAGCAGAGAACATGTCAGTTTTGCCACTAATGGTAAAGTTACCATCGGTGCGAACTTGAGAGGCATTGCCGTTCTGCCAGGGATTGTTATACCTCCAAGTGTAAAGAAAGTTCTTTACAATCTTGTCATATTCCTCCTTAGCAGTCCACTTGCGCTGCAGAATGGTAGACTCAGTTGAACGGTGCTTAGAACCGTCCTTCATAATCCACTCAATTTCCACATCGCAGCGCTCCTCAGTCTCGCTGATGGGGACTCTGTTCTCCGAAACCTTTTTAGCGTCAACGATATCGTTGACGTCCATCTGATAGACACGGATGGTATCACGCAACTCAATCTCAGCCCCGTTCATCTCATAACCGATAATCTCGTAGGGTACGCCCCACACAAATTCACGACAGACAGAATCTGCCACGAACTCGTCGCCGCGGGTACGATAATTAGTCGTGCCAGGCAAACGATTAATCGCTTTGAGATACTTCTTACCAATCTTGATGTACGGCAGTTTGTAAGTCTTACCGTTCAGCGTATACTCGATACGCTCATCGGCATTGTTTGAATAAACGATGTTGCCGTCCTCTACCTGAGAGGTGGTCTTAACAGCGTCCTCAAACACCTTACGGTTGTCCGAAGATGATTTTGTAGAAGTCACAGGGTCAGAGTGTGAAGTGCGCTCCAAAGAATAAGCAAGAGCTACATCTTTGGCTGCTGCGTATTTGTCATGCTCGTGAGAGCAAGACACACGCGCACTACCCTTATCGGAAAGGCCCAAATCGGAACCGTCCTTAACCACCCAATTAATGTCAGCCTCGTTGCCGCGGTTGTCCACGGTATAGCTAAAGACATAATCAGGATTGATTTCGACGGGGTCATCCGGCTTTACGGGGCCCTCCGTATCTTCCGACTGAGTACGGAAATCGGTTAATTTTTCGCAAGAAGCGAACCCGATGATTGCTACCAAGGCAAGCACAAAAAGGCCTGCGAGGTTTAATTTCTTACTTCCCTTCATATTTTGTAATTTTTTTTTGTTTTTGTATTCTTGAAACGGTTCATCTCACTAAAGGAACACTCAACTCGTGAGAAATTTCCTTTGTCATCACTATGACGGAGAGCGTTTTACGTGTGTTACAGCTGAAAACCATACTGCATTACACAGGACTCCGTCATCATTAATGGCGAAGTGATATATAGAACTGTCAATTTCCATACAACAAAACCAATGAAAACGTATATTAAGTGATTTTTACGTTCTCTATAATTGTAGGTATACTAATTGACAATGATAATTCATAAGCATTATTAACATAGCACGTTTTTTCGGGCTTTGCAACAAAAAAATGCATACTTTTGCAAAAATTTCGACAAATGGCGAAAATATTGCTGAATCGGACACACTTATATATTATATATGAATCTGCCGCGTTTTTTTGCGGGGAAGAACAAGCCTCGTCATTACGAGGAAGCCGGAACGGCTGACGTGGTAATCTCATACGACGCCGTGCAACCTCAGGCCAAACAATACTGCCGCCGCAAAGCAAGGTATTGAGATCCTCACGTCGGCACGCCGTGCCTCCTCAGGATGACGAGTATGATTCTATCCGGCTCGCAATGTCGCACCATTCCGCGGAGTCGCGACACAAAAAAAGGAGCCCCAAAGGAGCTCCTCAATGACTTTTTTATGCTAAGCATGCATATCAGTAATATTTCCAAGCCAATTCGTTGGTGGTATCTGCAGTACAAGCGTTGGCAGCCCAAGCAACGGACATCGGCATTTTATTGAAGCAAGACAAAGCTTTACCAGCCTCACCTTTTGATTCGCAAGCATCATATACTTGCGATTTCAAAGTTGCGGTGTTGTTGATGGAGAATGCAATCAAACCGGAACCGGAAGAAGCATCCCAGTTTTGCGAAGCCAAGTCAACACAAGCTTCCTTCGGAATACCGCCGAATACGATGATGAATGCTTTGTGAGCTTTGGTAGCGTCGTTTTGACCGCTACCGTTTTCAATGGCAAATCTGGAAGCGGAGTACAAATTAACAGAACCGCCGTAAGCGTTGTTCCAATCAGCCCAGGTCATATCATCACCGGCCGTACCGCCCAGCATTTCATCCGGGAAAACGTGTGCTTTATACATAAGTGCCGGAACGTTAGTGGTAGAATCCGTTGCCAAGTCCTTATAGTTCTTTTGCGAACCGAACAGAATACGGACGTTTGCCACAATGTGGGAAACTTGGTCGATGGTTTTGTTTGCTCTGAATTTGGCCATAGCTTTTGAGTAACCGGCAATACCGCCCACCGACAAAACGCCGATAATCGCCAACACGCCGAGCATTTCAATCATGGAACGACCTTTTTCGTTTATTTTCATAGTTTTTCTCCTTAAAAATACGTATTTTGAGTAGTCTGCCACTGTGGCATTCTAGGCTTATTATGCCGTGCTTTTTTTAATTTTTCAAGCCCGAAAATGGATATATTACCCGCATATTACTTTAGGTATAGATTACTTCTTAATACTGTTCAGCAATTCTTCTCTAGTCAGGTTAAAGCCGCTGTCCGTCCACATCTGTTCCAACCGGTTGAGTTCCTGCCCGATTTGCCGATCGCCGGTAATCCCGCTGTTGACTATATCACGACCGCGAATCGGGAAAATCGGCACCACCGCGTTTTCTATTTCCGTCAGCAGACGATTGAGCGACGGCGCGTCAAAATCGTATATCGCCGCCCCCATCAAGACTTTATCGATACAAAACTGCTTGCCGTAGCGATATATCAGTTTAAGACGCGGTTGCAACGGCATTATCTGCTCCGGTCGCAAATCAATTTTAGCCCAGCGTAAGAACATCTCTTTTTGTTTTTTGGTAAAGCGCAAAGTATTGGCCATATTTTCGGCCGCCGCCGCTTTCGGTTGATACAACACAAACAGCCGACGCAAAAAATTACCCTCATACTTGATATCCGCCACCAGCTTTGCCAGTCGGTCAAGCGCGTCCAAATGCTTGGATTTAGGCAAAAAATAAGCCAAAATATCATTATCGTAAATTATTTTCATTGATACGGCGGCATTCGGAGTTACCAAAATTTTAAACAACTCGTCGCGTACCCGCTCAATGGCAATATTGCGCAAACAACCCTTATATTTTATACAGGCGTCAAGCGCTTCTTTATCCGGCGGAGTTTTGCCGAACTTAGCATAAAAACGGAAAAAACGCAAAATACGCAAGCCGTCTTCTTCAATGCGGTCTTCCGGACTGCCGATAAAACGCACTACTCCGTTTTTCAAATCGGTAATGCCGTCATAATAATCAAACACGTTGCCGCGCAAATCGGCATATACGGCATTGATGGTCAAGTCGCGTCGTGCCGCGTCGGCACTCCAGTCGTCGGTAAATTCAACCTCATATTTGCCCGATTCGTTTTTAACGCTGCGTCTGAGCGATGCAACTTCCAAAATCTGATTATCTATCACCACACCGACCGTGGCCTGTTTTAAGCCTACCGGTACGGTTTTGAGCCCGTTGTTCTGACAAGCTTCAATTAACTCGTCCGGCGATAAATCGGTAGCCAAGTCCAAGTCGAATCCGCTCAATCCGGCCAGAGTATCACGCACCGCACCGCCGACAAAACGGATGGTGCCGCCGTGTTCTTCCACCGCTTGAAACAAGCTGCCGATTTTAGCCGATTTGGCGATTTTTGACATATCCAAATATTCAGGTATGAACATAACGTAAAAAAACCCCTTGTTATTTTTAGGAAATTTTAATAGTTTATATACACTTTTTTTATATAATCACAAGCAAATTTTAATAAAAAAGGATAAATAGATGTTAAAATATTTCTTAGTACTCGGCGGCTTATTGATTTCGGCGGCGGCTCAGGCAGCCAATCAGCCGCAGCTTTTGGGCGAATACGGCGATTGGACCGCATGGTCATACAGCGACCGCGGCAATATGATTTGCTACATGGCTTCCAGCCCGAAGAAAGATGAAGGCAAATACACCAAGCGCGGTGATATTTATACGGTGGTAACTCATCGTCCGTCCGAAAAATCGTTCGACGAAGTAAGCTTTGTGGCCGGATATGTATATAATCCGAAAGCTCCGCTCGTTATCAAAATCGGCAACGAAACCTTCCGCAACACCTTTACCGAAGGCGATAAGGGTTGGATGATTAATCATGCCGAGGACCAAAAGCTGGTTACGGCCATGAAACGCGGCGAGCGCATGATTGTCGACGGCCAATCGAGCCGCGGCACCGCCACCAAAGACACCTATTCGCTCAAAGGATTTACCAGCGCTTATCAGGCAATTTCCGCTAAGTGCAAGAAAAAATAATCATGGCTAAAACAGAACTCATCGGATTGAGTAAAGACGAATTGCAAAAGGCTTTGACCGATATCGGGGAAAAGCCTTTTCGTGCAAAACAGCTGTGGCAATGGCTGTATTATTTTGGCGCGACCGATTTTGAAAAAATGAGCAACCTGTCAAAGGTTCTGCGGGCCAAACTGGCGGAAAATTTTACGATTACGCGCCCGAAAATCGTGGCGGAACAACTTTCTTCCGATAAAACCCGCAAATGGTTGTTGGAATTTGCCGACGGCCAGCGCGTGGAGATGGTCTATATTCCGGAAGAAGACCGCGGTGCCGTATGTATTTCCACCCAAGTCGGATGTGCGGTCGGTTGCCGTTTTTGCCATACCGGGAGCCAAAAATTAACCCGCAATTTAACCGCCGGTGAGATTGTCAGCCAGTTTATGGTGGCACGCGATACTTACGGCGAATGGCCAAGCCCGACCAATGAAACCCGTTATCTTTCCAATATTGTGGTGATGGGTATGGGCGAGCCGTTGCACAACATCGAAAACACCATTAAAGCCCTGAATATTTTGACCGATGGCGACGGTATTGCCATTTCGCGCCGCCGCGTTACCATGTCAACCTCGGGAATCGCTCCGAACATTGTACGGGCGCTCAAAGAAACCGGCGTGCGGTTGGCCGTGTCGTTGCATGCGCCGAATAACACTCTGCGCTCGCAAATTATGCCGATTAACAATCGCTATCCGTTGGAAGAAGTGCTTTCCGCCTGCCGCGAATATCAGGGCAACGACGGCAGCCGCTACATCACGTTCGAATATCTGATGCTTGACGGCATTAATGATTCGTTTGAGTGTGCGCATGAGCTGATCGCCCTGATGAAAAAATATAATTTGCGCGCCAGTTTTAATCTGATTCCGTTTAATCCGTGGCCGGGATGCGCCTTTAAGCCGAGTTCCAACAACAAAGTTCACGCTTTTGCGCGTGAACTGGAAAAGGCCGGATTTGCCGCACCTATCAGAGTGGCGCGCGGACAAGATATTTTGGCGGCCTGCGGACAATTAAAATCCAAAAAAGACCAAGAATCCGCTAAATAAGCCCGATTTTTTGCGCCGTAATCACGGCCTGGGTGCGATTGCTGACATGAAGCGAACGCAACAGCGCGTTGATGTGCAACTTAACCGTGGATTCCGATACTCCCATATCATACGCAATCTGCTTATTGGATTTGCCCTGCGCTATCAGGTCAAGAACCTGCGATTGTCGAGTCGTCAGCGTTTTTATGCCGATATTGCGGCCGCTTAAGGCATTAAGCGGAGTATTATCCAGCAAGTTCGGCGGAACATAGCTGCCGCCTTCGATTATAAGTTTAAGCGCATTGTTAAACACCTTGATTTCCGAACGTTTGGGAATATAGCCTTTGACTCCGGTGGCCAGAATGGTGCGAATGGTGCGGCTGTCTTCCGAGGCCGACACCACGATTATTTTGGTTTTCGGGGCCAACGTATGAATTTTTTTGAGGCTCTCCAGCCACGGCATATCCTGCATTTCAACGTCCAAAACCAACACATCAACCGCCGGCTCGGTGTTGAGAATTTTGAAAACCTGCGAATAACTCGAGGCCTGCAAAATCACGGCTTCGGGCGCAATTTCTTCCAAACGCAGAGCCAGCCCGTCGCGAAACAACGCGTGATCGTCCGCAATCAGAATTTTCATAAACAATCTCCTTACAGTTTTATCAACATAATCGGTACTTTATATATTGCCGATTAAGCGTATTTAAAGACGTGCGAGAGGATAGTCCGAAATTTATTTTCTAGGCAGTTCGATGTATTTTACTCCGGCCTCGGCAAACATTTCCGCCGAATAGCGGAGTTTGTCGCGCCAGGTATTTTTCGGGTCGTTCACATCGGATTTATATTCGTAAGTGACCACTTCTTTGATACCGGCCTGGATAATGGCACGGGCACAATCGGTGCACGGGGTTAAGGTGCAAAAAATGGTGCAGCCTTTTAAGCAAGTACCGGTCAAACAAGCGTTATAGACCGCGTTGCGTTCGGCGTGTTCAAAAAAATCGTATTTGGTCGGGCGTTCCAGGCGTTCCGGCACGCCGTCGGTCACTCCGCGTACAAAGCCGTTATAGCCGGTGGCGCGAATTTCTTTATCCGGCCCCACCACAACCGCTCCGGTTTTGGTAGACGGGTCTTTTGACCAGGTGGCAATCAGTTCTGCCAGTTCCAAAAAGCGATAATTCCATTTTTCCGAAAACATTTTACGATTCCTTTTTTCTTAAACCCGAACGGATTTTAACAATAAATTCCTCGGTTTCAAACAATTATATTTAAGTTATTGACAACATTGAAGTTTCGGAGTATACCGCTGACAAATATCAATTTTTATACCTACAATTATGACCTATTTTTTAACTTTTGCAGAACTCTGTACGGTGATTGCATTTATGGTTTTCGGCACCGTTTTACGCAACAACAATTACGAAAGCATCCCTTATAAGGTTTGTGATCGTCTGATTTGCTACGCAATGATGCTTTACGTTGCCGCCGCTTTTTTGACGGCGTTGCCTCTTGCCGGTGTGGTCTGGACCCACCAGAATGCCGCGATTATCGCCGCCCATACCGCGTATCATTTCGTAAGCGCAATGTTTCTGCTGTTTGTGCTTGTCAAGTTCGCTGACGTTCCGTTCAGCTTCGCTAAGCAGTATCTTCTGGCCCGCGGCTCGCTCTATTTTGCCTTTGTGTTTGAGGCCTTGGCGCTGTGCGCGTTTATGGTTTGCTGCGTGCTGTATTTTTAAGCAAAAAAGGTTTCGGTTAATGTGCCGAAACCTTTTTTATTTTTATAATAAAAAAAACTCAAAATTCCGTTTATAACTTGCATTTTGTCCTTTGTAATTTTCGGGCTTTGCGCTATACTTACGGCATTGTGAAATATGATTTTAAATGAGGAAAAAATGACAGACTTAACGGAAGAAGAATATCTTAAGGGTGAAGAAGAATATAATGCCGATTCCATCAAGGTTTTGCGCGGTCTTGATGCCGTACGTAAAAGACCGGGAATGTATATCGGCGATACCGATGACGGTTCTGGTTTGCACCACATGATTTACGAAGTGCTCGACAATGCCATTGATGAGGCGTTAGCCGGCTATTGTGATAAGACTGTGGTTATTTTGAATCCGGACGGCTCGGCCACCGTTCGCGACAACGGACGCGGTATGCCGGTAGATACCCACAAAGAAGAAGGTGTTTCGGCAGCCGAGGTTATTATGACCGAACTGCACTCCGGCGGTAAGTTTGACAACAATTCCTACAAAGTTTCCGGCGGTTTGCACGGTGTGGGTGTTTCGGTGGTAAACGCCCTTTCCACTTGGCTCAAGCTGAAAATCTGGCGCAACGATAAAGAATATGCGGCCGAATTTGCCGACGGCAACGTGGTTGAGCACGTACACGTCGTGGCTGATGCGCCGAATCGCCACGGTACCGAAGTTACGTTTTTACCGTCGCCGAAAACTTTTACCAATGTTGAGTTTAATTTTGACACTTTGGAGCGCGCCATCAGAGAAAAAGCGTTCCTCAATTCCGGCGTTTATCTCAAATTGATTGATAATCGCGGCGCCGAACCGCGCGAGGTTGATTTCCATTATGAGGGCGGCTTACAGGCGTTTGTCGGACACCTCAATAAATCTAAAGCCCCATTGCACGAAAATGTGATTCGCATTAACGGCGAAAATAACGGCATTACAGTTGATGTTGCCCTGCAATGGACCAATTCGTACAACGAATCGATGTTGTGCTTTACCAACAACATTCCGCAAAAAGACGGTGGTACACACCTGGCCGGTTTCCGCGGTGCGCTGACGCGTACGTTCAATAACTATATTCAGGAAAACGGACTTTTGAAAAAAGATAAGGATATCATCACCGGCGAAGATATGCGCGAAGGTTTGACCTGCGTGTTGTCGGTTAAGGCGCCGGACCCGAAATTCTCGTCGCAAACAAAGGATAAGTTGGTTTCTTCGGAAGTACGTCCGGTGGTGGAAAACATTGTCGGCGATAAGCTTAAAGAATGGTTGGAAGAACATCCGGCCGAAGCCAAAATCATTGTCGGTAAAATCGTGGAAGCCGCATCGGCACGCGAAGCTGCGCGCAAGGCTCGCGAATTGACCCGCCGCAAAGGTGTGCTTGATATTGCCTCTTTACCGGGCAAGTTAGCCGATTGTTCCGAAAAAGATCCGGCACTTTCCGAAGTGTTTATCGTTGAGGGTGATTCCGCCGGCGGCTCAGCCAAACAGGGACGCGACCGTAAGTATCAGGCAATTATGCCGCTCAGAGGTAAGATTTTGAACGTGGAGCGTGCGCGTTTTGATCGTATGCTTTCCTCGGCCGAAATCGGAATGATGATTACCGCGTTCGGTACCGGAATCGGTCGCGATGACTTTAATGCCGATAAGTGCCGCTATCATAAAATCATCATCATGACCGATGCCGATGTCGACGGTGCGCACATCAGAACCCTGCTTCTGACTTTCTTCTATCGTCAGATGCCGGAGCTGATTCGTCGCGGTTACGTATACATTGCTCAGCCGCCGCTTTATAAAGCCAAGCGCGGCAATTCCGTGATTTATATTAAAGATGACCGCGAGATGGAAGATTACCTCATTCACGGCGGATGCGAAGACGGTTATCTGCAAACCGCCAACGGCGAGCGCCTGGTCGGACAGGATTTGATTTCGTTTGTGGAAAGCACCAAAAAAGCCAATGCCATGATTAAGGCGCTGACCTTGAAAGCACCGGAAAAAATCATTGAGCAAATGGCTATCTGCGGCCTGTTTGACATTAACGTTTTGAACGATAAAGTGAAGTTAAAAGCCGAAATCGAAAAAATGGCGGCACGTTTGGATACGTTAGAGGCCGAATACGACCGCGGTTGGAAAGCCGAAATCAACGACGAAGGCAGCGTGGTATTCTATCGCGTACTGCGCGGCGTAAAAGAAGAACACGTTATCGGCGCCAACATTTTGGAAAGTCCGGAAGGCAAGATTTTGAACGAAATGCACGACTTCCTGACCGAAAACTTCGCCAAGTCGCTGGTATTATCCACCAAATCTTTGGGCGAAAAACGCGTCGACGGTCCGGTATCACTGATGAATGCCGTAACGAGTGCCGGCAAGAAGGGTATTTCCATCCAGCGCTATAAAGGATTGGGCGAGATGAATCCGGAACAGCTGTGGGAAACTACGCTTGATCCGGAAGCGCGTTCTTTGTTGCAGGTTAAAATAGACAGCGTGGAAGAAGCCGACGAGGCCTTCTCTACTCTGATGGGCGACGTGGTTGAGCCGCGCAAAGAGTTCATTCAGGAAAACGCGCTGAAGGTGCAGAACCTCGACATTTAATCGCTTTAAGCAGAACCATATTAAAGTGCGCCGGCAAAACGGCGTACTTTTTTATGTGCGCACGCAAAAGAATGACAAAATTAACAAAACTTGTTGACAAATATTTAAAACCATGCTATTTTGCATACGAATACCAATTATTTAGATACACAGTTAACGTCGGACGCAATAATTCCGGCAAGTTTCTCGTTACGCCTCAGGCAAGTGTAACAATTATGAGATTAATGCCCAAAAACTTGTTGACCCCTAATGGAAAACATTTTTTCCGTTACCACCGACGGCAAATGGTGGAAGGGAGAGATCAGCATGCGCTACAATCTCTTGACGCTGGTCAAGATTGTCGGTGCGCTGTTGCTCCTTGCGGCAATCGGCTTCGGCCTTTATTGGTTCGGAGTCGCAGTGTTAACCCTATTGCAGGCACTCTGGTATGGCATCTGCTGGATTGCTACCGGTATTTGGAGCGGCCTTTGCTGGCTGGCTTCCGGTATCTGGAGCATTCTTTGCTGGCTTGCCTCCCAGTGGATGTGGCTGTTAGGTCTGCTCTTAGCAGCGCTTATCGGCTGGCTCTTAACCAAGGTTGACTGGAAGTCATCCGAGGCAAAGTCAGACAGCAAGCGTTCATGGAGTTGGATCTGGTGGCTGCTCGGTGCAATTTTGCTGCTCTTGCTGGCTCTTATGCTGGTGAAGGGTTGCAATAATTCAACCGAATCCGCTGCGGAACCCGCACCGATGTCTGCGCCTGTCGTGATTACGGCTGAGCAGTTTGACGAGGCTTTCGACAAGGTGGTCATTGCCCGCGCCTATCTGGACGGTGTTCAGAACGGTGTCGGCAAAAAGGTCGCTCTTGTCGGATTGAAGTTCGTCGACGGACGCCCTGTAACCGATATGATTTTCCAAGGCCGCACTTATGATGAGGCTAAGGAAGTCATCGCCGCCGATTGGCGCGAGCTGGTTACCGCGAACGTTCATGTTCAGCTTTCCGAGCAGGAGCTAGTGGCAATCACTTTGTATGCAATGCGCAACGGTAAGTACGGTTTCTTGAAGTCTGACTTCTTGAAGGCTGTCAACGCCGGTGATCGCAACGCTGCAATGGAATTGAACACGGCTAAGGGCACCAAGCGCCAACTCCGTGACGAGGGTAAGCAGTACCTCTGGGTACTCCGCAACCTTTGGAACGGCAACATCTCGGTTGATGACCTCATCGACATGCCAATGTTTTCTTATAAGAAAATTGCGGTAGAGCAGATGTATGACAACGGCAAGCCGGTGTTTAACAGCACACTGTCCGAGCGTCTGAACAAGGGTGCTAACCGCACTCCGCGTGAGGCCCTCGAACTTTAGATAAAAATAGACCCGCCGATGAATTCGGTGGGTTTATTTTTTGTATTCCGCGTATTGATTAAAATAAAAAACCCTTTGCAAATCAATGCAAAGGGTTTTTTATGTTGTGCGCATAATCAGCCGAACAGCATATTCCACCAGCGCCGGCCGAACCAGCAATATTTGGGATCGCGCCACTCCTCGAGATAGCATTCCACCCAAAGTTCGTCACCGGGACGCAGCCGTTTGGCCTGCCAGAACTGCTTTTTGGCGCTCTCGTCATCCGACAGCCAGACCACGTTCATCTCTCTGCTGTGTCTGCGCTCATCCCAAGGCCTGTGCCTTTTGGTACGGAACTGCAGTTTCACATAATTTGAGTGAACTTCTTTCTTTTCGACAACTGCCCTAAAGAAGATTGCACCGTCTTGTAATTCCATGTTTTTGTTTTTTTGAGGTTCTACATTTCACTAGCCGATATAGGCATCTCCGTCATACGGGCAGACATGCACTATGTCACCCTCTTTGAGCTGTATCGCTTCATCCTGATTAGAGAAGAAGCGAGCGATTGTTTGCCTATCCCTTTGGGTATAAGCAACTTTAGCAATCACGGTACCGTCAATTCTGCGAACCGGTTTACCGATAATCTTGGCCTTATAATAAGGCGCTCCTGCATCGTACTCCATAATCGTAATATAAATAGTAATAGTATGTATGACAAAATAACATTAAATAAATTTTCTGTCAATATTTTTTTAAAAAACAAATTAAAAAAGGCCGAACAAATGTCCGACCTTTTTATTTGAAAGATAAATTTTTATTTCTGCATAACGGAATATATCTCGTGGGCATTTTTGGCCGAGCGAATCGCACGGCAGATTGCGGCATCTTTCAACACCCGCGAAAAAATCGCCAATGTGCGTAAATGATCATCGCCGCTGTTTTCCGGAGATATCATAAATGCCACCATATCCACCGGATTACCGTCAAGCGCATCATAGTCTATCGGGTTTTTCAATCTGGCAAACACGGCCACAACATTTTTCAAGCCCTCGAGGCGCGCGTGCGGAAAAGCAACCCCGTTGCCGTAGCCGGTAGAACCGAGATTCTCGCGTTCCAAAACTGCCTCAAACACGGAACTTTTATCCAGGCCCTTACGCTCGGCAACAAATTTTGATATTTGTTCCAGTAAATGGCGCTTACTGTCAGCAACGATTTCCGTTAAAATCATATCTTCCGATAAAACATCAGAAATACTCATTGAAACAACCTTTTTACAGTTAAAACCAATTATTCTGCCGGTTCAACCCAACCGATATTGCCGTCTTTGCGGCGATATACCATGCTGATGCGATTGTTGGCGCTGTTGCGGAACATCAAGGCACATTCGTCGGCCAAATCCATATACATAACGGCTTCGCTGACGGTGCATACTTTGATGTTGGCGTCGGTTTCGGCAATCGTCAACGGCGCATTTTCATCAATACTCATTTCGTCTTCGGTTTCGGTTACCGGGAACACGGCAGCGTGTGCCATTTCTACAATACCGGTCTTACCTTTATGGTCGTTGAGTTTGTTCTTTTGACGACGCAGACGGGTAGCAATATGGGTATTAGCGTTATCAAAAGCGGAATACGGGTCGGCGGCAACGCCGGTACCCTTAAGCACGATATTTTTGGCAGGATGCACCGTTACTTCGGCGCGAAATTCTTCACCGTCCATCGAAAAATACACATTGCTGCCGATCGGCGCATTGAAGTATTTGTTAACGGCACCTTCCAATGCTTCTTCAACGTGCTTGCGCAATCTGTCGCTGATGTCAACCTGTTTTCCTGATAATGTAATATTCATAATATACCTCTTATTGTTAATTTATTGTGGCAAAATCGCCTTGGTTAATCTTTTGTGTTATAGTATAACAACTTTTAAGCAAAAGTAAATACTTTAATACTTTTATAGGGAGAAATTATCGCCCAAATAAACTTTTCTGACCTCTTCGTTTTTCACAATCTCGTCCGGCGTACCTTCCATCAAAACCGAACCGCTGTGCAAAATATAAGCTCTGTCGATAATATCCAGAGTTTCGCGCACGTTGTGGTCGGTAATCAGCACGCCCAAACCGCGATTTTTAAGCTGCGACACCAGGCCGCGGATATCGTTTACCGCAATCGGGTCAATTCCGGCCAACGGCTCGTCCAGCAAAATAAAGCGCGGGCGGCTGGCCAAAGCACGGGCAATTTCCAAACGCCGACGTTCACCGCCGGAAAGCGCCAGAGCCGGAGATTTACGCAAGTGCGCTATCGAAAACTCGTTGAGCAGTTCGTCAAGTGTGGTTTCGCGTTTACTTTCGTCTTCTTCCACCACCTGCAAAATCGCCTTAATATTATCTTCAACGCTCAGCGTTCTGAAAATCGAAGCCTCTTGCGGCAAATAACCGATACCCATTTTGGCGCGCTTATACATCGGCATATTGGTAATATCTTCGCCGCCGATATATATATCGCCGTAATCCGGAGTTATCAAGCCGGTAACGCAATAAAAACAGGTGGTTTTGCCGGCACCGTTAGGCCCGAGCAGACCGACGGCTTCGCCTTTGCGCACATGCAACGAAACATTGCGCAAAACCGAGCGTTTTTTATATTTTTTGCCGATGTTGAAAATTTCCAAAACATCTTGATCGTTTTTCTGTTTTACCGCCATAATTTATTTCCTTTTCTTATAAAAAGTACCGCGAATCCTGCCGTTGGTGGATTCATCACCTTTGATACGGCTGATTGAAGTGGCTAAATCGGTTACGGCATAAGCGCCGGTAATAAAATTGCCGTTCTGCTCCAAGCGTACGTTTTCAAACAGCTCTACCTTTTGTTCCACCGGGTTATACACGCCGCGGTCGCCCCAGGCCGAACCTTTAGGCGTAACCACCTCCACATCGCCGAATGCTTCGGCATATTTTAATTTGCGATCCTTATCCAAGTGGGCCACAACTTTTTGTGCCCGCAAAACCTTGTCTTCTTTGTTGATAACCACCGGCTGCCGACCGCCGAATACGGTAATTTTACCGATATTCGGTTCGTATATTCCTTTTTCGCCCGACATCTTTTCGGCGGCAGTCTGTACCGTTACATTACCCTCGGCCGTAACTTTTTGCAATTCCTTATGTTCGGTACCGCTGACATAAGCCGTAACATGGCAGGCGTTCAAATTATTTTCGCCCTGTTGCACCTTAACCAAACTTTCTTTGTTGCATTGGTTGCGGGTATGGCCGTAAACATCGATTTTGCCCTGCAATGCGTCATAATAAGCTTCGTTGCCGGTTATTATTTCTTTTGGAGTTTCCAGGCGCACCCGGCGATACGCTTCGGCCCGTTCCAATTCTTTTTTGGAGCTGGAGCCGAACCACCCGACAATTTCTTCGGCATAAAGTTTGCTGTCGTTTTGCGTAATAACCGCATCGCCGACCGCCACGCTCTTATTTTCTTCCCGATAGACCCGGGTTTCTTTTTTGGCGGTCAAAACACCTTTGTCGGTAGTAATCCGGTTGTTACCTTTGAGCACCAGAATCTGGGTAATTTTATCGTAGCTGAAGGCCTCCGCCTGCATATCGCCCCAACTGCCTTTGGCAAAAACCGGATCTTTGCCCCAACCTTTTTCCTGCTTAAAGTCATAGTTGGCTTTAAGAGTAGTTATGACCGTATCTCCTTCAACCACCGCCTTAACATTTTTTTCCAGTTCCAAAACATTATTATTCTGATTAAAGTAGCCGACGTCAGCGGTAATATCGGTATGCCCTTTATCGGTCGGAATAATCGCTTTCGGATTAATGATTTTATAAATCTGCGAACCGGCCTCGGTTTCATCAACATTGTCCGCCACTATTTTATTGACGCGATTTTTGCTGTCGATGGTATTAAACACGGTTTGTTCCATGTGCAATTTTTCCATCTCGCCTTTTTTTGGCATGGTGATATTTTCATTCAAATCAACGCTTTTTTTGATGTTCGGCATCACGACCATCAGCCCGAGCAACGCGGCGGCAATACACGGCAAAACGATTTTGAACAGCCGCCGCCAATCAATACCCCGTTTTGGCGTACCGGAATAATCAAGGTCAAGCGAGCGACTGTTGTCAAAAAAAGAATCTAATTTGCCGGAATCAATCATAAATCAGCTCACTCCGGCTCGCAAACAATCGTGAATATGAACGATACCTATCGGCTTTTTGCCGTCAACCACAAACATATTGGTAATGCCGCGGCCGGTATTGTTCATAATATTTACCGCTTCGGCAATCAAAATATCGGCACTGCAGGTACGCGGATTTTTGGTCATAACTTTGGAAACTTTTTCTTCAATCAAATTCGGAGCCATCCAGCGCCGCAAATCGCCGTCGGTAATAACCCCGATTAAATCGCCGTCCTTATTCAAGATACCGACACAGCCGAGCATTTTTTCCGACATTTTTATCAGCGCATCCTGCATAATCGCATCTTCGCCGATAAGCGGCATTTCGTCGCCGGTATGCATAATATCGGAAACGTGGCGCAAAATGGCACCGAGCTTGCCGCCCGGATGACGCAGACGGAAATCTTGTTCGGTAAAGCCCTTGCGTACCATCAACGCGGCTGCCAAAATATCACCCATAACCAAAGTGGCGGTTGTCGATGACATCGGCGCCAACCCCAACGGACAAGCTTCGCGATTATCCGGCAAACGCAGGATAATGTCGCTGTTTTTACCGAGAGAACTGTCCGGATTTTTGGTAATAGCAATCAGCGGTATCGAAAAACGGCGGCAATAAGTCAAAATATCCAACAATTCTTTGGATTCACCGCTGTTGGAAATCGCTATCACCGTATCATCGGATGTAATCATTCCCAAATCGCCGTGACTGGCCTCGCTCGGGTGTAAAAAGAACGACGGAGTGCCGGTAGAGGCCATGGTTGCGGCGATTTTGCTGCCGATATGTCCGGATTTTCCCATACCGGTAACAATTACCCGACCTTTGGTTTTTTGCAACACATCAAGCGCCTGACCGAGCGTATCATCCAAATTATTTTCCATTGTTTTCAGGGCTTCGATTTCTCGGTCTATCGTCTGCCTTGCCACATGCAAATCCGAAATTTCAGTCACGTTATTTTCTCCTTTAACTTACCTTTATTTGAATCATACTTTTTTTTAGCAAATACGCAAGAATAATTTATTTTTATGCCCCTTGTTTCAGGCTTTTTGTTCCCATTTACCGCTTTCGTTCTGTTGCCAATAGCAGACTTCCCAGCTGGCATCTTTATACAATTTCCACAAATTGCGGGCTTGCGCCAACGCCGTTTCATCGTTGCCGTCAAATATGTTAAATACCCGCTCAAACGCTTTGGCTTGTTCGCAATCGTATTCGCTGCCGTTTACCAAAAACAAAAACTCGGCAGAATTGGCATTTTCATCGCCCGGCGTAATAAAAATCGGTTGTTCGGCCGCAAAACCGTCTTTTTGCGAACCGTGCGGCAAAAAACTTTCGTCGTTGTATGTCCACAGCCAGGCACTCAGCGGCTCAACCGTATCCGGCGCGGTTTTAACCAAAGCGCGTTTGCCCGAAGCATAAGTTTTTTGCAACAAAAGCGGCAGAGTTTCTTCCAAACTCCGGCGTTTCAGATGATAAAAATCAATTCTGCTCATTTTGTTCCTTTAACTTCAGCGTAATGACGTCAAGCATATCTTCGCCGATAAATTGCAGCGATATCTGCCCCCGCGGCATGGCTTCTTTGATTTTGATGCGCAAATCTTCCACTCCGAAAATCTTGCGACCGTCCACGGTTTTGAACTTATCGCCGACATCAATGCCTTTGGCGGCGGCATCGGAATTTTCCGCCACGTTAACAACCAAAAACTCCTGATTGATTTCGTCATAAACCGCCTTAATTCCCAGTTCCGGAAAATCGTCAGCGGTAGTTGATTCCAAAGCATCTGTTGCCGATATCTTCTCGGCTTTTTCGGTATCTTGTTTATCTTCCGTCGGCATCGGCGCGACTTTGACTTCCAAATCAAGCAATTTATCATCACGTTTTACAATCAGCGGCAACACCGTATCGGCCGCAGTTTGTGCCACGTCGCGCGAAAAATGCCGCGGCGATTGCAACGACAATCCGTCGGCATCTTCCAAAATATCGCCGACCTGAATACCGGCAACGGCCGCCGGAGAATTTTCCGTCATTGAGGCCACAACCAGCTTATTTTTCTGTTCCGTATCGCTACTTCTGATTCTTTGTACGCCGATACCGAGCCAACCACGCGTAACCTTACCGTTTTTCCGCAGTTGCCCGGCCACCCATTGTACCATGTTTGACGGCACGGCAAAACCGACCCCGGCATCAATTCCGTCGGTAGAAAAAATGGCCGTACTCATGCCGATAACCTCGCCTTCCATATTGAACAGCGGGCCGCCGGAGTTGCCGCGGTTAATTGACGCATCGGTCTGAATAAAATTATCATACGGCCCCTTTTCTATATCGCGTTCTTTAGCCGAAATAATGCCGGAAGAAACGCTGTTGCCGAGCCCGAAAGGATTACCGATGGCAAACACCGGATTACCGACGCGAATCTCGTCAGAATCGGCAAAATGAGCTGCTTTAAGCCCGAGCGGTTGCACCGCTTTAAGCAAAGCGATGTCGGTTTTTTCGTCGCTGCCGATAATCTCCGCCGCAACGGTTTCGTCCTCAAATGTTATCAACGTAATTTTTTGTGCGTCGGTCGTTACGTGTGCGTTGGTGACGACATAACCGTCGGCACTTATCACGATGCCGGCGCCCAGCGCCTGCGAATCCGCATTTTCCGCCACAATGCTGACCACCGACGGATTAACCTCGTCAATCACGTCCTCAAGCTTTTGCCCGTCCGCCGCCGCGATGTTGCAAACGCCGCACAGACCCAGTATAAATCCGCAAAGTTTTTTCATCAGTCGTTCCGTTTATTCATACTTTTGTTGAAAAATTTAAAGAAGTCCGAATCCGGCGACAGCACCAGAGAAGTTTCGTTGTCCGATAACGACTTGCGATAGGCATCGAGCGAACGATAAAAATCATAAAACTCGACATCTTGTCCCACCGTACGGTTCCACAACCGCACCGCTTCCTGATCACCCTCACCGCGTGTTATCTGCGCGTTTTTCTCGGCTTCGGCAATAATGATGGTGGCTTCCTTATCGGCGGTTGCCCGAATATTTTGCGCCTGTTGCTGACCTTTGGCACGAAATTCCTTGGCATCGCGCTGGCGCTCGGTTTTCATCCGATCGTTAATCGCCTGCATAACTTCGCGCGGCAAATCGGCGCGGCGAATTCGCACGTCGGCCACGCTGACACCGATGGCCTCAGCATCCTTTTTCACCGTGTTGCTGATATCGCTCATTATTTGTGTGCGTTGCTCCGACAGCAGTTCGGTCAGCGTAATGCGGCCGAGCACCTTGCGCAGCGACGAATTGACGATTTCCGCCAACTTGCTGCGTGCCTGATTTTCGGTACGCACGGTCTGATAAAACTTCAGCGGGTCAATGATTTTATAGCGGGTAAAGCTGTCAACATCCAAGCGCTTTTTATCGTTCAAAACCACCTCTTGTGCCGGCGGGTCCAAGTTGAGCAAACGTGCATCATAAAACACTACATTCTGCACAAACGGCACCTTAAATTTGAGCCCCGGCTCACGCACTACGCGAATCGGTTCACCGAATTGCAAAACAATCGCCTGTTCGGATTGATAAACAATATAGGTGGCGCTCAAAACCAAAATCAGAATTGCCACGCAAAACACACCCAAAATATGCCAAATACCTATTCTGTTCATCGCCCTACTCCTTTTTTGAGTTCAAAGACAACACCGGTAGCAGATTTCCTTTCTGCGACGGATCGATAATCACTTTGTGTGCCTTGGAAAGTACATCTTCCAGCGCATCCAAATACATTTTTTTAATCGTTACTTCTTTGCCGTCTTTATACGCGGCATATACCGAAGCAAAACGCTTGGCCTCACCTTCGGCCTTATTGATAACCGCCGCTTTATAAGCCTCGGCATCCTGGGTGATTTGTGCCGCCCGACCGCGCGCTTTCGGCAAAACCTCGTTGCGATAAGCCTCGGCTTCGTTTTTGAAACGCTCCATATCGGCCTTGGCACGTTGCACCTCGTTAAAAGCGTCTACCACTTCCCGCGGCGGGTCGGCTTTTTGCAACTTTACACGCACGATGGAAATACCCGACTCGAATTCATCCAACACGCGCTGCAATTCTTCTTTGGTATCATCTTCCACCTTACCGCGGTCGCCGGTAATAATCGGCTGCATTTCCGACTGGCCGACAATTTCGCGCAACACCGATTGTGCCGCCACGCTTACCGTTTCGTCCGGGTCGCGAATACTGAACAGATAATCCTTGGCGTCTTTAATTTTCCACACCACAGTCAGGTTAATATCAACAATGTTTTCATCGCCGGTCAGCATGTGGCTCTCGGTAAAGGCATTGTTACGATAGTCGCGGGCATCACCTGTACCCAGATTAATACTGCGTTCCTGCGTTACGTTAACTTTTATTACCGTTTCAATCGGCGCCGGTAAATGATAGTGCAAACCGGCATCGGTGGTGTCGATATATTTGCCGAAACGCAACACCACACCGGCTTCGCTCGGCTGTACCTGATAAAAACCGCTGCAAATCCACAAAACAATCAACAGCAAAATGCCGTATTTGGCATAGCCGCCCCAATTATCCTGCGAGTTGTTCGTTAAAACCTTAAACTTGCGGGCCACGCGACCGCCGGAAGAGCTTCCCCATGCGTCGTCGTTATTATCATTATCCCAAGGATTAGTGCTTTTAACCATTTTATTTCCTTTGTAAAAATTTTTTTGTTGTTTTAAGATAATCCATCTGTTAAATAAATACAATCAACTATCCGAAATATCCACATGGGAGTTAATGTAATGACGGAAGCGGAAATTTATGAAATTGCGGCCCAATACTATCCGCAGAACAATATTGCCGGCGTGAAAATCATAGGCAAACGCTTGATTATCGAATATAAAAATCTGGCAGAGAATCCCCAGATAACCGCGGCCTTAAAGCAAGAAATATCCGCATTATTGCCGGAATATAAGATTTCCGTTCTGTTTGTGGAAGAAAAAAACAATAACATCGGTGTTCAAGCCATCGAAAAATGGCAAATACCCGGAGTTAAGCACATTATCGGCGTGGCTTCTGGCAAAGGCGGCGTCGGCAAATCAACCACCGCGGTAAATCTGGCGTTGGCGCTGGCTAACTGCGGCAAAAACGTAGCGTTGGTCGATGCCGATATTTACGGTCCGTCGGTGCCGACAATGCTCGGCTATGAGGGCTCGCCGCTGGTTTCGAACGACGGTAAAAACTTTCAGCCGTTTTGCGAATGCGGCATAAAATCAATTTCGGTGGGTTCGCTGATTGACCGCAACACCCCGCTGATTTGGCGCGGAGCCAAAGCCTGCGGAGCGATTGAGCAGCTGATGACGCAAACAGATTGGGGTGAAATTGATATAATGGTGATTGATATGCCGCCGGGAACGGGCGATATTTTGATTACGCTATCGCAACGCGTGGATTTTGCCGGTATCGTGATTGTTTCAACCCCGCAGGATATTGCGCTGATTGACGCGATTAAAGGGGTAAATATGTTCAAAAAAACCGGCACTCCGGTGTTGGGAATCATCGAAAACATGAGCTATTTTATTTGTCCGCATTGCGGCGAACGTGCCGATATTTTCGGGCATAACGGCGCCAAACAAACTGCCGAGAGTATGGGCGAAACTTTTTTGGGCGCCATTCCTTTGGAGCCGGAAATTCGCCGCACTTCCGATGCCGGTACGCCGATTGTGGCAGAAAATCCGGACAGCCCGCACACCAAAGCTTATGAAGAAATCGCCGCCAAAATCATTCAAAGAATAGGCTGAGTCCGGCGGAAAATAAAAAAGCCGCGCTTTTGCTCTTCCGAGACAAAAACGCGACCAAACTCTTTTAGAGAACTGGTTCCCAATGGGTAAGCGGTTTGATATTACGCCTAATCGAATAGGTCGTAACGACTTTGCCATTCTCATACCAATCGGCAGAAAAGGCTTCATCATCGATACGAAGGGTGAACGTCCTCCATGAGATAGCGTACAACAGTTGTACTATCAACTGTGCCGTCTGCACGCAGATAGTGCATTGTTGTCGTATCCTGTCCGACGCAACGGATAGAAGTCAGTTCTCCCCATGCCTGAGGAAAATCCAATTTCTGCTCCTTGTCAGAGCATGAAGAAAAACCGATAACCATTACTGAAATAAGAGAAACGATAATTCCTGATTTTTTCATATTCTCTAATATAGTTTTAACTCACACAGTCTTAACTGTAACAATCCTGACACCCCCTACGTATACACTGTATACGCACGATTAAATCGCACTCGCATTACGCGTTACCTCCTGATTTCGTTTCTCTGTTGGAGGGCTTTGAGGCCGGCATTCATGTTACAACAAGACAAGGGTTTCCCCTCTCTGTGCTACGTCGTGAAACTTCTTATTAAAAACCTAGGGCTCATACGCAAATGAATCTCCAAAAGAAATCAACCGCACCGAATGTATCCAATCCGTATCAATTCAAGTCGCTTATAAACTCAAAGAACGGACATTCAAACAATCTAGCGTCATACAAGTTGGTCTATGTTTTTAACAAGAAAAAAATAATTCATATTTTCATTTGTAAAACATAATCCCTAGGTTTAAACACCTCCAGTTTATCCGATTTTTTGCAAAAAATCAAGCAAAATTGCGTGCGTAAAATCGCTTGACATATCGCTATGTTTATTCTATTGCTGAATACAGAGTAAACATAATTAAGTTATTATTACCCACAGAGGAACGGGAACAAATCAGAGCCTCTTAAAAAATCCCGAATATTATGAAGAGAGAGATTATCGGCAAAATTCTGACAGTTTGCGCCATGGCTTGCCTGACCTTTATTTTTGCGGCACTTTCGGTGCACTATGACGTGTTTGCTTTCGGCTATCGCGAGCCGGCGGCCGAATGGACGGAGATACTGCTCGGGTTCGGCATTATTGCCTTTGTCAGCGCTGTTGCCCTCGGGCTGGGCTGTCTGTTTATCCCGCAAATGGCGATGGTTTTGCTTCTGCCTTTTGAAGTATGGGACAACATCACGGAAAAATACGGCAAGTGGCAGCATCTGATTAATGTGTTTTTGCTGGCGCTGTGTGCTGCGTTTGTTGCTTACTCCGTCAATTTGGTAACGATTTTGGAACACCTTTCCGGCGAACAATTCAAGCAAATGCCGACCTTAGGCGGCTTTCTGGCGGTAATGTATGCGTGGGTCGTATTATTCGGTACCATCATTCTTTACGGCTGGCTCAGCGGTCTGACCGATGCGCTTATCGCCTTTTTCAAAAGGTGTGCCGAGGCGGAAGAGGGATATAACGCCGCGCAAAAGAAAGCGGCGGAACGACAGGAAATGCGCCGTAAACAAACGAAGAAGAAAAGGGTTCACTTCTCAAAGCTGTAATCACTTTTTATAAACGCCCGAGTAACTTCCGGGCGTTTATTTTTATATCTTTCCGGTTTATATGGCTCCGCTTTGGCACCGACAGCTATAATCTTCTCCCGGATTTCCACCGGCTTTTATGGTATTTTAACTAAAATATGCTATATAAACTCCAGAGGTGTGAAAATGAAAAAGTTGGTGTTGATTTTAGGGTTGTTATTAGTACTTAATTTGCAAACAAAGTTGGCTAAGGGTAACAATCAAATCAATTATGACCATTCAACTGATAATAAAAATATAATAAATATAGTGGAAAAATTTAAAACCCTAATAGCCACCAACAATCCGCATATTATCTCCAAATACGTAAAATATCCGTTTAATATTGGCGATAATTGTCCGGATATACAAAATAAAGAAGAGTTTGTTCAAAATTTCGATATAATATTTGATTCATTGTTAACAACACAAATTATGGCTTCTGATATCAATCTATGGAATTTTAACGAAAAACAAAATGTAATTTTTTATGATAGTCCCTATGTTC
Organism: Alphaproteobacteria bacterium; assembly: GCA_016283295.1. Classification (GTDB taxonomy): domain Bacteria; phylum Pseudomonadota; class Alphaproteobacteria; order RF32; family CAG-239; genus RUG410. The sequence continues at coordinate 68,829 of JAEEMQ010000049.1, forward strand.
AATTATCGACAGATGGTTATTTGATGGATATTGAATATACTGCAAAACGCACACAAAATAATAAAAAATGTGTATTGGAAGAAAAAAGCAAAATCTATCCTTCTTTAAAGAAATATCAGAAAAATTTATATACATTGAAAACTTACGACCATATATATAGAATTGATTTGACTAATAAAGGTTTGAGTGCAACGACATATCGACTGGCAATTTGGAAAAAAGAGCAAAAAATGTCCGAAAAACCGCTAATAATCATCAATAACGGAAAGTTAAAACTATATGGAAGCGCGAACAATGAGAAATACATCTTTAAAGATAAAGAAATATCTTATATAGTCGAAATCAACACCGCTCGCGCTTTAGAAACAATTCCTATTGAAATAACCGTTATAAACAATTTTTCAGCAAAAAAATATCCTGCAGTAAATATAACTAATAGTCCCAATCTTTATTAGATCTAAGCCTTGCCGCAATACTATCATTTCTGCTTTTTCCTACATCTGGCCTAAAACTTTCTTCTATCATTTTATCTAAATTTTTTGCATTTACCCATTTTCTGAAACGTACGAATTGCAAGCAATTTCCCGTATTATATTGAATATCAAAAGCAACATCTTGTGCCGCTTCCGACGCATTATCAATTTCCAGTAAATAGTGTTTAAGGTTGCTGTAATCCCGTTGTAAATGCGAATACATCAAATAATCAGCTTCATCTTCAGTTATATATACCTGAGTTATAATCTTCTCCCGGATTTCCGTCGGTTATTTATTGTATTTTAACCAAACTATGCTACATAAACTCCAGAGGTATAAAAATGAAAAAGTTGGTGTTGATTTTAGGACTTTGTTTGTGGGGTTTGGCGGCAGCTGCTGAAAAAATTACTATCACTGAAACAAGTGATGCAGAATATTTTGAACATATAAAAAAATCGGTCAAAAAATTTAAGGATTTACTTAAGACCAATAATCCGCAATTGATTGCGCAAAACGTCGTATATCCGTTTTCGCTTGGATGGGGTGTGCCGAGTGTGCAAAATGAGCAGGAATTTATTGAAAAATATGACATTATTCTGCCGGAATATTTGCGGCAATATTTTATTGATACGCCGATGAAACATTGGGGTTCCGGAGGAAATCTCGGCGGTGTATGCTTAAATTATTGCCCTGATGCGCATTTGACCGACGAGGGTAAGATAATTTGGATTAAAGACAGTGAAGAATTAAAGCGATATCGGGAAGAATATATCGCAAAAGAAAAACAGACAATTCATCCAAGCTTAAAAAATTATAACTATAATTTATACACTATGGAAACCAAAGATTGGCTGATTCGTATTGACGATATGGAAGGGCTGTATGAAGTATCTACCCAGATAGATATTCCGAATATATACCGTTTTGCAGCATGGAAAAAAGGTAAAACGATATCCGATGAACCGGATATCGTTATTGACCAAGGACATACTGAAAAAGACCCCGAATTTAGGTATTCTCCAGAATATTATGTGTTCAATAATTCTGAATATCATGCAATCTTTACAAATGATCCTATAGGTCCAATTGACCATATACCATATTACATAGAAATATATAAAAATTTCTGTTCAGAAACACCAATAATGATTATGAAATAATATTAGTCTACTGATAAAAACCACCTTGTAAAGCAAACATAATTTTTGCGTCATTACGGAATTTGTTACCGTCATCTATATGCAAGTTAGATGCGATTCCCTGGATGTCTTTATTTGTGGCGCTTAGCCATAAATTTTTCCATACATATTTCCCAAACGGATGATTCTTATCAATTTTTTCTTTTTTTGCTTTTTGTGTGACATTATTTTGATAATGCACATCAAAAATAGCACGCTGCAAATTCCAATCCATAATGGTAAAGTTCGGGAACTGTTCAACCAATTCATTCCATTTCTTTTCTATAATTTCACGGTCTATGGCATCGCATTGAGCATCAGTTAAACGCAATTTCGTTACATCTTCAAAAAATGTATGTCTTAGCACATCTTTTCCTTTGGCATGTTTTTGATATTCCGTATATTTATGTAGTTTATCCATTTCTTTTTTGATTTCTGCCTTTGTCGCCGGTTTACCGGTGTCTGCCATATAATATGGCAAACTATACTGTTCTTTATCCGTTATCAGATGCCCCGTACAAACCGTATCTTTACCGACACTATCTAAATAAGGATAATTTGCAAATCCTTCAATACCGGGCTTACGTAAAAAAGTAATTATGTCACGGAATTTATCTTCCGTAAGAATGCTGTTATCATATTTTTTATACACTGCATCCGTTGCCATATCTGCTTTATCATTGGCGGCGTATTGCGGGAAGTTTTTGGTGCTTAAGTCGGCTGGTTTCATTTCTGATTGCAGCTCTTTAAACATATCAAGTCCGCTGACATCCACAATCATCGGCTTATTCTTATATCTTTCCGGTTTATATGGCTCCGCCCAGCACCGACAATTATAATCCTCGCCGGGGTTTCCTCCCTCCGGCGGAATATGTCTGTTGAATATTTTACCTTCTCTTTCGGCGTGTTTGTCGCGAACTCGGTTATCGCGCTTCGTTCGCCAAATATAATAATCTTGC